>CAYWPB010000014.1:0-29298 GCA_964458725.1 uncultured Nevskia sp. | reverse complement strand
GCCCAACCGCGGCTTCAACTTCTCGCTGCTGCCCCCGGAGATTCTCGGCTCCATCGAGGTTTACAAGACCCCGGAGGCGCGCCTGATCGAAGGCAGCCTCGGCGGCACCATCCTGATGCACACGGTGCAGCCGCTTGACCTGCCGGCCAACACCGTGCGCGGGTCGGTGGGCGTCAACTACAACGACATGGCCCACATGGGCCGGCCCAATGCCTCGGCGTTCTACAGCTGGCGGAACTCCGCCCGCACCTTGGGCGTCGACGTTTCGGCTCAGCACTACGAACAGGTTACCGATCGCCAGGGCGAGGAGATATTCAGCTACACGCCCCTGTCCACGGTCGCCATGTCCAACACCTACGTCAAGAATCAGATCGCCTCCGGCCAGCTGCGCGGTACCGATCTGATGCCGAACGAAATCAACGTCGCCAATTTCCGGCAGACCGAGAAGCGCGACAGCGTCAGCGCCAACATACAGTTCAAGCCGGCCAGCAACATCGATCTGGGCAGCGGGCTGATCTGGATGCAGGATCACCTCAACAACTACAACCAGTCGATGTATGCCTTCATGCTCAACGCCGCGTCGGGCATCGACAGCCTGACTGCCGGCAACAACGGCGTGGTCGTCGCCGGCCATTCCAACGGCGGCTGTAATCCGAACACCGGCGCCGGTTGCACGGTGGCGGGTAACTCCGGGTCCAATCCCGCCACGCCGTGCGATCCCTCTACGGGCGCCAATTGCATCGCCAGTGCCAATACCACTTACGACAACAACGCGCGCCAGTCGCTCATCACGACGCAGGGGTTCGATCTGCATGGCACTTATCGTGGCGATGGCTGGAAGGTCTACAGCCAGGTCGGCATGAGCAACTCGCACAACGATCTGACCCAGGCCTTCATCGAGCCCGCCTACACCGGCAGCTATTCCTGGGACATCAACCGCGGCTTCAACTTCGACAACCAGACCGCAGCGCTGGATCCGGCCAACTGGCAGGCACAGGGCGGCACCAAGGCCAAGAACTATGCCGACGGCTTCTTCGGCAACTACGCCCAGGAGCCGTATAGCGCGCGCGATATGTTCGGCCAGACCGACTTCAGCAAGGAATTCGACGGCTTCGTCAACGAGCTGCTGGTCGGTGTCCGCTACGCCATCCACCACGAAGGAGAGATTCTCAACGTCTATACCGGCGTGACCGCCGATGCCGGCGGCACTCGTGCGGCTTCGCTGGCCGATGTCGGGGCGGGCGGGCCCACCAACCTGGCGGGCCTGACCAGCATGAACTTCCTGACCAGCTCGGTGAACCACGTGCAGCCGAACGGCGCCAGCGCCGTCAACAGCTGGGTGCTGGCAACACCGGGCCTGTTCGGCCGCTTCAACTATCCTTCGCTGTACAACAACGCCTTCGGCGTGTCCCAGGCGACCGAGTCCGCTTACGCCCAGCTCAACTTCGGCCGGGACCAGCTGCGCGGCAACATCGGGGTGCGCGTGGTGCGCACCGACACCAAGAGCTCCAGCTACCAGCTGGGCGGTGCCGACGCAACGCAGCCGAACGCAGGCCCATACGTGACCGAGGGCAACGTTCACGTCGATCCGCTGCCGGCTCTCAATCTGAGCTACAACCTGACGCCGCACACCATCCTGCGTGGCGCCCTGTACGAGGCCATCGCCTATGCTCCGTACAACCAGATGGCGCCGTCGGTGTTTCTCAACGACACGGTGCTGACCGGCAGCGGCGGCAATGCCCACCTTGAGCCGTACAAGTCGATCAACCTCAACCTCGCGGCCGAATGGTATTTCGCGCCGGAGTCGCTGCTGTCGACGACGTTCTTCCACAAGCAGCTGATCAACTACATCGTGTCGGGCACCGATCGCGAGACCCGGTTCAACAGCCTGTTCCAGACCAATCCGGCGCAATATCAGATCGTCAAGAACGCTCCGGGCAATGTCTGCGACAACAACGGCTTCTGCGAATACGGTGTCACCCGGCCGCAGAATGGCGGCCGCGCCACCATCGACGGTCTGGCGGTGAGCCTGCAAGAGCCGTTCGCCGACACCGGGTTCGGCATCCGCGGCAACGTCACTTACTCTTACGGCACGACCCAGACCGGCGGTGCGCTGCCGTACAACTCCAAGTATTCGGTCAGCATCACTCCGTACTTCGAGAAGGGACCGCTGGCGGCGAATGTGACCTATGGCTGGCGCGGCAAATACCTGGCTGGCGGCTACGTGGCCGGCGCACCGGCGACCTTTACCGACGCCTATACCGAGCTGGATGCCACCGCTTCGTACCAGATCACCCGCAATGTCGCGATCGTGTTCGACGGCCTGAACCTGTTCGATTCCACCTACAAGCAGTACCTGAGCGACCCGAGCCTGCCGACGGCTCGCTACAAGAGTGGCCGCGAGTTCCTTGCAACGCTGCGCCTGAAGCTGTAACCACTTTCTCCCACAGTGGTAAGGTGCCATGCGGGCCCGGATGTTCAGGGCCCGCTTTTTTATTCAGCACTAGCTGCCGCAGATCACGCCTGGCAGCTGTCTTAAGGAAATGTCCCGCACCCGCATGAACCGCCGCCTTCTCCAGCAGCTGCTGCCGGCTCTTGCGGCCGGCCTTCTCCTGTCCGCTGCTGCGGGCTGTCGCCACGGGGAGACAGTCCCGATGCCAGAGCAGCGCTTGCCGCCGCTGCTGCCGTTGCCGGCTTCGCTTCAGGCGGGCGACGGCTCATTCACCGTCCGCGAGGACACGGCGCTACTGGCGCCAGCGCACGATACCGCCGCGCAGGACGCCGCCGCCTTCCTGGCCCGGACGCTGGCACAGAGCGGCGGTCCCAAGCTGCAGGCCCGGACCGGCGAGAACGGGGCGAGGGCGATCGTCTTCGTCACCGATCCGCAGGCCGCGGGGCAGGGTGCGGAGGACTATAGCCTGGAGGTCACGCCGCAGGGCATCCGCGTGGCCGCGCGCCGGCCGGCCGGCCTGTTCTACGGCGCGGTGAGCCTGTGGCAGCTGCTGACGCCAGGCGAGGGCGCCGCGCCGCTACAGGTGCCGGCGCTGCGCATCGACGACCATCCGCGTTTCGCCTGGCGCGGCCTGATGCTGGACGTGTCGCGCCACTACATGCCGCTGCCATTCATCGAGCAGCTGGTCGACTGGATGGGGCTGCACAAGCTCAACATCCTGCACTGGCACCTCACCGACGACCAGGGCTGGCGCCTGCAGATCCGGAAGTACCCGCGCCTGACCGCGGTCGGCGCCTGGCGTACCGAGCCGGACGGCAGCCGCAGCGGCGGTTTCTACACCCAGGACCAGGTGCGCGAGCTGGTGCGCTACGCGGCGGCGCGCCATATCACCATCGTTCCCGAGATCGACATGCCCGGCCACGCCCAGGCTGCGATCGCCGCCTATCCGCGGGTGGGGGTGACCGGCAAGCGGCCGCCGGTCTCGCACGACTGGGGGGTCCATCCCTACCTGCTCAACGTCGACGATCCGAGCTTCGGCTTCATCGAGGACGTGTTGACCGAGGTGCTGGAGCTGTTTCCCTCGCATTACATCCACGTCGGGGGCGATGAGGCGGTCAAGACGCAGTGGCAGGCCTCGAAGCAGGTGCAGGCGCGCCTGCGCGCGCTGGGGGTGAAGGACGAGAACGCCCTGCAAGGCTGGTTCATGCAGCGTCTGGAGACCTGGCTGGGCGCACGTGGCCGCTGTCTGGTCGGCTGGGACGAGATCGTCGAGGCCGGCGTGCCGGCCACCGCCACAGTCATGTCCTGGCGCGGGACCAAGGGCGGCATCGCCGCCGCCCGCGCCGGCCACGACGTCGTCATGTCGCCGGCGCCGACGCTGTATTTCGACTACATCCAGAGCAATCATCACGACGAACCGCCGGGCCGTCCCGCCGCGGTCAGCCTGGAAGATGTTTATGCCTTCGACCCGCTGCGCGAGCTCGACGCCGCGCAGGCGCGCCACATCATCGGGGTGCAGGCCAACGTCTGGACCGAGCACATCGCCACTCCGGCGCAGGTCGAGCACGCCGTGTTCCCACGCTTGGCGGCACTGGCGGAGACCGCCTGGTCGCCGGCCGCGGCGCACGACTGGCCCGGGTTCCTGCGCCGTCTGTTGCCGATGCTGGAGCGCTATCGCGCCCTCGGCATCGCCTACGCCGAAAGCGCTTTCGCGGTGCAGGCCACGGCGCAACCTGGCGCGCCGGGCACGGCCACGCTGAGCCTGGCGAATCAGGCCGGCATGGGCGCGATCCGCTATACGCTCGACGGCAGCGCTCCCACTCCGTCCTCAGCCCTGTACCAGGACCCGCTGCCGCTGAAACTCCCGGCGCAATTGCGCGCCGCACCCTTCGTCGAAGGCCGCGCCATCGCGTCCGCAAGCTCCCTGCAGCTCGATGCCGACAGCTTGCGCAGCCGCGACAGCGACGGGCTCGGCGATTGTGGTGACGAGCTGCCGCTGCGCCTGGCCGGTCCGCCCGTCGCCGACGGTGCGCCCGGTGTCTACCGTCTCGACATCATGGATCCCTGCTGGATCTGGGCATCCGCGCCGCTGGATGGCATCGGCGGCGTGACCGTGCGGATGGTTCCGCTACCCTTCAACTTCCAGCTCGGCACGGCCCGGGACAAGCTGCGGCTGCGTCCGCCGAGCGGGCGCCGCGACGAGCTGGAACTGCATCGCGACGGCTGCGACGGCCCGCTGCTCGCCAGCCTGCCGCTGCTGGCGGCCAGCGCCGGTCCGCGCACCTTGCAGGCCCGCTTCGAGGCGCCGGCGGGAGTCCACGATCTTTGCCTCTATGTCACCCGCCGCTCGCCTGATCCGCTGTGGGCGGTCGATACCGTCCACCTGCTGCCGGACTAGCCAGTCCGGAACTGGCGCTGCGGCCAGTCCCGCCAGCGCTTGAGGCCATTCACCCGCTCCCAGCTACCGCCCGGCGGCGCAAGCCGCTTGAACCTGTCATCAGTCTCATGATTAGGGGGTCCTAATAGAATCGCTGCGCAAAGGGAGGGGCCGATGCTGCAAGCCGTTGCCGACTGGTCCGGAAGCTCAAACTTCCTGCCGCACGGCTACTGCCTGGCCTGGGACCCGTTGCTGCTGTGGACCATGGTGGCTTCGCACGCGGTGATCGGCGTGTCGTATTTCTCCATCCCGATCGCGCTGTTCCTGTTCGTGCGCCGGCAGAAGGACCTGCGTTTCAACTTCCTGTTCGTGATGTTCGGCCTGTTCATCCTGGCCTGCGGCACGACCCACTTCATCGAGCTGGTCAATATCTGGCATCCGGTGTACCGCGCCGACGCCGCGGTGGAAGCGGTCACCGCGGGCATCTCCCTGGCCACGGCCCTGATGCTATGGCCTCTGCTGCCGCAGGTCTCGGCCTTTCTCGCCACCCAGCGCCAGACCCGTGTCGAGCTGCAGGACGTCAACCTGCGCCTGGCCGAGTCCCTGCGCCAGATCGAGCTGCGCCGCGCCGAGGCGGAGCAGACCGAGCGCCGCTTCCGCCTGACCTTCGAGAGCGCCCCGATCGGCCTGGCCATGGTTGGCCTCGACGGTCGCTGGATCGACGTCAACCAGGTGCTGTGCACCATGCTCGGCTATACCGAAGCGGAGCTGCTCAGCCGCACCTTCCAGGACATCACCCACTCCGACGACCTGGAAGCCGACCTGCAGCTGGTGCGCAACCTGCTCGAAGGGCGCGGCACCACCTACCGCATGGAGAAGCGCTACCTGCACAAGCTGGGTCACGTGATCCACGTGCAGCTCGACGTGGCGCTGCTGCGCGACGAGCAGGACCGGCCGCTGCACTTCATCTCGCAGATCCAGGACATCGGTCAGCGGCACCAGGCCGCAGCCGAGCTGGCCAGCAGCCAGCAGCAGCTGCAGGCCGGCTACCTGCGCCTGCAGCGCCAGAACCAGGAGATCACCGCCCTGGGCGAGCTCAGCGCCGTGCTGCAGGCCTGCCAGAACTTCGACGAGATGGTCGCGCCGATGAGCAGCTACGGCCAGCGGCTGTTCCCCGGCTGGTCGGGCGCGCTGTACCTGATCCATGCCTCGCGCAACTACCTGGAGTGCGTGACGCGCTTCGGCAGCCCTGACCTGAGCGAACCGGTGTTCGGCAGCAATGCCTGTTGGGCGCTGCGCCGCGGCGAGATGCAGTGGCTCGGCGAAGGTGGGCTGCGCTGCAACCACGTTCACTCCGACAGCGGCGACCGTGCCATCCTCTGCGTGCCCGTTACCGCGCAGGGCGAAACCATCGGCATCGCCTACCTGCAATCGGATGCGGTACCCAGTCCGGCCGAGCTGCGGGATTCGCGCGTCCATATCGAGCGGCTGGCCGGCATGGTCGCCGACCGCCTCGGCATCGCCATCGCCAACGTCAAGCTGCGCGAGTCGCTGCGCCTGCAGTCGATCCGCGACCCGCTCACCGGCCTGCTCAATCGCCGCTACCTGGAGGAGTCGCTGCCGCGCGAGATCGGCCTGGCCAAGCGCGAGGACCAGCCGCTGGCGGTGCTGATGATCGACGTCGACCATTTCAAGCGCTTCAACGACACCTACGGCCACGACACCGGCGACCAGGCCCTGCGCATGGTCGGCGGCCTGTTCGCCAGTCAGTTCCGCGGCAGCGACATCGCCTGTCGTTTCGGCGGCGAGGAATTCTGCATCGTGCTGCCCGGCGCCAGCCGCGTCGAGGCGACGGCGCGCGCCGTGCAGCTGTGCGGCAGGGTGCGCGAGCTGAGCGTGATGCACCACGGCCACGTCGTCGGCAGTCTGACCATCTCGGTCGGCATCGCCCTCTGTCCGGACCATGGCGATACCATGGAAGTGCTGCTCGAGGCCGCCGACGCCGCGCTGTACCAGGCCAAGCGCGCCGGCCGCGACCGCGTCATCTGCCTGGAACGGAGCGGCCGCTCCGCCGCCTGAAGCCGGGCTTCAGCCCGGCGTGACGGGCTTGCGCCACTCCTGCGGCGCGGCTTTCTGGTTGTTGTGCTTCCAGGCGCTGGCAATGCCCATGTCGAAGCCATACGACATGGTAATGACGATCGAATCCAGCGCGGTCGATTCCGGATACTGATCGAGCACCGTGTCGGCCAGCTCGCGCGCCAGCGCGGTCTTGTCGGCATCGGGCATGCGGTGCGCCAGCCTGGCCCGGACCTCGAGATAGCGGGTGGTCACGCCGCTGTTGAAATTCTTGAAGAAGCCCTGGTTGACCGTGGCGTAACGGACCTTCTCGTTGCGCATCAATTGTTGTTGCAGCGACAGCAGCGGCGCAAAGGTCGGGCCCTGGGCCAGCCGCGACAGAGGCAGGGGCGCCGCCAGCGCCACCAGCAGGATCACGCCGACCACCGCCAGGTGTCCCTTCCACACCGGCGTGGCCAGCGGGGCCGCGCCGGTGCGCACCACGCGGGAGCCGACCACCAGGTCGTGCAGGGACTGGCGTGTGCGGCGGTTGAAGATCGCCAGATAAACGATCGCGAGCCCCCAACCGAAAATCACGAAGGTGAGCAGTGCCGCGAGCCAGAGCCTGGAGGGATCGAGCGCGATCGGCGCATTGTTGAGGAAGTAGGGAGGCCCCAGCACGCAGAAGCGGGCCAGGGAGCGGCCCAGTCCGAGCGGGCTGCCGTCGCCCGACACCACCTGGATACCGAGCAGGCGCTTGCCGACAGTGCGGCCGCCGCCGATGCCGCTGTTGAGGATGCCGAAATAGAGCAGGGCGATGCCGAAGCCGATCAGTCGCTCCCATCCGCCCAGCCCGGCGAGGAAATCGAATGCCAGCAACCCGCCGGCGAAGCCCACCAGGCCCAGCACCAGCACGTCCACGACAAACGCGGCTAGCCGGCGCCAGAAGCCGGCCGGCCCGGAATCGGGCGCTGTCCTGGCTGAAGGCGGTGCAGCGACAGCGTCGTTCAAAGCTCGTTTCCCCTCGACGGAACGGGTGAAATTCTAGCGGCTGGCCGGGGCCCGAAGAACGTGTTTTGCATTTTGCGATAGATATTGCAAAACTACTGTCGAAATAACATGGCAACCGCCTGCGCGGTCTTTCCACGGGGTGGAGGATCAAGCGGGGGAGGAGACGACGATGAGCGCTGTCCACAGCAGCGGCGAGGCCAAGGCCCCGCTGCCCCCGAAGGTCCGCGGCGTACCGCTGTTCGGCAACCTGTTCGAGTTCGCCAAGGATCCGGCGCAGTTCTTCCTGCGCTGCTACCGCGAATACGGCCCGGCCTTCCGCGTCAGCGTGCTGGGCAACACCTACACCTGCATCGCCGGTGTCGAGGCCGCCAACTTCATGGGCACCCGCGAGGGCAAGGAATGCCTGCGCTCGCGCGAGGCCTGGCAGCCCCTGGTCGACGAGTTCGGCGCCTCCAAGATGCTCACCGCCGTCGACGGCGAGCTGCACAAGGACCTGCGCGCGATCATGAAGCGCGGCTTCTCCAAGGAGTCGATCAAGGGCCGCTACAACCAGATGCTGGGCATCACCAACGACACCCTGATGCGCGACTGGAAAGTCGGCAGCAAGGTGCCGGTGGTCACCGCCATGCAGTTCCTGGTGGTGGACCAGCTCGGCATCGTCCTCACCGGCTCGACGCCGCGGGAGTACGTCAAGGACATCCGCACCACCATCCTCTACATCCTCAACGTGCTGGTCACGCGCCAGCGGCCGAAGTTCCTGATGCACATGCCCGAGTACAAGCGCGCCAAGGCGCGCATGTTCGAGCTGGGCAACAAGATGGTCGCCGACTACCGCGCCCACGCCGCCGAGCACGGCGAGAAGCCGGACGACCAGAAGACCCTGATCGACGACGTGATGGAAGCCCATAAGATCAACCCGGAGCTGATCCCGGAGCGCGACCTGATCATGCTGATGACCGGCCCCTACGTCGCCGGTCTCGACACCGTCGCCAACACTACCGCGTCCATCGTCTACACCGTGCTCAAGCGCCCGGACGTGCTCAAGCGCATCCAGGCGGAAGTGGACGCGCTGTTCGCCAAGGGCCCGGTCAACGAGGACGAGTTCATGAAGGCGCTGCCGGTGCTCAACGGCGCGATCATGGAGACCATGCGCCTTTACCCGATCGCGGTGGCGCAGATCCGCACCGCCAACAAGGACTTCGTGTTCGGTGGCTGCCAGGTCAAGGAAGGGGAGATGATCTACCTCGGGACCAGCGTGCCGCACTTCCAGGAAGAGTTTTATCCGGAGCCGATGAAGTTCGACGTCGACCGCTATACCAAGCCGCGCGCCGAGCACATGCAGGTCGGCGCCTATTCGCCGTACGGCCGCGGCCACCACACCTGCCTGGGCAAGAGCCTGGCCGAGGTGCTGCTGGCCGTCACCATGGCCCAGGTGTTCTACAAGCTCGACTTGGAACTGGATCCGCCGGACTACGTGCTGAAGACCAAGACCGCGCCGACGCCCGGCCCGGCGATGAACTTCAAGGTGAAGGTGAAGGGCTACCGCCACTAGGCGGCCCTTTGTACTTTTGCAATGAAAATCGCAAAAATAGTGGCGTAAAGCCCGCGAGGAATCCGTAATGCCCGCACGCGCGACCGGCCTGGCCCTGAAACCCGCCTCGGCGACGCCGCCACGGCCGGGCCGGCCGCCCAGCGTCAGCACCCAGGCGATCATCCAGGCAGCCCTGGATATCGGCCTGGACAAGGTCAGCTTCCGCCAGCTCGCCGAGAAGCTCGACGTCAACGTTGCCACCATCTATCGCTACGTGCGCAACCGCGCCGAGCTGCTGCGCCTGGCCGCCTTCCAGCTCACCCTCAACCGGCGCATGCCGGACGCCGCGCACGCACACTGGTCGCAACTGGCGCTGCGCTATGCCGAGGAGATGTTCGAGTCCTTCATGAAGGAGCCGGAGCTGGTGGCCGAGCTGCTGCGCGGTGGCCTTGGCCCGCATGTCGAGATGGACGTGCTCGACCAGTTCCTCGGCGCCATGAGCCGCTACGGCTTCACGCCGGAGGAGGGGCTGGCGCTGCATCAGGCGATCGGCACCATGACCATCGGCGCCGCCACCGGCGTGATTTCGGTGCGCGCGCGTGCGGCCGCCGGCAAGCCCTGGCACGTCGAGATCCGCCGCACCATGGTCGAGCGCGCCGATAGCGACCTGGCGCACCTGCGCAAGGCGCTCAGCGCCTACCTGGAATTCGACGAATGGCACTGGCTGCTGCCGCTGTACCAGCTGCTGGCCGGCATCGCCGCCGAGCGCGGCGAGGACCTGCCGCCGCCGCAGGGCCGCCTGGCCAGCCGCATCTCGCCCACGGCCAAGGCCAGCGTGCTGGCCAACGGCCGCCGCGAGCCTGCCCCGCACAACCAGCCGGCGAAGACCGGCAAACGCAACACGGGCTGAACGCCGGCCCGCCACGGAGGAGCCGCATGAACGCAGACAGCGCAGCGCCGGGCCGCGTCGAGATCGACGGCCGCCTGTTCAATCCGTATGCCAAGGACTTCATCCGCTCGCCTTGGGCGGTGTGGGAGAAGCTGGTGCTGGAGTACCCGGTGGCCTGGCACAAGGACCTCAATTTCTGGGTGGTCAGCTCGCACGCCGCCTGCGACGAGATGCTGAAGAACAACGTGCAGTTCACGCCCAACTACAAGGCCTGGGAGCACGCCCCGCCGGACAAGCCGGAAGCGGAGAAGAACGACTTCGAGCGTTCGCTCGACCACGGCCTGTTCG
Source organism: uncultured Nevskia sp. (assembly GCA_964458725.1). GTDB lineage: Bacteria > Pseudomonadota > Gammaproteobacteria > Nevskiales > Nevskiaceae > Nevskia. Next base: position 18,635 of record CAYWPB010000014.1, on the reverse strand, counting down.
CCACCAAGACCGCCGACCACCTGCGCCTGCGCAAGCTGACCTTGCCCGCCTTCTCCAAGCCGGTGATGGGAAAGATCGACGCCAAGATCCGCCACCTCGTAACCGGCGTGTTCGACGAGATCGGCACGCCCGAGACCTTCGACGCCTTCAGCATGATCGCCGAGAAGCTGCCGGTGCGCGCCATCGCCCACATGGTCGGCGTGCCGACCAACCAGGAGGAGTTCTTCCACGAGTTCGCGGTGAGCGTGATCAAGTCCACGCGCATCAACCTGCCGTTCAAGGAGCGGCAGGCGGCGATGCAGAACTCCCTCAAGGGCTTCGCTTACTTCAAGGATGTGATCGCGCAGCGCCGCGCGGCGCCGCATCCGGGTGACGATTTCGTCGGCAGCCTGATCAGCGCCAGCGAGGGCGACGACCGCCTCACCGACTACGACATCATGGCCATGATTCAGGCGGTGATCGTCGCCGGCTCGGACACCGCCACTGACCTGCACACCTATGCCATCCAGGGCCTGCTCGCCAATCCCGGGCAGTACGCGCTGCTGCGCCAGCGGCCGGAGCTGATGGAGAACGCCATCATCGAGCTGCTGCGCGTCGGAGCTTTCGGCAAGATCCCGCAGTTCCGCTACGCCCTGGAGGACGTCGAGTTCCGCGGCCAGAAGATCCGCAAAGGCCAGGGCATCATGCTCAATCTCACCGCCGCCTGGGTCGATCCGCAGAAGTGGGACAAGCCGCGCCAGCTCGACATCACCCGTCGCCTCGACGGCAATCTGGTGTTCGGCGCCGGCGCCCATTTCTGCATCGGCACCTACCTGGTGCGCGTGCAGGGCAGTCTGATGATCCAGGAGCTGATGCGGCGCTTCCCCGAGGCCGAGCTGCTCAACGGCGACGGTGAGGTCGACTACGACTACAACCACCACAACGCGCGACGGATCAACCGTCTGATCGTCAAGACCAACGTCAAGAATGTGCGTCCTGCACAAGAACGCGTCATCGATGACGCGACTGTTGAAACGACTCACTGAGGCAATCTGTTTCCAACGGAACCCGAATCACCAATGAGAAAGTGGATTTGCATCATCTGCGGCTACGTCTACGACGAAGCCGTCGGCATCCCGGACCAGGGCATCGCCGCCGGCACGAAGTTCGAGGACCTGCCGCCTGATTGGGTTTGTCCCGAGTGCGGCTCGCCCAAGGAATCGTTCGAGCCGCACGTGGAGTGACAGGAGCGCGAGATACGGAGGCCCCATGCCGGACCATTCGTTACGCCAGGAGCTGGAACAGCGCCGCATCCAGGCCGGGCAGCTGCTGCTGCGCGGCATGCGGCAGTCCGAGGTGGCCAACCGTCTGCGCGTCAGCCGCGAGACGGTGCGGCGCTGGGCCGACAAGATCGGCGAGGGCGGCCTCGACGCGCTGAAGAACGCGCCGCGCCTCGGCCGGCCGGCGGGTCTCGATCCGGTGCAGCGGCAGGAGTTGGGCCATCTGCTGCAGCAGGGCGCGATGGCGCAGGGCTTTGCCAGCGACGGCTGGTCGCTGACCCGCGTGGGCCAGCTGATCGAGCGCCAGTTCGGCCGCCGCTACAGCGATGTGCAGGTCTGGCGCATTCTCGGCGCGCTCGGCTGGAGTCATCAGCAGCCGGCGCCGGGCGCGCGCCGCAGCAGCAAGCGGCGCGTGACGCGCGAATGGATGCAGAAGCGATAGTGGTCAACAGACACGGTCCTTTTCGCGGCGGCGTTGCCGATCAACGTCGCCGTATTTTTTTTGCTTGTTCGAACAGTCCCGACAGGAATGTCGGCTGGCTTCGGCAGGAATGTCCAGAATGTCACTTATTTAAGGAAGGAAAATTAGTCACTTCGGACGAAGCACTCGAAGATCAGCGGAATAGCATCTTCTCAGACGCTGCAAAGCCCGCGGTTCAGCGCCGCGTAGTGCGGAACAGCTGCATAGACGACAAAGGGATTCAGCCGCGTCCCGACAGTGCCGATGAGGAGACCGCCGACATGAAGCTGCAACTGTTCCTGGCCGCCGGCGTTGCCGCGGCCGCTACAGCGCTCGCAGCGCCCGCCCAGGCCAAGGTTGCGGCGGAGAAAGCCGCCGAGCTGGGCGGTGCCCGCCTCAACTGCGCCGGCGGCGAAGTCGCCGCCAGCCCCGGCGGCGTCGCGGCCTATACCGGCAAGTACAAGGGCAACTGGCCCGGCATGAAGGGACCCTCAGGCTTCGAGCCCGGTCCCTATGGCGACGAGAAGCCGCTGTTCTCCATCACCGCGCAGAACCTGTCCAAGTACGCGGACAAGCTGACCGAGGGCGAAAAGGCGCTGTTCGCCAAGTACCCGCAGACTTATCGCATGGACGTGTATCCGAGCCATCGCGACTTCGCACCGCCGGACTTCGTTTGCGAGAACACCCGCAAGAACGCCGCCGCCTCCGAGGTGATCCACGACGGCAAAGGCGTCACCGGCATGGGCGGCGGCTACCTGTTCCCGATCCCGCAGTCGGGCCTGGAGGCGATCTGGAATGTCTCCAATGCCGGCAAGGTGTGGACTGAGCAGTGCATCTGTGACATCGCCGACGTCTACGCCGGCGGCAACGTCGCCTGGGGCCGCGAGAAGTTCTCGGACATGGCCCTGGGCAGCGATCCGAAGAACTACTTCTCCTACCAGGACCACATCAACGCCTATTTCTACGACGGCTTCCTGCTGCCGGAGCGGCAGAAAGGCTTCGTCGCCGTCGGCTACCAGCCCAACGACTACAGCAACGAGGGCACCATGTCCTGGCAGTACCTGCCGGGCGTGCGCCGCGTGCGCCAGGCGCCGGAGGTGGGCTTCGACTACCCGGTGCCGCCGGCCGGCCTGCGCACGGTGGATGACGACTACGGCTTCAACGGCTCGCCCGAGCGCTACACCTGGAAGCTGGTCGGCAAGAAGGAGTTCTACCTGCCGTACGACAACTTCCGCGTCAACGACCCGGCGGTGAAGTACAAGGACCTGATCAAGGATGGCACCGTCAACCCGGACTACCTGCGCTACGAGCCGCATCGCGTGTGGGTGATCGAGGGCACGCTCAAGCCCGGTGTGCGCCATATCTACGGGCGGCGCGTGATCTACGCCGACGAGGATTCCTGGCTGGCGCTGATGGCCGACAACTACGACAACCGCAACCAGCTCTGGCGCGTGTCGCTAATCACCTACCACTATTCGCAGGAATCCGGCTCCTGGCACCGCGGCGCCTCGATCTACCATGACCTGACCGCCGGCACCTACGAGGCGGGCTACCTCACCAATGAAAGCCAGCAGTGGTGGCAGATCAACCGGCCCCTGAACCCGGCGCAGTTCTCGCCCTCGGCGGCGGCGCAAGGCGGGCATTAGCGGGCACCCGATTTCCGCCAGCGCGAGCGCAGTGCAGGGTCCGGCCATCCGGGCCCTGCGCTGCGTTTTGTGCTTTGGCGCAACCGATGTGATTTTCAACAAGGACAGCACCATGAGCAGCGTCGTCGACATCCGCAGCACCCAGACTCCCGCCCGCACCGCCTATGAGCGCGCCGCGCGGCTGGCCCCGTCCCTGGCCCAGACCACCGCCGAGCAGCGCATCGCCCTGGTGCAGAACCTGGTCAAGGTGACCCTGGCGCACAAGGAGGAGATCTACCAGGCGGTGCGCTTGGAGCGCGGCCTGGCGCCGATCGACACCGACGGCGAGCTGCTGATGATCAAGTTCGAGGCCGAGTTCATCGCCGCCAACCTGGCGCAGTGGATGCCGGACAAGCCGGTCGACCCCTCGCTGATGACCCTGGGCAAGAAGTGCTATGTGCACTACGAGCCCAAGGGCGTGGTGCTGCACCTGGCGACCTGGAATGCGCCCTACGTCATCGGCTTCCTGCCGGTGCTCGGCGCCCTGGCGGCCGGCAACGCGGTGGTGCTCAAGCCGTCCGAGCTGGCGCCGCACTCCTCGGCGGTGATCGCGCGCATCGTCGCCGAGGCTTTCCCCAATGGCGAGCTGCAGGTGGTGGAGGGCGGGGCCGAGACGGCGCAGGCGCTGCTGGCCTGCCCGTTCAACCACATCTTCTACGTCGGCAACACCCAGATCGGCAAGATCGTGATGAAGGCTGCGGCGGATCACTGCGCCTCGGTCACGCTGGAGATGGGCGGCAAGAACCCAAGCATCATCGGCGCCAGCGCCGACATCGCCGACACCGCCATGAAGACCGCCTGGGGGCGCATGTGCAATGGTGGCCAGGCCTGCATCGCGCCGGACTACCTGCTGGTGCACGCCTCGATCGAGGAGAAGTTCACCGCCGCGCTGGCCAAGGAGTTCACCGCCCAGTACAACGCCGACGGCAAGGGCTTCCAGAACAATCCGGACTATCCGGTGATCATCAACGAGCGCCATTTCAACCGCGTGCGCAACCTGATCGAGGACGCCCGCGCCAAGGGCGCCAAGATCGTCTGCGGCGGCGAATACGTGCCGGAACGCCGCCTGATCACGCCGACGGTGATCAGCAAGGTCACGCCGGAGATGAAGGTGATGCAGGAGGAGATCTTCGGGCCGGTGATCTGCGTGGTGCCGTACCAGGACAAGGAGGAGGTCACCCGCTATGTCGCCGCGCGCGAGAAGCCGCTGTCGCTGTACGTGTTCAGCAAGGACCAGGCAGAGATCGACTACCACATCCGCCACACCACCTCCGGCAGCACGGTGATCAACCACAACGTGATCCAGTCCGGCACCAACCCCTACCTGCCGTTCGGCGGCGTCAACACCAGCGGCATCGGCCGCATGGTCGGCTGGTACACCTTCAACGAGTGCAGCAACGCCCGCTCCATCGTCGTCGACGGCCCGGCGCTGGGCGACCCGCGCATGTTCGTGCCGCCCCTCACCGACAAGTACAAGAAGCAGGTCTCCGGCCTGCTGACGCAGAAGCCGGTGCCGCAGGGCATCGTCAAGGCGATCCACGGCGTGCTCAAGCTGAAGGGGCTGTTCTCGAAGTAACGCCGGTGTCGCGTCCCGGCTGCGGCGTGTGTCGCGGCCGGGACAGTCCGGGCGCGGGCCGCGCCCGCCTCCCCCTGTCCCGAGAGCGTCTGGCGTAGTAGTGTGCGCGCACCGTTCACGCCGCCCGCCACCCCATGACCCGCGCCGCCCGCCTTCGCATCGCCCTTGCCGTTGTCGCGGCCGCCGTCGTGACCGGCGTGATCCTGCTGCCCTACCTGTTCGACTGGCGCGCCGGCAAGGCTTTTGCACGGGTGCAGCAGGGCGACGAGCAGACCAAGGTGATCCTGTACCTGGGCTATCCGTCCAGCACCGGCGGCTGCGGCACGCAGCTGCGCTGGAACGAGGACAGCCTCGGCGCCAACGACGGCCGTTGCGTCAAGGAAGTGCGCTACAACGGCCGCCACGGCGTCTGGGTGCTGGGCTATTCCGCCAACGGCCACGTCGTATCCAAGTATTTCGACGCCGCGCATTGAGCGCGGCGCGTTGATGCAGGAGAGCAGGGTGCGCTCGGTCCCTGGACTGGAACGCGGCATGCGCGCGGCCGGTGTGCTGCTGGCCACGTTGCCGCTGTGCGCGCTGGGACAGACCCGCTTGCAGGGTGTGGTGGTCAGCGCCACCCGCACCGCCAAACCGGCCTTCGAGGTGCCGGCTTCGGTCGATGCGGTGCAGGTCGATGCGGACGGCAACCAGCTCGGCGTCAACCTGTCCGACTATCTCGGCGGCGTGCCGGGCCTGGTGATGCGCGACCGCCAGGACTACGCCCAGGACCAGCAGCTGTCGGTGCGCGGCTTCGGCGCGCGCGCCCAGTTCGGCATCGTCGGCGTGCGGCTGTACCTGGACGGCATCCCGGCGACGCAGCCGGACGGGCAGGGCCAGGCCTCGCACTTCAATCTGGACTCGGCCGACCACATCGAGGTGCTGCGCGGACCGTTCTCCGCGCTCTACGGCAATGCCTCGGGCGGCGTGGTGCAGGTTTTCACGGCCGACGGCCAGGAGCCCGCGGTGGTGCAGGCCGATGCCCTGGGCGGCAGCTACGGCGAATGGCGCACCGGCCTCAATGCCCGTGGCGCGCTCGACGGCGTCGGCTACAACCTCGATTACAGCCACTTCCAGACCGACGGCTACCGCGCCCACAGCAGCGCGCTGCGCGATTCCGGCAACGCCAAGCTCGACTTCAGACCCTTCTCCGGCAACAAGCTCAGCGTGGTGGCGAACACCTTCTCCAGCCCGGAATCGCTGGACCCGATGGGCTTGAGCTTCGATCAGTTCCACGCAGATCCGCGCCAGGCCGCGGCTTCGGCGCTCAAGTTCAACACCCGCAAGAGCCTGGAGCAGAGCCAGGGCGGCGTGATCGACGAGCAGTCCCTGGGCGACGGCCAGAGTTTGCGCTTCATGGCCTATTACGGCCACCGCATCGTCAAGCAGTTCCAGTCGATCCCGGAGGCGGCGCAGGCTTCGCCGACCAGCCCGGGCGGCGTCATCGACCTACACAACAGCTATGGCGGCGGCGACGCGCGCTGGACCGCGCACTGGCAGCCCTTGGACCGCCCGCTGACCCTGGTCGCGGGCCTGAGCTACGATGCCTTGGACAGCCACCGCCGCGGCTACAAGAACTTCATCACGGCAGGCGTGGACGGCGTGCAGGGCGACCTGCGTCGCGACGAGAACAACGACCTGCACGACTTCGACCAGTACCTGCAACTCGATTGGGACCTGTCGGAGCGCTGGTCGACCTTGCTCGGCGTGCGTCACAGCGAGGTGCACTTCAACTCGGTCGACCATTACATCGTGCCGCCGCCTGCCGGCCAGACCACCGGCGGCAATCCCGACGACAGCGGCCAGAACACGTTCTACGTAACCACTCCGGTGGCGGCGCTGATGTACAAGGCCAGCGAGCGGCTGCACCTGTACGCCTCGTACGGCAAGGGCTTCGATACTCCGACCTTCGATAACCTGTCCTACCGGCCTGATGGCCAGCCCGGCCTGAATTTCGCCCTGGTGCCTGCGCGCACCGGCAACGGCGAGCTGGGCGCCAAGTGGAAGCAGGGCGAGGCCGGCGAGTTCCGCCTCGCCTTGTTCCGCTCCATCACCCGCAACGAGATCGGCGTGGCCAGTTCGCAGGGCGGGCGCTCCACCTATCAGAATGTCGGTCGCACCCGCCGGCAAGGTGTCGAAGCGGAGTACGACGCCTGGCTGGGTGGCAGCTGGCGCTGGCAGGCGGCCTACACCTATCTCGACGCGACCTACCGTCAGCCGTTCAGCACCTGCACCGCGACGCCCTGCAGTCCGGCCACCAACAGCGGCACCTCTCCGGTGCCGGCAGGCAACCGCTTGCCCGCAATTCCCCAATCGCAGGCTTATACCGCCTTGCGCTGGGGCGCCGCGACTGGCTGGAATGCTGCGCTGGAAGCGATCTATCTCAGTCCGGTGCAGGTCAACGATCTCAACGGCCCCGTGCCGAATACCTCCATTCCTGGCTCCGCCGCGCCGGCCTACGGCCTGCTGGGCGTCAACGGCGCTTATATCTGGGACCTGCCGCACTGGCGGGTGCAGGCGTTCGCCCGCGTCGACAATCTGCTGGATACGGACTACGTCGGCGCGGTGGTCATCAACGATGGCAACGGCCTCTACTACCAGCCCGGCGCCGGACGCAGCGCCTTCGCCGGCGTCCGCCTGAGCTGGAAGCAATAGCCGGCCCCGCAACGGAAAAGCCCCTCGCGCGGAGGGGCTTTTCGACCGGTGCGAACCGGAGCTTCAGAACTGGTATTTGACGAAGGCCTGCGCGAAATCGCGGTCCGACAGCACGTTCTGGTCGCCACCGCCCCAGTACCAGGTGTAGCCCAGGTTGAACGACAGCGCCGCCTTGTAGCGGAACTCGTAGAGCGTGTCGATCTCCTTGCGCCCGCCGACGAACTCGAACGCCGGGCCGGGCGAAATGCCCTGCACGTCCTGCGAGAAGATCAGGGTGGGGTGGATGCCGATGTTCGGCAGCACGTTCTCGTAGGAGCCCAGCACCACCACGCGATAGCCCCAGGCGAAGGACTTCACGAAATCGTTGATCGGCTGCTGGTGCGGGTTGAAGCGCAGGCCGTCGACGCCGTAGGAGCAGTCCGGGATGTTGGAGCAGGCCAGGTGCGAGCGGTCGGCGCCGGTGCCGTCGGCGCCGGCGGTGGCGGACAGCGGTGTGTTCGGGCCATCGATCTGCAGCACGTCGTGGGCGGGCAGGTTGGGGATGTAGTCCGCGCCCACCTCGCCGAGCACGATCAGCTGGTCGGCGCCGAAGGGGTTGTCCGAGGCGCCCAGCACGCGGGTCACGCCGACGTCGAACTTGAGCAGCTGGAAGCGCTCGTAGCCCTGGATGTAGCCGGGATTGGCGCGGTTCAGCGGCTTGGTCAGGTCGGTCGGCGCGTTCTCGCCGACGGTGCCGCCGCGGTAGGGGATGATGAAGTTGGGGAAGGAACGGGCCGAGCCGGGCAGGGCACCGAGGCCGAACAGGTTGAAAGTGTCGTTGTAGCCGCCCAGGGTGCCGTTCTGATCGACGACGAAGTCGCTCTGGCCGCCGGAGTAGGGCAGCGGCAGGCCGCCGTCCGCCTGGTTGGCGAAGTTCAGACCGAGCAGCGAGCCGGTCAGGCCGGTGCCGTCGCAGTGCAGGGCCTGCTCGTGGCAGCGGTTGTTGGCCGGGCCGGCGGCGGCGAACTCCAGGTCGGCGATCGACACCTGCATCGGCAGGTTCGGGCGGTAGGCGACCTCGCCCTGCACCGAGTAGCTACCGAAGGTGGTGCTGAAGCTGGCGCCGAGCAGGTCGATGTCCTCCGGATATTGGAGGAACACCTTGCCGGTGTTGAGCGGCACGGCGTCGTCGTGGCGGCTGGTGAGCAGGCCGTTGAGGGCCGGGATGCCGGGGCAGTCGGCGATGAAGGTGGCGAGGTTGTTGGCGTCGTTGTGGTTGGCGTTGCCCTCGCGGCGCGCGCAGCTGGGCTGCACCGCGAAGAAGCCGACGTAGGGCAGGCGCGAGTGGTAGTGCTGGAAGTACAGCGCCAGGTCGGTGCCGTTGTTCAGCTCGTCGGCGTAGTAGTCGAGCTTGATGCCGTACTGGCCCACGGTGCGCGGATCCATGTCCGGCGAGCGGCCGGCGTAGGAGGTCAGGTAGGTGATGCCGCCGAGCGGGCTGTCCACCGGCTCGCCGATGTTGGCCGGGTCGTCGGCGATGCTGCCGAAGCTGAGATTGGCGAACTTGCCGGCGTTGTAGGTGCCGAGGTCGTTGGAAGAAAAATAACTGCCGGGAGCGGGCGCCTCCAGCGGCTTCCATTCGAGCTGGTAGTAGCCTTCCAAGGTGGTGTTGGCGAAGGGCTCGAAGCTGAGGAACACCTGGTTGATCGGGGTGAAGTCTTCTTCCAGCTGGTTGCCGACGCGGTAGAAGTTGTTGCCGTTGATCGGGTTGGCCTGGTTCAGGCTGTTGAACACCAGGGTGGTGCTCTCGCCCCAGTTGATCACCTGGCGGCCGAGCTTGACCGTCAGCTTCTTGTCGTCGGTGAAGGGGATCGGGATCTTGCCGTAGACGTAGCTGTCGAGGTACTGCAGGTTGGTGCCGACCTGCTTGAGCACCGCCGGGTCAGTGCGCTTGCTGCGCTCATAGGCGCCGACACCGTAGAGCCGCTGTGACAGCAACGGGATGTTGCCGCCCAGGGCCGAGGTCAGCGGCAGCGCCGCCAGGCCCGGCACCATCGAGCCGACACGGCCGACCGAATTCTTGTTCTGCGGCGTGACGATATCGGGATGGCGCTCGTCGAAGTCGTTGTTGACGAAGTCGTAGAAGTACAGCACCCGGCCGAAGAAGCCGAAATCCTTCCAGGTCAGCGTGAGGTCCGGCGTCACCTTCACCGGGGCCTGGAAGATGCTGCCCTTGTTGTAGTTGAGGTTGCCGTCGTCGTGCGCCATCGAGTAGGCGCCCGGCACCTGGGACAGGCGCTGCGCCGGATAGCCCTGGGTGCGGAAGGTGCCCTGGCAGTCCTGGTAGACGATGGTGCCGGCCGAGCCCGGCGCGGTGCTGCACACGGTGGGATTGAAGTCGGCCTTGCCGACCAGGTTGCTGCTCTGCGCCTGGGTGCGGAAGCCGACACCGGCGGTGGCGGTGGTGTTCAGCACGCCATGGATGCCGTCCTCGCTGCCGGGCACCGGGATGTTGAAGTCGGCGGCGCGGGCCGCCGACACGGCTGCCAGGCCGGCGGCGAAGATGACGCCCAGGTGAAGTCCCTTGAACCGCATTGATGCAGCCCCCTCTAGCTGTCTTGGTGGTCCGGACGCGGGCCGCGCAGGCGCCTCCCCGGTGCCGGCGCATAGTGCCGCATCAAGATCGAGAGTCAAGCGCCGCAGGGACAGGGTTCGCGGAGCGGTCGGCAAATCACCGCCCGCGGGTCCGCGCCGGTACTGCTTCAGCCGGTTTGCAGGCGCCCGGACAGCAGTTGCGCGAATTGCGGCAGCACTGCATCCACTTCCTGCTCGGCGCCGCCGCGCAGGCGCGCGTAGACGCCCTTGATCGCGCCGTTGTGGATACGCGCGGCGCGGGCATCGGTCGCGCCGAGCAGGGCTTCCACGGTGCGCTGGCGATGCCGCTCCAGGTAGCCGGCGAAATCGCGGCCCTTTTCCGACAGGTAGTCCTGGTACAGCGGCTCCAGCGCGCCGACGAAATCGGGCAGCAGCGCCTGCATGGCACGGGGCAGGATGTCCGGCCGCGCACCCTTGAGCATGGACAGGCCGGTCTTGAGGGCGATGCCGCGCAGGCCGCCGCGGCTGGCGACCCGGTCCTCCACCAGGCGGACGCAATCGGCCACCAGCGGGTCTTTGTTGCGCGCAGTCAATACAATATCGGCCAGCGCCGGCATGGCGGTACCACCCTCGGGCAGAACAAGCGGGAACTAAATGGATTCGGGCAACCCCAAAAAGCCTACCATGGCTTCGATCAAGACCCGCCCGCTGGAGCGCAATCTGGCGCTGACCAAGCTGGGTCTGGGCGCGGGTACCAAGATCGTGGCCCACTCGCTGATCAACATCTTCCGCGGCGAGGTGGCGCGCGGCAGCGCCGACCGCGAGTTCTATTCGCGCCAGGCGCAGGTGCTGGCCGACGAGCTGGGCCGGCTCAAGGGCAGCGTGATGAAGGCCGGCCAGATGCTGTCGCTGTACGGCCAGTATTTCCTGCCGGAGGAGGCGGTGCAGGTGCTGTCCGAGCTGCAGGACGACACCGCGCCGGTGGCCTGGCACGTGGTGGCGCCGATGCTGGAGAAGAGCATCGGCCGGCAGCGCCTGGCCGAGCTGGACATCGACCACGACCCCCTGGCGGCGGCCTCCCTCGGCCAGGCCCACCGCGCCGTGCGCGAGTCCGACGGTCTGCCCCTGGTGGTGAAGATCCAGTATCCGGGCGTGGCCGAGTCCATCGACAGCGACATCAAGACCCTGTCGCGGCTGCTGCTCATGACGCGACTGTCACCCAAGGGCCTGGACCTTGGCCCGGTGTTCGCCGAGGTGCGTGAGATGCTGTCCCGCGAGGTGGACTACCAGGCCGAGGCGCGCTTCACAGAGGAGTTCGCGCGGCGCCTGGCCGACGATCCCCGCTTCGTCGTGCCGAAAGTGCTGCGCGAATACTCCAGCGGCCACGTGCTGACCACCAGCTACGAGGAAGGCATCTCGCCGCGCGATCCGGCGGTGCGGGCGCTGCCGCAGGAGCGCCGCAACCGTCTCGGCGCCGCCTTTATCGACTTGTTCCTGACCGAGTTCTTCGACTGGGGCCTGGTACAGACCGATCCGCATTTCGGCAACTACCGCATCCGCCTCGGCGAGGGTGGCGCGCCCGACCGCATTGTGCTGCTCGACTTCGGCGCCACGCGCCGCTTCGAGCGCCGTTTCGTCGACGCCTACCGCGGCATCGTGTGCGGCGCCATGCACGCCGACCAGATGGAAATCCTGAACGGCGCCGCCGAAATCGGGCTGATGCACGGCAGCTTCCCGCAGCCGGTGCTGAAGGCCTTCGCCGAGATGTGCCAGCTGATCGTCGAGCCGTTCAACGCGGCGGACGATCCCCGCACCCCGCCGCAGCTGCGCAACAGCCATGGCGAATACCGCTGGGGCGCCAGCGACCTGCCGATGCGTGCCGCCAACGTCGCCGCGCGCAACGCGCTGTCGGTGCACTTCCGCGTGCCGCCGCGCGAAATCGTCTTCCTGCACCGCCGACTGGCCGGCGTGTTCATCATGCTGGCCACGCTGGATGTGGAACTGAATGCGCGCGCGCGGCTGCTGGAGAGTGTGGAGAAGTCCGTCTGAGCGGCGGGATTCGGCCTCCGGCGCGCCATCCGGCCGATGCTGCCGGGTATCGCCCGGGATGCGGCCGTCATTGGCGGCAGTAAACTTTTTCTGTAGCATCGGAGCAGATAAACCGGCCGTACGCTGCCGCACGGTCACAACCCCCTGTTGAGGAGAGCTTCGGATATGAAAAAACACCTCCTGTTCCTGGGCGCCCTGGCGCTGGGCCTGAGCGCCCCGCATGCCATGGCTGCCGACGCGGCCGACCTCGGCAAGACCCTGACACCGGTTGGCGCTGAGAAAGCCGCCAGCGCCGACGGTTCGATCCCGGCCTGGACCGGCGGCCGTCCCAAGAGCGGCCCGCTTTCCGGCGAGTTCCCGCACGACGAGCAGATCGACGGTGACAAGCCGGTGTTCACCATCACCCACGACAACTACGCCAAGTACGCCGACAAGCTCACCGAAGGCCACAAGGAGCTGCTCAAGCGCTACGCCGACTACAAGATGAACGTCTACCCGACGCACCGCACGGTCGCGTTCCCGGACTTCATCTACAAGGCCACCGCCACCAACGCCGGCGCCTGCAAGCTGCAGGGCACGGACGAGCCGGACAACTGCACCCTGGGCTTCCCGTTCCCGATCCCGAAGTCGGGCGCCGAGGTGATCTGGAACCACCGCCTGAAATGGCGCGGTGACGCCGCCCAGCGCTACAACAACCAGTTCATCGTGCAGCCCTCCGGCGACTTCCAGCAGACCAAGATCCTGGAGCAGGTGAAGTTCTCCTACGCCAACCAGAAGAACCCGGTGCCGATGAAGATCGGCCAGGGCGAGTTCCTCAAGTACCTGTCGCAGACCCTGTCGCCGCCGCGTCTGGCCGGCACCTTCATCCTGGTACACGAGAAGTCCGGCACCGGCGACAACGGCCGTGCCGCCTGGCTCTACAGCCCGGGTCTGAAGCGCATCCGCCGCGCGCCGACGGTGCAGTACGACAACCCGTACGAAGGCACCGACGGCAACCAGTTCTACGACCAGGTCGACATGTTCAACGGCGCCTTGGACCGCTATAACTGGAAGCTGGTCGGCAAGAAGGAGTTCTACCTGCCGTACAACTCCGACAAGATCGCCGGCAACACCGTCAAGTACAAGGACATCATCCGTCCGAAGCACCTGAACCAGGATCTGCCGCGCTACGAGCTGCACCGCTACTGGGTGGTCGAGGCGACGCTCAAGCCGGGCACCAACCACACCTTCAAGACCCGCCGCTTCTACGTGGATGAGGACGCCTGGAACATCGAGGCTGTCGACGACTACGACAACAAGGACCAGCTGTACAAGTTCCAGGAAGGCCACCTGATCACCGCGCCGAACATCCAGGCCGCCTCGACCGTGCCGGAGATCATCTACGACTTCTTCTCCGGCCGTTACTTCATCACCGCGGCCTTCAACGAGGACAAGCCGGTGGACCTGACCGTGAGCTGGCCGGACGACTACTTCACCGCCGCGTCGGTGCAGAAGATGACCACCAAGTAAGCGATATCGCGGTATCCAAGCCGCCGGGCGCAGGCCCGGCGGCTTTTTTTCATGGATGTACCGGCGGCTTTGCCGCCGGCCTTTGTCCCTCTCCCTCTGGGAGAGGGGAGGGCCAATCGCGGAGCGATTGGCGGGGTGAGGGGCACCCTTTCAATCCAGACGACGACATCAAAGCAATGCCTACCCAATACGAAGAACGCCAGAGTTTCGACCAGCCGAAGGAAAAAGTGCTGCGCATGTTCAGCGACCGCGCCTACTTCGAGAAGAAGTACGCCGCCAGCGGCGGCTGGGACATCAAGGTGCTGGAGCACGAGCTTTCGGCCACGCGCTTCCGCATCAAGTGCAGCTACAGCCGCAAGCCGGACGCCGAGGTGCCGTCGTTCGCCAAGAAGATCATCGGCGAAGCGGTGCACCTGACCCAGGAGGACGTGTGGGATCTGGAGAAGGCCACCGGCCAGCTGCGGATCGAGATCCGCAACACGCCGATCAAGATGACCGCGGAAATGCGGGTGGTGGAGGAACCGGGCGGCTGCGCCAACGTGCTCGACTGGACCCTGAGCTGCACGGTGCCGCTGATCGGCGGCAAGCTGGAGCAGATGCTGGCCAAGGAAATGAAGGACAAGGCGGCGGCCGACCTGGAGATTTCGCGCCGGCTGCTGCGGGAATATTGAGGCTGCAAACCCAAAACCCGCTGCGGCGCATCCAAGCCTTTATTCGGTTCAAAAGGGGAGTTCCTTCATGTCATCGAAAGCGAAGCTGAGCCGGCTGCTACTGGGGGCCGTCGCGGGCGCCGCCATGGCCTGCGCCGCCACGACCACCGCGGCCGGGACGCCGGCGGTGCCGGCCTGGGTGCAGGACAGCAACAAGGCCGCGCAGCCGCTGCTGATCGCGCTGGCCGAGTTCAATCCGGAAAACGCCACCCAGCTGGGCGTCGAAGGCTACGACGACAAGGTCATCGACCTGCAGCCGAAGACCTACGAGCGCGGCCAGGAAGCCCTGCAGAAGGCGGTGGACGGCCTCAAGGCGCAGTTGCCCGCGGCGGCCGATCCCTCGTTCAAGCAGGACCTTGAGATCATGATCAAGGCCGGCCAGCAGCAGATCGACAGCAACAAGCTGCAATACGACCTGATGCTGCCGTATTTCTCGGTGTCCCAGGTGGTCTTCGCCGGCCTGCACGACCTGCTCGATCCGCGCGTCTCCAAGGATCGCCAGGCCCTGGCCCTGCTGCGCCTGCGCCGCTACGCCGGCCTGGAGCCTGGCTCCACGGCGGTGACCGACCTGGCCAAGGCCCGCATCACCGAGCGCTTCGACGACAAGAGCCTCACCGGCCCGTACAAGGCCCAGGTCGAGCAGGACCTCGCCGATTCGCCGCAGCTGATGGCCGGCCTGCCGGAGCTGTTCAAGAAGGCCGGCCTTACCGGCTACGAGGACGCGCTGAACACCCTCACCGCCCAGGTCAAGGCTTACGACGACTGGACCGGCAAGGAAATCCTGCCGCGCAGCCGCGCCGACAACCGCCTGCCGCCGGCGATCTACGCCGACAACCTCAAGCAGTTCGGCAACACCGTGCCGCCGGACGAGCTGATCCGGCGCGCCCTGCTGTCCTTCGCCGAGATCCGCAACGAGATGCGCGCGCTGGCGCCGCTGGTGGCCAAGCAGAAGGGCTACAAGTCAGGCGACTACCGCGACGTGATCCGCGAGCTGAAGAAGCAGCAGCTGGTGGGCAAGGCGATCCTGCCGTTTTACCAGAAGCGCCTGGCGACGATCGAGGGCATCCTGCGCCGCGAGCACGAGATCACCGTGCCGGAGCGCAAGGCGGTGATCCGCCTGGCTAGCGAGGCCGAGACGGCGCAGCTGCCGGCGCCGCACATGAGCCCGCCGCGGCTGATCGGCAACACCGGCGAATACGGCGAGTTCGTGCTGCCGTTGAAGACCCCCGGCAAGGCCGGCGAGAAGGACCTGAAGACCGACGACTTCACTTTCGACGCCGCCGGCTGGACCCTGACCGCGCACGAGGCGCGCATGGGCCACGAGCTGCAGTTCTCGGCGATGATGGACCACGGCGTGTCGATCGCCCGCGCCGTGTTCGCCTTCAACAGCGTCAACGTCGAGGGCTGGGCGCTGTATTCCGAGGCCGAGCTGAAGCCCTACTTCCCCCTCGACGGCCAGCTCATCGGCCTGCAGCACCGCATGATGCGCGCGGCGCGCGCCTTCCTCGACCCGATGGTCAACCTGGGCCTGATCAAGCCTGAGCAGGTCAAGCAGTTCCTGATGGACCAGGTCTGCCTGTCCGAGGGCCTGGCCAAGGAAGAGACCGACCGCTACACCTTCCGGGCGCCGGGGCAGGCGACGTCCTACTTCGTCGGCTACCAGGCGATGATGGAGACGCGTCAGCGCGCCGAGCTGGTGCTGGGCGCGAAGTTCGACAAGCAGCGCTTCCACGACTTCGTGCTTGCCCAGGGCCTGCTGCCGCCCGACCTGCTGCAGAAGGCCGTCATGGACCAGTTTGTGCCGGGACAGTAGACATCCTGTCCAAGCTCCCCGACATTCCTGTCGGGACTGTTGAAACAAGCGAAAAAGCGGCAGGCCTCAAAGGGCCTGCCGTTTTTTTTTTGTAGGTCGGCCTGCAGGCCGACAGGCAATCCGCTTAGTGCTTGGGCGGCGTATACGGCTTGACTGAGCCGCAGTCCGCGCTCAGCCACTTGCTGGTGAAGTGCTCTTCCATCACGAAGTCGCCGCCCATGTGCGGGTTGCTGCCTTCCACGGTGGAGGTGCCGGTGAAGGCGGTGTCGCCGCTGGCGGTGCCGGTGAAATGGCCGTGCATGTCGCCTTCGCGGGTATGGCAGACCATATCGCCGGAGAAGGTGTCGCCGGACCATTTCTGGTTTTCCATGGTGCAGTCGCCGCGGCCGCTCTCGGGCTTGAAGTCGGCCGCCGCCTGCTCGGGGGTGACGCAGCTCTGGATGGTGGTCGGCTCGCCGCCCATGAAGGGCATCTTGATGCCCATCTTCTGCATCTGGGCCAGCTGCTCGGGCGGAATCTGTGGGCCGCCCTTGGTGTATTTCATCGTCATCGTGTTTTCCCACAGGCCCGCCTTGCGATGGCCGGCGGCCGAAACGGCCAACGGCAGTACGAGGGCGGCGCTGGCGCCGAGCAGCAGCAGCTTGTTCATGGCATCTCCCCAGGGGTTGGTTTAGAGGTCCCGCAGAGAGATACGGTAAGCGGAACCCAGTTGCGCCAGCCCCCCCGATACAGGGGGTGTCATCCGTCCAGGGTTTTTTTCACCAGGTAGAGGAAATCCAAGGCTTCGCGCGGCGACAGGGCGTCGGGATTCAGGCCTTCCAGCAGGGCCAGTACCGGGGCGGGCGCCGGGGTGAACAGCGGCAGTTCCGGTTGCGCCGGCATGGCCGCCGCCGGCCGTGACTCGGCGCGGGCGCCGCGTTCCAGCTCGGCCAGTACTGCCCGGGCCCGGGCGGTTACCGCCGCCGGCACGCCGGCCAGGGCCGCCACCTGCAGGCCGTAGCTGCGGTTGGCCGGGCCCGGGCGCACCTGGTGCAGGAACACCAGCTGCTCGGCGCCGCCGGTGCCGTACTCGGCCGCGTCGAGGTGGACGTTGGCGATGCCCGCAATCTCGGCGGCCAGCGCGGTCAGCTCGAAGTAGTGGGTGGCGAACAGGGTCCAGGCACCCACCCGCGCCGCCAGGTGCTCGGCGCAGGCCCGGGCCAGGGCCAGGCCATCGTAGGTGGAAGTGCCGCGGCCGATCTCGTCCATCAGCACCAGCGACTGCGCCGTGGCGTTGTGCAGGATGTTGGCGGTCTCGCTCATCTCGACCATGAAGGTCGACTGCGCCCGCGCCAGGTCGTCGGCGGCGCCGATACGGGTGAAGATGCGGTCGACCGGGCCGATGCGCGCGGCTTCCGCCGGCACGAAGCTGCCGGCATGGGCTAGCAGCACGATCAGCGCCGTCTGGCGCATGTAGGTCGACTTGCCTCCCATGTTGGGGCCGGTGATCACCAGCAGGCCCGTGCGCTCCTCCAGCTCCAGGTCTTTGGGCACGAACGGCGTGGCGAGGGTCTGTTCCACCACCGGGTGGCGCCCGGCCGTGATCCGCACGCCCGGGGTCTCGTCCAGCACCGGCCGGTTCCAGCGTAAACCTTCCGCGCGCTCGGCGAAGCAGGCCAGGGCGTCCAGCTCGGCCAGTGCGGCGGCGCAGTCCTGCAGGGGGCGCAGCTCCGCGGTCAGGCGGTCGAGCAGCTCGTCGTAAAGCTGCTTCTCGCGTGCCAGGGCGCGCTCGCGCGCGGTCAGCACCTTTTCCTCGAAGCGCTTCAGCTCTTCGGTGATGTAGCGCTCGGCGTTGGTCAGGGTCTGGCGCCGGGTGTAGTCCAGCGGAATCTTCGCGGCGTGGGTCTTGCCAACCTCGATGTAGTAGCCGTGCACGCGGTTGTAGCCGAGCTTCAATGTCTCGATGCCGCTGCGCGCCCGCTCCCGCGTTTCCAGGTCCACCAGGAAGGCGTCGGCGTTCTCCGACAGGCCGCGCAGCTCGTCCAGGGTGGGGTCGAAGCCGCGGCGGAACACGCCTCCATCCTTCACTGTCAGCGGCGGCTCCGCCGCCAGCGCCTGCTCGAGGTGGGCGGACAGCGCGGCGTGGTCGCCCAGCTGGCCGAGCAGCTGACGCAGCAGCGGCGCCTCCAGCGCTTCCACCGTGGCTTTCACCGCCGGCAGGCCGGCGAGGCTTTGCGCCAGGCCGGTGAGGTCGCGCGGCCGCGCCGAGCGCAGCGCCACGCGCGCCAGGATCCGCTCCATGTCGGCCACGCCGCGCAGGGCCTCGCGCA
>CAYWPB010000013.1:29195-29712 GCA_964458725.1 uncultured Nevskia sp. | reverse complement strand
GGCCCGCTGCTGCTGTCCGGCTCGATCGCCACCGGCGACGCGGTCCTGGCGGCGCAGGCGATGGGCGCGGACCTGGCCTACATCGGCTCGGCCTTCATCGCCACCGAGGAGGCCAACGCCGACACGCGCTACAAGCAGTGCATCGTCGACAGCAACGCCGACGACATCCTCTACTCCAACCTGTTCACCGGCGTGCACGGCAATTACCTGCGTCCGTCGATCGTCCAGGCCGGCCTCGATCCGGAGAACCTGCCGCAGTCCGATCCGAGCAAGATGGACTTCGGCTCCGGCGGCAACACCGACGCCAAGGCCTGGAAGGACATCTGGGGCTGCGGCCAGGGCATCGGCGCGATCAAGGAAGTGCAGTCGACGGCGGAGTTGGTCGCCCGCCTGGAGCGCGAGTACCGCGAAGCGCAGCGGCGCCTGCTGGCGCTGGCGGCCTAACGGCGACCGATGGCGCTCGCCCACGCGATTCTGGTGTCGCTGCTGGACCGGCCGCAGTCGGGCTACGACCTGG
>CAYWPB010000013.1:0-29185 GCA_964458725.1 uncultured Nevskia sp. | reverse complement strand
CCTCGATCGGGGGAACCTGCCGAAGTCCGAGCCGGGGAAGAGGGACTTCGGCTCCGGCGGCAACACCGAGGCCAAGGCCGGGAAGGACATCTGGGGCTGCGGCCAGGGCATCGGCGCAGTGAAGGAGGTGCCGGGCGTGGCGAACCTGGTGGCGCGCCTGGAGCGCGAGTACCGCGCGGCGCAGGAGCGCATGCTGGCCAGGGCGGCCTGAGCCCGGCGTGGCGCTGTCGCACGCGATCCTGGTTTCGCTGCTCGACCGCCCGCAGTCGGGCTACGACCTGGCCAAGCGCTTCGACCAGACCGTCGGCTACTTCTGGAAGGCGAGCCACCAGCAGATCTACCTGGAGCTGCACAAGCTGGCCGAGGCCGGCAGCGTCCGCGGCGAGAAGGTGGAGCAGGAGTCGCGGCCCAACCGCATTGTCTACGCGATCACGCCGCTCGGCCGCGAGGTGCTGGACGGCTGGGTCGAGGAGCGCACCGAACCGCCCAGCGTCAAGGAAGAGCTGCTGGTCAAGCTGTTCGCGCTCGGCTCGGTCAACACCGACGCGGTGCTGGCCGAGATCGAGCGCCGCCTGGAGTTTCACCGCAACCGCCTGGTCGAGTACGAGGCGGTGATGGCCGGGCACTATCCGGAGCCGGAGCGCCTCAGCGCGCGCCGGCGCGGCCTCTACCTAGGTTTGCGCATGGGCATCCTGTTCGAGCACAGCACCATCGCCTGGTGCGAGGAAGCGCTGGCCACGATCGGCGAGCTGAAGCGGCCGCGTCAGGTGGCGCCGCCGAAGAAGGCGCGCCGCGCCTGAGCGCATTGCACATGCGCGCGAGTTCGATCAGACCCTGGGCCGTTCTGCGGCATCACCATCCCTGGCTGCTGGCAAGCCTGGCGCCACTGCTGCTTGCCCAGGGCCGCTACGTCCGGCACACCATCGAGCGCCTGCCCGAGCCCGCAGGCGCGCGTGCCGGAAGCGGCGGCAATGGCCGGCCGCTGCGCCTTCTGATCGCCGGCGACTCGGCCGCCGCCGGCGTCGGCGTATCGTTCCAGCACCAGGCGCTGTCCGGCCAGCTGAGCCGGCGGCTAGAGGAGGGCTTTCTATTGTCGTGGCGGCTGGAGGCACAGTCCGGCTACACCACGGCGCAGGCGATCGAGCATCTGCGGAATATCCCGGAGCAGCCGTTCGACGTCGCGGTGATCTCGCTGGGCGTCAACGACGTCACCGCGGGGATCAGCGCCCGGCGCTGGATCTCCAGGCTGCGCCAGCTGTCCGAACTGCTGGCGTCCCGCTTCCAGGTGCGGCACGTGCTGTTCTCGCTGCTGCCGCCGATGCACCACTTCCCGGCGCTGCCGCGGCCGCTGCGCTGGTACCTGGGCAGCCGCGCCCTGCATTTCAACCAGGAGCTGGAGCGGCACGTCCGCGGCAGCGCCCTGTGCGAGGTGGCGCGGCCGGTGCTGACCGGGCTTAGCGCGGCTAGCGACGGGTTTCATCCGGGGGGCGACGTGTACGCCGCCTGGGCCGCGACCCTGGCGGAATGCATCCGCGTTCGGCACGCCTGCGCGGGCTAGCGCTGCCGGCCGGACAATTCCGCGGGGCGCCGCGGCCATTGGGAGTCTCGTCGAAACCTTACATCGTACGATGTAACGATTCCCCTGCCCGCGAAGCCCGCCAAAGCGAAACCATGATGAGCCTGAATCTGCCCGAAGCCGGGATGAACCTCCTGGACCGCTCCCACGCGATCAACGGTGAGCCGGTCGATCCCCGCATCACGGCCGAGCCGCCGCATGGCCGCTACGGCATGGTCCACTACGGGCTGATGTTGCCGAACCTTCCGGCGCCCTATCGCTTTCTCAACGTCATCCTGATCGTCGGTCAGCCGAAAGCCAGACTGTTCCGCAACTCCCACCTCATCACCACCACCGCGCGCGATACCGTCAACCTGCTGATCGGCACCGCCACCGGCACTCCCGAGCAGTTCCGCGGTTACAGCATCCGCCGCGACTGCCAGCTCGCAGCGGACGGCAGCCGCCTGCGCTTCGGCGACGACCTGCTGATCGAAGGGCGTTATCCGCGCTTTTCCGTGCGTCGTGAAGGACAGGCCTTCAACCTTGCACTCGAACTGCGCGCGACCGACAAGATCGCCCACTTCGCCCGCCTGATCGGCGGCCTCTACGACCACTGGTCGATCCTGTGCGAATACGAGGGCCACATCGAGCAGGGCGGGATCCACACCCAGGTGCAAGGGCTATGCACCTATGAGTATGCGCGTGCGGTCGATCTCAACCTGCCGTTCCGGTTCTTCTCGTACCAGATCCTCAACATCGATGCGAACACCCAGGTGCTGTTCGTGCAGGTGCTCGGCCCGTTCGGCCTGCCGGTGCAGCGCCGGGTCTACGTCCGCTCGCTCGACGACCACGGCGGCATCTACTCCTGCGGTTTCGACTTTACCGTGCAGGAGCACGAGGCCGACCCGGTCGTGACCCCGGAAGGAACCACCATGCGCCTGCCGCGGAAATTCTCGTGGCGGGTGGAGGACGAGCAGGGCGAGGAGCTGATCGCGGTGCGCGGCCTTGCCAACGGCGATTTCAAGTACGGCCTCGGCGCCGGCTACTGCGGCAGCTACGGCTACGAAGGCCACTTCAGGAAAAAGCCCATCCGGGGCACGGGTTACATCGAGTACATCGATCAACTGTAGCCACTGCGGTCGCCCCCGCTACGCGAACCTGAATTGTCTGTAGGCTGTCCGTCACTTTCGACCACGCCGCCGGGCCGTTCATGAAAATCGCCGACATCCCGTTTCACGTCACCGACTGGTCGGCCGTGCCGGAGACGGTTCATCAGGGCGAGCAGGGCCAGGCGCGCTGGCGCACCGTGATGGCCGGCGCGATTCGCGTGCGCATGGTGGAGTATTCGCCGGGCTACGTGGCGGACCACTGGTGCAGCAAGGGCCATGTGCTGTTGTGCCTGGCCGGCGAGCTGGAGACCACGCTCAAGGACGGCCGCGTGTTTGTGCTCAGGCCCGGCATGAGCTACCAGGTGGCGGACGAGGCCGAGCCGCACCGCTCGGCCACCGCGGGTGGTGCGAGGCTGTTCATCGTCGATTGAGCGGCGCCCGGCCGCGCCGGGATACCGGATTGCCTGCGCCCGCAGTGCGACGTGTATGAATTGCGCGCCCGGATCGATCAGTGCGCCGCGGCGGTCCCGTTTTGCGGCTGACCGTCCGTGGACAGCGTTACCTTGAGCTCGACTTTCGCCAGCTGCTCCGGGGCATAGCCGATCCGGCGCAGGAACGGCAGCCAGCGTGGATCTGTGTGCAGCGAGTCGAGCCGGCGGCGGCAAGGCGCTGCCGGCGCGACGGCGCGACGGCGCTGCTACGGCTTGGTCCCGATGGCCGTTGCGTTGGGGTTGATCGTCACCGGCCCGCTGCTGCGTCGCGGCAGCGTGTACTCGGGGGCGGCCCGGGCGGGGCCGCCGATCTGCGTCTGCAAGGCCGTGGCGGTGCCGGTGAACGCGGCCCTCACTTCCGCGTAGCCGGCGGGGCTGATGCGCTGCCAGCGGTCGCAGTCGTCGCCGCCGGAGATCTGCTCCAGGTTGGCGATGAGGCGCAGCCTGGAGCGGTCGTCCATCGCGGTGAACTGGAGCTGGTAGCCCACTCGGCACTGCTCGCCGTTGGGCAGGTGCCAGGGCAGGGCGCCGATGCCGGTGATGCTGCCGCTCTCGGGATTGAGCGCGTCGAAGGCCATTTCGTCGCTGCGGTAGGCGGAGGCGAAGTAGTCGCGCGCGCCTTTCCAGAGTTCGTCCTTGCTGTGGGCCGGCAGCCACATGTCGTAGGTGAACTGGGTCTGGGACTTGGCGTCAACATAGGTATGGCTGGCGCAGCCTTGAAGCAACAGCAGCAGACAAAACAAGGCCTTGGCCTTCGACATGCGAACGTCCTTTTTCGCGGCGCGGATGCGCGCCGCTTGATTAGGGTGTCTTCCGGCCGGGAAGTTCCCGCCGCGGGTGCTCCCCCGGGCTGTATCCCGCGCGCGCGCGGAAGGCACGGGCGAAATTGGCGGAGTCGGTGAAGCCGAGGGAGTAGGCGACCTGGGTGACGCTCAGGTCGCCGCGCGCCAGGCGCTGGCAGGCCAGCTCGTGCTGGATGCGGCCGGAGAGTGCGCGGAAGCTGGTGCCTTCGCGTTCCAGGTAGCGGTTGAGGGTGCGCTTCGACAGGCTCAGGGTGGCGGCGAGCTCGTCGAGATCGGGCAGGCCTTCGCCGGTTTCGCGCAGGGTCATCGCCACCCAGTCGGCGAAGCCGCGTACGCGCACCGCCTGTTGCACCTGGGCGCGGCAACGCTCCTCGGCGGCGCGGCGGGCGTGGCTGTCGGCCATCGCCAGGGGATGGCGGCGAGGGTCGTCGAGCAGGCGCAGGCGCACCAGCGGCAGATTGCCGACCTCGAACTGCACGCGCACGTCGCGCAGCTCGCGGTAACGCTTCAGGTGCGCGGGCTCCGGGATGGAGAGGTCGAGGCGGCAGGGCGGGCGACGGCCGTTGACCAGATCGGCGACTTCGCGCAGGGCGGCGATGCCGATCGCCTCCAGGTGGAAGTTCAGGCACAGCGGGCTCATCGCCACCGCCGGCGTGAACAGCAGCTCGGCGTGCTCCGCGCCGCTGCTGTAGCGCATGCGGAAGCTCGGCATCACCAGGCCGAAATAGCGCGCCTCGAAGCGCAGGGCCTGGTCGAGATCGGCGCTGTTGAGCATGCCGAAGCCGACGAAGCTGTGCGAGGTGGCGCTGAGCTGCTTGCCGACTTCGAAGGCGAGATCGCTGCGGCCGCTGAGTGCGGCGGCGCGCTGCGTCAGCTGGTCCACCCTGGAGAAGGGCAGGGTCGCGTCCGGCTCGGCCAGCAGCCGCGGCGACAGACGCAGCGCGCGCAGCAGCGGCGCCAGGTCGATGCCGTCCTGCGCCAGCACCTCGGCCAGGCGGGCGTAGTAGCGGGCTGGGACCTGGACGTCGGAACGAGTGGCTGCGGGAGCGGACATGGGCGGCTCGATGACGGCTGCTGGCGCATTATAACCGATACTTGGCGCAAAATAACCGACAAGCAACAAGCCGCCGCCGCACTCTGTGCTCACCCAACGAGGAGGTGCGTCATGAGTGCGATCGAGGCGATGCAGGCGGCACAGGGCAACTGGACGGACGGCAAGCGTTACTGGTGGCTGCTCAGCCCGGCGCTGCCGCTGCTGGCGCTGGGCGCGGTGCTCGGCGCCATGGCCGGCGGCCCTGGCGCGCTGCTGTGGCTGGTGCCGGCGGTGTTCTACGGCCTGGTGCCGCTGCTCGACTGGTTCATCGGCGAGGACCGCGTCAACGCGCCGGAGTCGGCGGTGGCGGGGCTGGACCAGGACTTCTGGTACCGCCGCATCGTCTACCTCTACATCCCCACCCAGTACCTGCTGACCGGGCTCGGCGCCTGGTTCGCGGTGCACGGCCAGCTGTCCGGCGTGGAACTGCTCGGGCTGATGATCACCGTCGGCATGATCAACGGCGTCGGCATCAACACCGCGCACGAGCTGGGCCACAAGACCAATGCGCTGGAGCGCTGGCTGGCCAAGATCACGCTGGCGCCGGTGGCCTACGGCCATTTCTTCATCGAGCACAACAAGGGTCACCACAAGAACGTGGCGACGCCGGAGGACCCGGCCAGCTCGAAGATGGGCGAGACCTTCTGGGCCTTCCTGCCGCGCAGCGTGATCGGCAGCGCCAAGTCCGCCTGGAACATCGAGCGCGAGCGCCTGGCCCGGCTCGACAAGCCGGTGTGGTCGCTGGACAACGAGAACCTGCAGGCCTGGGCGATGACGGTGGTGCTGTTCGCGGCGCTGACCCTGTGGCTGGGGCCGTGGGCGCTGCTGTTCCTGGCGGCGCAGGCGGTGTACGGCTTCTGCCTGCTGGAGGTGGTGAACTACCTGGAGCACTACGGCCTGCTGCGCCTGAAGGACGCCAAGGGCCGCGTCGAGCGCTGCCAGCCGCGCCATTCCTGGAACAGCAACCATGTCGTCACCAACCTGCTGCTGTACCAGCTGCAGCGCCACTCCGATCATCACGCCAACCCGACGCGCCGCTACCAGGCCCTGCGCCACTTCGAGGACAGCCCGCAGCTGCCTTCCGGCTACGCCGGCATGATCCTGATCGCCTACTTCCCGACCTTGTGGTTCAAGCTGATGGATCCGCTGGTGGTGCGCCACCACGGCGGCGACCTGCGCAAGGCCAACGTCCTACCGGCGGCGCGCGGCCGGCTGTTCGCGAAATACCAGGTGGCGGACGAGGGCGCGGTGGTCGCGGCCGGCGGCGAGACGGTGGCCGCGGTGTCCAAGGCCAGCCGCCACCAGTGCCCGAACTGCAGCTACGTCTATGACGAAGCGCTGGGCTGCCCGCACGAGGGCTATGCCGCCGGCACCCGCTGGGATGCGCTGCCGCTGAGCTGGCAGTGCCCGCAGTGCGCGGTGCGCGAGAAGCCGGACTTCGCGGCGTTGCAGTAAGCGCGATCCACGCCGACCAGAGAGCAATCATGTCCACGCAAACCGAAACCGCGACGCCGCGCTCCGTGCTCATCGTCGGCGGTGGCCAGGCCGCGGCGCAGGTGGTGGTGAGCCTGCGCCAGGAAGGCTACGCCGGACGCATCACGCTGGTCAGCGCCGAGGCAGCGCTGCCGTACCAGCGGCCGCCGCTGTCCAAGGCCTTCTTCGCCGGCGCGCTGCCGGAAGAGCGGCTGCAGATCCGCAATGCGGAGTTCTACCAGCGCGCCGAAGTGGAATTGCGCCTTGGCGTGGCCGCGAAAGCCATCCGCCCGCAGGAGCGCGCGGTGCTGCTGGAGAGCGGCGAGATGCTGAGCTATCACGCGCTGGTGCTCGCCACCGGCAGCCGGGCGCGGCGGCTCGACATTCCGGGTGCCGACCATCCGCGGCTGCTGGCTCTGCGCAGCCTGGCCGAGGCCCGCGTGCTGCGCCAGCACTGCCGGCCCGGCGCGCGGCTGGTGCTGGTGGGTGGCGGCTACATCGGCCTGGAGCTTGCCGCCACCGCGCGCGGCCTGGGTATGGAAGTCTGCCTGCTCGAAGCCGCGCCGCAGTTGCTGGGGCGCGTCGCCGGCGCGGCGGTGGGCGAGTTCTACCGCGGGCTGCATCGCGCGCATGGCGTGGACCTGCGCTGCGGCGCCGGGGTCGCCCGCATCGAGGGCGCGGCGACACGGCCCTGCGTGGTAACGCGCGAAGGCGAGCGCCTCGAGGCGGACCTGGTGATCGCCGGCGTCGGCGCCGTGCCGGAGATGCGCCTGGCCGTTGGCGCCGGGCTCGACTGCGGCAACGGCATCGCCGTCGACGAGTGCGGCCGCACTTCCATTCCGGGCATCTACGCCGCGGGCGACTGCACCGAGCAGCCCAGCCCGCTTTACGGCGGGCGCATCCGCCTGGAGTCGGTGCCCAATGCCATCGAGCAAGGCCGCGCCGTCGCCGCCGCCATCTGCGGCAAGCCGCGCCCTGCCGCGGCGGTGCCCTGGTTCTGGTCCGATCAATATGAGGTGAAGCTGCAGACCGCCGGCCTGCAGCAGGGCCATGATCGCCAGGTGCTGCGCGGCCAGCCGGCGCAGCGCTCCTTCGCCGTGTTCTACCTGCAGGGCGAGCGCCTGCTCGCGGTCGACGCCATCAACCGCCCCGCCGAGTTCGCACTGGCCAAGACCTGGATCGCCGAGCGCCGGCCGCTGTGCGCTGAGCGGCTGGCGGATGAGGGGATGATGCCGAAGATGATTGCGGCCTGAGATTGTGCGGGGTGGTGGCGAAGACTGTGAGCCGGCGCACAGTTCACGGTCTCCTTCCGCCAGATTCACGAAAAACTCACACTTTTTTCACCTTTCCGTAAAGCCTTGCCGGCCTCAACTCCCTAAGCTGCATCCGTGGTCCGGCACCGTGACGCAGCGACGCACGGGCATCGACGAGGCAAGGCTTCAGGGAGAGCGGACATGTTCAAGCGCAGCAGGATTTCGGCACTGGTGGCTTTGGCGTCGGGCGCGGCGGCGGGTCCTGCCGCCGCGGACGGGATGACGGCGGCCGTCGATACCGGCCTGGCCGGGATGATTCCCTCGGAGCTGTCGGTGCTGGCCTGGGCGCCGGTGGTGTTGCTGATCCTGTGCTGCAGCGTCGGGCTGCTGTGGCTGATCGCCGCCGACCAGCGCAAGATCGGGCGCCGCAGCGAACGCCCGGCGACCGGACTGCGCCTGCACAAGACGGTGCGGCCCGCCGGCTGAACCGAGTCGCACGCAGCAATACCTGCGGCGCGCACCTCATGAAGCAGCCACACCCCCTGTTTAGGGGGCGCCCTTGGGTGCGCTTCCGTACGCTTGCGCCGCGACGGCGGCACGGGCTCTGCATAGACTACCTCTGCCAGGGATCAGCAGAGGTGGAAAACGTGCCACACGAGAAGGGCACTCCGTGTTGGAAATTCGCCGACGCGCAGCTCGACGAGCGCACGCTGGAACTGAGCGTGGGCGGGCAGGTGGTGGAGCTGGAGCGCAAGCCGCTCGAAGTGCTGCGCCATCTGCTGGTGCACGCCGGCGAGGTGGTGAGCCACGACCAGCTGCAGGAGGCGGTGTGGCCGGGGCGCATCCTCAGCGAGAGCGTGATCAAGAAAGTCATCAGCCGCCTGCGCGACACCCTGGGCGATGCCGACCACAACATCATCAAGACAGTGCACGGCTACGGCTACCGGCTGCTGGCGCCGGTTGAGGTGGAGCGGCCAAAGTCGACGATCATGCTGGCCCCGGAATTCGCGCTGCACACGCCGTCGCAGGTGCGCAGCTGCGGCGTGCTGATCGTCGACATCGCCGGCACGGTGGGGTTGCGCTCGCAGCTCGGCGACGCGGCGGCGGGCCGCCGCATCCGCAGCCTGCTGGAAGCGATCATCGCGACGGCGCGCCAGCACGGCGGCGAGTTCATCAAGTCCTACGGCGACGACGTGATGGCGATCTTCGAGCAGGAGCCGGTGGCCAGCGCCGCCGAGGTGGCGATCGCCGCGCAGCGCCTGTCGAGCGAGGCCGGCCTGCAGCTTTATGCCGGCTTCCACGCCGGCGAGGTCGAGTTCCGTCAGACCATGGGGCACCCGGATGCCTTGGGGCTGACCGTGAACTTCGC
This sequence comes from uncultured Nevskia sp., assembly GCA_964458725.1. GTDB lineage: Bacteria > Pseudomonadota > Gammaproteobacteria > Nevskiales > Nevskiaceae > Nevskia. Next base: position 20,039 of record CAYWPB010000013.1, on the reverse strand, counting down.
CGCGCGCCTGCACAAGCTGACCGAGGGCGCTCCCGGCCGCATCTTCCTGGCCGAGGACTCGGTGCAGGCGCTGCCGGTCGAGCTGCGCGTGCTGACCAGCCGCTACGGCGTGCGCGACCTCAAGGGCATCGGTCAGGTCAGCATCTGGACGCTGGACTGGCAGGACGCGGCCACCACCACCGCCACCGTCTTCAGCAGCAAGGACGAGGAGCGAAGCCCTGCCCCGTCGCTGCGGCTGCGCCACGGCGCCGAGGAGCTGCAGGTGCGGGCAGACGAGCGCAACTGCCTGGTCGGGCGCGGCCGCGAGTGCGGGCTGCGCGTGCCCGATCCGGAGCCGCGGGTGTCGTCGACCCATCTGCTGTTCGAGTACAGCGCCGGCAGCTGGTTCGTGCAGGACATCAGCCGCAACGGCACCTGGCTGCGCGACGGCAGGAGCGGTGAGGAGCGGCGCCTGCCGAACTGCAAGCAGGCGACATTGCCGCGCAGCGGCATGCTGTGCCTGGGGCGGCCGTTCGGTGACGATCCGGAAGAGCGCTATACGCTGCGCTTCAGCATTGGCGATGGAGCAGAGGCCGCGGGCGGCGGCCTGTCATAGCGCAGGGTGGCGCAACGTCCGGCTTCAGCCGGGCCCGTCACTTCCGCCGCAGCAGCAGGATCAACAGAATGACGAGGGTGGTGAGCGGCAGCGACCACCAGGGCTTCAGCGGCTGCGGCAGGTCGTCGCCGCCGGTTTCGCGGAGCTGGTCTGCGACCATGGGGGCGGGCGTGCTGCTCATCGTACCGCCGCGTCGGCGCCGCCCAGCAGCAACAGGCGGCGGCTGACGTGGAGCTTGTCGAACATGTGGCGGATGTGGGTCTTGACCGTGGTCGGGCTGATGCCGAGGCGGCGGCCGATCTCCTTGTTGGTCATGCCCTGGGCGACGCAGTCGAGGATTTCGCGCTGGCGGCCGCTGAGCTTTTCATCCGCGGCGGCCGGACTCGAAGCGGGGCCGTGGTGTCCGGTGAGCTGGCCGATGGCCTCGAACAGCAGGCGGGGCGGAATCCATACTTCGTCGCCCAGCACGGCGCGGATCGCCAGCTGCCACTTGTCGCTGCCGCTGCTCTTGAGCACGCAGCCGCGCGCGCCGCAGGCCACCGTCTCGATCACGCGCGCGGCACTGAGGTGGTCGTAGAACAGCAGCGAGGCACCCCAGCGCGACAGCTCGTGCAGCTCGCCCAGCACCGGCGCGGCTGCGCCCGCCGGCTCGCCGGTCCAGTCCGCATCCAGCAGCAGCAGGCCGGCGGGATGCGGGGCGGTGGCGAGCAGGCGGGCGCGGTCGCAGACGGTGTCGATGATGCCGAGATCGGCGCTGCCGTGCAGCGCCGCGCGCAGGCGCAGGCAGAAACCCGCGCTGCCGCCGATGAGCACTGGCGCCTGCCGATGATTTTCCCCGGACACCCGAATATTCCCCCTGTCCGTGCGCTGACGCACAGAATCCGGAACCCCTTGAGGATGAGCCCCCATCCTCCATGGGGAGGATATTAACGGCGCGTGCCGCGGCTTATCGTTCTCTGGCGTACACAAGCCCCATGGCATGTGCCAGGCGCTGTACGTCCCCCTGAGGTAGCAAGACTGGGGCGATAGGTCTCCCTGCCTATCGCCCTCTTTTTTGGCCGTCCCGCCGACGGTGGCGGCTCATGGCCTGTCCCTGGGCGCGTCGCTGTCGCATTTTTTGCAGTTCAACACCGTGCCGAGCATCCGCGCACGTCCCTCCGGGCTGATGACCCAGGGGCGATTGGTCCACGGCGGATCATGACGGACGTGCTGGTTGTGCCCGCAATCGAGCTGGGCGACCCAATGGTTCTCCTCGTCCTGATGGTAGCCGGTGATGTGACGCTGCATGGAGTGGCCGTGATTGCCAGGTGCTTTCATGATGAACGTTTCGAGGCGGCGGCCTCAAGAGTGACGGACTGCGGTTGTGCTTTGCATGCCGGGGCAGGCTAGGCTAGGCGCCTTGCAAAGACTTGGGGGTACGCCGTGAAGCGAGTCACTGGAATCGGAGGGATCTTCTTCCAAGCGAAAGACCCGGCCGCGCTCCGCGCCTGGTACAAGACCCACCTCGGTGTCGACGTGCAGAGCTGGGGCGGGACCGCGTTCAGTTGGGCGGATGCGGACGGCAAGCCGGTCAATGGCACCACGGTCTGGTCGATCGGGTCCGCCGACGGCGGCCAGTTCGCGCCGGGCAAGTCGTTCACCATCAACTACCGGGTCGACGACCTGAGCGCGCTGCTCGCGGCGCTGCGCGCCGAAGGCTGCAACGTGCTCGACAAAAGCGACGACTCCGAATACGGCAAGTTCGGCTGGGTCATCGACCCGGAGGGGAACAAAGTCGAGCTGTGGCAACCGCCGCCGGGGCAGTGACGCCAGGGTGCTCGGGCTCCTGATGGCAGCTTTGGGGAAGGGCTGCTCAAGTCCGCTTGGCAGGCCCAAACCGGACTTCCCCCTCCACTTCAAGCGCTAAACGAAAGATGAGCGCATTCTATGGTGCTCCGCGCCGGCCCGTGCGAGAGCATTGCATCTCCGCCGAAGGTCGATGAGGTGGCGAGCCGGATCGCCTCGGCTAACAGCACTTCGCGTAGCTCGCCGTCCTTGAGCAGCGGCACGACGTTCGGCGCCTGGTCGATGCAACTGATGCCAAGCCGCGGACGCACCTCGATCGAGGACCGCTGCCGCAGGTCGCCCTGTATGGCCGCCTGCAACAGGTCAAGGTTCCACGGAGCGAATCTCAAAGTCCCCTGCCAAGCGTTGGGGATATTGGTGTCGTCGACGATGGCGGCGAAAGGCTTCTGCGACATCTCGAAAGGCAGCGGGCCGGCGCCGTGCCGGGTCAGATAGGTGCGCGTCATGTACCAGCTGTCCAGAATGCCGATGCCGGCCTCCAGGGCCAAGGTCAGCACATTGCGCAGACCGGTATTGGAGCGGGTGACGTTGGGAAACCACGGCGCCCCGGCATTCTGGTCGAGCAGCAGCCCCTGAGCGCCTTCGAAGACCACCTGCCGCCCCCGCAGCGCCACTTCGGCCTCCAGATGCGTGACGCATTCGCGGAATGCCGCCAGATCGTCCAGGAAATGTTCGATCAGGCCCTCAGAGCGGATCGTCGCGTAGGCCGCGGCATCCGGAGTCAAGCCAAGCCGCGCCAGCCGCTGCGGCAACCATTCGTCGCGGATCCCGATTAGCCGCCGTGCCAGATCGCGCCCCTCCAGGTCCTTGACGTGCAGGCTGTATGGGGTCTCCTCGTTGCGCCCCACGGTTTCGCCGATACCCATGCCACAACTGCCGTGCCGGGCGGCGCCACGCGCGGTTTCGCTCTCCATGTTGACGAACATGTCCCAGGGCGTTGTCACCATTGCTTCGCCCGAGATGCTGACCTGCGTATTTGCGCCCAGTCGCAGTAGCTCCTCCCGCTCGCGCAGGAACAGGATCGGATTGGCGATGAAGAACCGCGACAGGTGCGTCGCAGCGCCCGCCAGCGCGCCGGAGCCGAACTGGTGAAAAACGTGCCGGCGTCCATCCGGCGTTCGCACCGTGTGGCCGGCCTGGGCACCGCCGTTGAAGCGGACCACCGTGGCGCCGGCGCCACCGCGGTGCGCGAGGAAATCGGTCATCAGACCCTTGCCCTCGTCGCCGAAGGCGGCGCCGATCACCACCGATGCGCTACGCACGGGCATGGCTCAGAGTCGCACCACGCCGCCCGCCGCCACGCGCGCCGCTGGCAGGCCACCCACTGCGCGTGCCACCACCAAGGACGTGGCGCCGTTCCACTTCCTGGCGGCATCGGTAGCGGAGACGCCCTCTGTGACCTCGATGGCGGCAATGATGACCTCGGCCAGCTTCGTATAGTCCGAAAGCCTGATCACGCGCTGCCCCAGGACGGCCTTCCAGCGGTCAACCACCTCGTCGGGCTGGCTGCGGGCGAATGAGCCCTCCTCCACCACAACGTGAAAGACGTGATACATGCGCTCGGCCATGGTTAGAACTTCGCGCAGGCTCATGTCGTGCTGGGCCCTGGTGCCGAAGGTTCGCTCGATCTGTGCGGCCGGTAGCCGCTCCGGAGGGAACTCGTCGCCGACGGTGAACAGGAAGCCCTTCTTGCCGCGCTTCTCGAAAGAGTCGATGGAGGTACGGGTCGCCGCGAAGTACCAAGGCAGCTGGTACGACTCGTGGTTGTTACCGCCGCCGCCGCCCTCGATGAAGATCCGCTCCACCTGCTGTGCGATTACTAGGTCCGTCTCGAATTGCGTCACCTGCAGAGGTGCGCGATCGCAGGCGGCATCGCCGATGGCCATAGCCATCAGGTGCGGGCTGGTGATCACCTTGTTGTCGAGGATGCCCTGGAACAGCACGCCCAGGCCCTTGCGCACCAGGTTCTCTGCGAGGATGCCCATCGAGCCCGACACGTCGAGGCCGACGATGATCGGCGTGGAATCGGGATTGGCCGGCGAATCACGCGATTCGCGCAGCCTGATCAATGCCGGGTCCAGCGCCGGGTCCATGGTGCGCGCGGCGAAGATCGCCTTGGTGCTGCGGCCTGCGGTGGCGGCCGAGTAGGCCGCCCAGGCGCCGGGGTTCCAGCTTGAAGTGCCCATGTTGCGTCTCCTAGTTCAATCGCTCGCTGTCTGTGGGTAGATGTCGTCGAACGACAGCGGCAGCTCGACGAAACAGCGCCGGCCGAAGGCACGCTGCAGCACCTCCGGCCAGGCCTGGAAATCCTCGATCGCCGAGGTGCCGCCGGCCTGCATCGTCCAGGCCGCCAGCGCGGCCGGCACGGCGGCGTCGCCGGCCAGGCGCGTGCCGGCGGAATCGCCGAGCAACTCCCGCCCCAGCGCGTGGATCGTCTCCAGATCGCCGCGGGCCTGCGCCAGCTTGTCGCGCAGCAGGTCCGAGGGCAGCAGCCGCATCGAGCGCTGCGGCAGGGCCGAGAGCCGCGCGCCGATCGGGGTGGCGTACCACCAGCCGCCGAGCAGCGCGACCGAGTGCAGCCGCGGGTTGACGAAGAGGCTCTCGGCGCGGATGTCGCCGTGAAAAGTGCGGGCCCAGTCCAGCCAGCAGGCCAAGTTCAGGCAGCGGCTCATCAGCCAGGCCACGTGCACGGCTGGCAGCCTGCCGCCGGCATGGTGTAGCAGGTCGGAGAGCAGCACTGCCTCGGGATCTTTGTCCAGCACCAGCACCCGGTAGTCTGCGGTGGCGAAAGCTTCGGCCAGCCGCGGCAGCTGCGGCTGGAACTCGCCGCGCATCGCATCGTCGGCGAACGCGATGCTGTGGATTGCCGCGACGCCGTTGCGGTACAAGTCGGCGAAATCCGGGCGGACCAGCCAGGCCACCCGTTCCCGGCCGATCAGCAGGTGCCCCAGCTCGGTCCGGCGATGGGCGACGTAGGCAAAGGCCAGCCTGCGCCCGTCGTCGGCGACGAAGGCGGCTTCGCCGGCCGCGGCGAACCAGTCCCCCGCGGCAATCAGCGCGTCGGCGGCCTGCTTCAGCAGCGCCACCTTTCGGAACACCTCGCCGGCCTGCGCCGAGCCCTGGTTGGCCGGACGGTCGGGATGCCAGCGCATGGCCAGGGCGCGGTACTGCCCGGCAACCTCGGCTGCGGCGCCGCGGAACAGCCGCTGCGGAGCGTCGGTGGGTATCGAGAGAATGGCGTCAGCGTTGAGCATGGGCGGATGCTGACAGAGTTTGTACATATTTGCAACAAAGTATTAGATATGGATATACTCCGCACCATCAGTAGTAGGCAGGCATCCGGGAAAATTGGTAAGTTTACAAATGAACAAATTGACTGAACCCAAAGGCGACTATCCGAGGCCCATCGTGACGGTGGACGCGGTATTGATGACGCTGCTGAATGGTGTGCTGTGTGTAGCCCTGACCAAGCGCCAAGCGGATCCGTGGAAGGGCCATCTGGCGTTGCCGGGCGGATTTGTTCATACCGACGAGGACCGTTCGCTCGATGACGCGGCGCGCCGGGTTCTTGAGGGCAAGGCTGGCGTCAAGATCGCCTACCTGGAACAGCTCTATACTCTTTCAGGTCCTTCGCGCGATCCTCGCGGATGGTCCCTAAGTGTCTCCTACTGCGCCCTGGCTCGGGAAAGCGATATCGGTAGCTCTCTCCATAGTGGCGTTGAGATGCTCCCTGTCGACGAACTCTCCGAGCTGCCGTTCGATCACCGGCGCATTGTCGACATGGCCGTTGAGCGGGTGCGGAACAAGGCCAACTATTCCTCGTTGCCGGCCTTCCTGCTTCCCGAGGCGTTCACGCTGAGCGAGCTGCAGCAGGTTTACGAGCAGGTTCTCGGCATTCGTGTGGATCGGGTGACCTTTCGCCGCAAGATCGAAGATCAGGGATTCGTGGAGCCGATCAAAGGGGAGTTCCGCACGGGAGTGCAGAGGCCAGCCCAGCTGTTTCGTCTGCGCAAGCGAATCCTTTCCTCGTTCGGTGGCGTTTTCGTCAATGGGTAACGCTCCGCTGGCCGGCGGATGCCGGTAATACACAAAAGGGAGTTGCAATCATGACTCGTCATCGCGCGTCTCTCATCCGCACCGGAGCCGCTACGGCCCCCATAGACCTGGAAGTGAAGTCCCTGCTGTTCTCCGGCGGCGAAGTCCAGGTGCGGGTGCAGGTGCCCGAAGTGAGCACGGGCGACCGCTTCCGCATCACCTCCCACCTGGACAGCGCGCAGTCCGTTATGGAACTGCTGATGCTGACCGACGCACTGCGGCGGATCGCGGCGAACGCTCCAGTCGAGCTGGTGTGTCCGTATTTTCCCTATGCCAGGCAGGACCGGGTGTGCGCGCCGGGCGAGGCGCTGAGCGTCCGCGTCATGGCGGACCTCATCAACGCCCAACGCTATGCGTCGGTGGAAATCTGGGACGCGCACAGCGACGTCGCCGGCGCGCTGCTCGACCGGGTGACGAACATCCCTTCGGTGGAGTTTGTGCGGCGGCTCGACCTGCTGGATGGATCGAAGCCGGCACCGGTCCTGGTGGCACCCGACGCAGGGGCGATGAAGAAGGTTTCGGGCATCGCCAAGGAACTGAAGCTCGAATGGGTGCGCGCGGACAAATCGCGCAATCCGAAGACCGGCGAGATCACCGGGACCGTGGTGTACTCGGAGCCGGTGGGCGACCGCGATTTCCTGATCGTCGACGACATCTGCGACGGCGGCCGCACTTTCACCGCGCTGGCCAAGGTGCTGCGCCCGCTGACTACCGGCCGGATTCTGCTCTACGTCACCCATGGCATCTTCAGCGCCGGCTACGAGCCGCTGCTGGAGGACATCGACGCCGTCTACACCGCGAACCGCCTGCGGCCGCTGCCAGACCACCCGCACGTGCACATCATCTGAATCAAAAAGGAAGAACCATGAAGATCTTCGCCGCCCACGCCGCCGACTTCTACAAGACCGGCCACGTGTACCAGTACCCCGATGGCACCGAGCTGGTCTACGCCAACGCCACGCCGCGCGGTGCCCGCTGGGCCAATCTTGGCCCCAGCTACGACAACAAGGTGGTGTTCCAGGGCCTGCAGGGCGTCATCCAGTGGATGATCATCGATCTCTGGAACGAGACGTTCTTCAAGCTGCCGCGGGAAGAGGCGGTGGGACGCTACAAGCGCCGCGTTGACCGCGCGCTGGGCAAGGATGCCGTCACCGCAGACAATTTCCGCAAGCTGCATGACCTGGGCTATATGCCTCTCCGCATCAAGGCGCTGCCGGAAGGCTCGCGTGTCAACCTGCGTGTGCCGTTCTACACGATCTGCAACACCCACCCGGACTTCGGCTGGCTCACCAACTTCATCGAGACGCAGATTTCCGCCGAGACCTGGAAGACGATCACGGTGGCGACAATCGCCTTCGAGTTCCGCAAGGTGATCGACCTGTACGCTGACAGGACCGGTGCCGACAGGAGCTTCTCCGCTTGGCAGGGCCACGACTTCGCCATGCGCGGCATGTCGGGCATCCACGATGCTGCGCAGAGCGGCACCGGACACCTGATGTCCTTCCTCGGTACGGACACGATCCCGGCGATCGATTACCTCGAGGAGTACTACCCGGAAGCCGATCCGGAGGCGCTGGCCTCCTTCATCGGCGGCAGCGTGCCGGCCACCGAGCACAGCGTGATGTGCATGGGCGGCAAGGCTGGGGAGTACGAGACTTACCGCCGGCTGATCACCGAGGTCTACCCCTCAGGCATCGTCAGCATTGTCTCCGACACCTGGGACTTCTGGCACATCGTCACCGTCACCGTCCCTTCGCTGAAGAAGGAGATCCTGGCGCGCAAGCCCAACGACGTTGGCCTGTGCAAGGTGGTGCTGCGGCCGGACAGCGGCGACCCAGTCAAGATCATCTGCGGCGATTCCGAGGCGCCGGCCGGCTCGCCTGCGTTCAAGGGCGCCGTCGAATGTCTGTGGGAGTCGTTCGGCGGCACTGAGACGGCGAAGGGCTATCGGGTGCTGGACTCGCACATCGGCTTGATCTACGGCGACTCAATCACGCTGGAGCGCGCGTCGCTGATCCTCGAAGGGCTGCAGGCCAAAGGCTTCGCCAGCTCCAACATCGTCTTCGGCATCGGCTCCTATACCTATCAGGGCACTACCCGCGATACCTTCGGCCAGGCGATCAAGGCCACCTATGGCGTGGTCCACGGCCAGGGCCGCGAGCTGGAGAAGGACCCGGTTACCGACAGCGGCACCAAGAAGTCGGCCAAGGGGTTGCTGCGGGTGGAGCGGCAAGGGGACGATTTTGTGCTGTTCAACTGCCAGACCTGGGAGCAGGAAAGGCAGGGGGCGCTGCGCACCGTGTTCGAGAACGGCAAGCTCCTCGTGCGCGAGCCGGCGTCCGCCATCCGCCAGCGTCTGCACAACGGCCGGTTCTTCGGCTGATCCGTCCACGGGAGCCTCGATGCGTTCACTGCTGATCACTGATTGCCTGCAGCATGACTTCGTCGGCCCCATCGGCCGCTTCGATCCGCTGCCGAATGCCCTGCATGTCGGGCACGAGGAGTCCAGGCGCCTGCTCGGCCCGGTTCCGGCAGAAGGTCCGGTGGCCCGCACCATCGCCTGGGCCCACGGCCAGCCGGACGAGCGACTGGGCGTGATCCATGTGCGCGACTGGCATGATGCGGATGATGCCGGGCAGCGCCAGCACCTCCACCAGTTCGGGCTGCATTGCGTCCGTAACAGCCCCGGCGCGGGCTTCGTCTTCCGCACCGACGACTTGGCGCCCGGAAAGCGCCTTGACATAGTAGACGCGGTCGGCCTGTCGAACTTCGTCGGCGCCGGCCTCGACAAGGCCCTCACCGGACTGGAGCGGGAGCCGCTGCGCGTCGGCCTCATGGGCGTATGGACGGAAGCCAAGATCACCTACCTCGCCTATGACCTGCGGGTGCGCTACCCGCAGTTCGAGCTGGCGGTGTGTTCAGCGCTCACCGCCAGTTCGTCGCGGCAGAACCACTTCCTCGCGCTGGACCAACTGGAACGGATTCTAGGCGTGCGCGTGCTGCCTTCCGTAGGCGAGTTCATCGACTACCTCGGCGGCAGCATGGCGGAGGCGCCGCTGATCGGTTTATCGCAGAAGCATCCAGCACTGACGGTGGGCGACGGCAGCACGCTAAGCGACACCGACCAGCAACTGGTGCGCTACCTCTTTCGCGGTTGCCGGGAAGTCCGCGTCAAGACGCTGGATGGCGGCTTCTCTGGCAACGCGGTTCTGGCCACGCAAAGCATTGACCTGCAGGGCCACGAACAGGTGCAACATGTCGTTAAGATCGGGCCGCGCGGCCCAATCGGGCAAGAGCGCGAATCTTTCGAACGCATCGAGGCGGTGCTCGGCAACTCCGCGCCCCTCGTCGCGGACTTCGCTGACATGCAGGGGCGCGGAGCCATCAAGTACCGCTACGCCGCCATGGGCCGCGGCGCGAGCACCTCGTTCCAGAAGCTCTACGAGTCGGGACTTCCTCTCGCCGACGTGCAGGTGGCGTTCGACGCTGTGTTCGTCGATCAACTCGGTCGCTTCTACCGAGCCGCCGTGACCGAGCGCGTCGACCTGCTCGACTACTACCAGTTCAACTCGCGCTGGGCTGGACCGGTGGCGGAAAACGTCCTCGCAGTCTTGGGCGCCGACGCCGGAGAAATCCTCGAGTTTCCCGGCGGTCGCCGCGTGCCCAACATCGCCGGCTTCTACGAGAGCGGCCTGGACCGCCTACCGCGACAGGCGCGGCAGCACCACATGGCGCAAGTCCACGGCGACCTGAACGGCGCCAACATCATCGTCGATGCGCAGAAAAACATCTGGCTCATCGATTTCTTCCACACGCACCGCGGTCACATTCTGAAGGACCTGATCAAGCTGGAAAACGATGTCCTGTACATCTACACCAAGATCGAGAACGAGGCCGAGTTCGAGGATGCGCTCGAGCTGACCGACCGACTCATGTTGGTCGAAGACCTGGCTGCGGAGCTGCCAGCGCTCCAGCCCGGATCGTTCCGATCTGCCAAGGTGAGCAGGGCCTACGAGACCGTGCGCTTGCTACGCCGCTACTACCCCGAGCTGGTGCAGGCAGACCGCGAGCCTCTGCAATTGCTGATCGGCCAGATCCGCTATGCCGTGCATTCCCTGTCCTTTGAGGAATCCAGCGCCTTACAGAAACGCTGGGCGGTTTACACCGCATCCTGCGCGGCAGCGCAGGTGCGCCGCCGCCGGCTCGCCAGCACTGGTCTGCGCATCGACTGGCTGCCAGAGCAGGGCCCGGCTGAAGGGCGGGTAGGGCTAACGTGGCTACCCGGCCGCCGCGACGCGGGGCGCGTGCTGGAAGATGACGTTGATGCTCTCAAGGCCGCCGGCACAAAGGCGATCGTATGCTTGCTGGCGCGGGATGAATTTGCACGGTACGGCGTCGATGGGCTCCTCGAAGCCTATCGCTCGGCCGGCCTGGAGGTGCTGCATGTCCCGACCATGGACGGCCGTCCGCCCAGCCAGGAAGAACTGTCGGATACGACGCGGTGGATCCAGTCGAAGGTCGCCGCGCATCACCAGGTCGTGGTTCATTGCGTAGGCGGCATCGGCAGGGCGGGCACTGTCGCCGCTTGCTGGCTCAAGAGCCGCGGCTTCGAATCCGAGACCGCCATTGCCACAGTGCGGAAGGTTCGATCGCCGCGTGCTGTCGAAACGCGCCAGCAGGAGAATGCGATCAGGGCGTTTTCCTGACCCAGGATTGCGCCCCGGTCTTACTGAACCGGCACACCTGATTGCGCCAATACGGCTACGTTGATGGGTTTGGCGGCCGAGCAGGCATTTGGAGGGTGGATATGTTGCAGGTTAGGTGCCCCGCGAGCTACGAGCAAAGAACTGACCATGGACCAAAGCTCTTCATTGCCGGGGGGATCTCTGGATGCCGCGAGTGGCAGTCCGACCTGCTTCACATGCTGAGATTCACGAACTACTGCGTTTTTAATCCTCGGCGCGAGAATTTCCCGGCAGGCGATCGGGCCGAGCTGGACTTCCAGATCCGGTGGGAGCATGCGCATTTGGCCGCAGCGGATGTCGTTTCATTCTGGTTTCCTCCCGAAACGCTCTGTCCAATTACCCTACTTGAGCTCGGCAAGGTCGCCATGTCCAGCAGCAAGATGTTCGTCGCGGCGCATCCCAAGTATTTGCGGCGTGACGATGTCGAAATTCAGCTTAGCCTGATCCGCCCCGAGGTCAAGGTGGTGGATTCTCTGGAATTGCTCGCGCATCAGCTGATGACTGCAACCTAGCTCCGCAGCCTGGGCTAAAACACATCGGCCATACGGTTCAGGCAGTGGTTAGCCCTGCAGCACAAACCTGGCTGTCGCCGCCCCACGTCAGGAAAGTGACGGAAGCAGCCTTCGCTGCGACCTGATTCGCTGAAAGCGGTCGTCGCAAATATGCCCGTCAAGGGAGTCGGTGTTCCGCAACGGGCGCCCAAAGCCGACAACTGGGAGCAGCCCGGATGGCCCACCGCGAGGCTTACTTCTCGGCGAACGCGCGCTCGATGACGTAGTCGCCCTGCACGCCCTGGTGCGGCGAAATGCCCAGGCCGGCGGCGTCGAGCACACGGCGCGTCTCGTCCAGCATCGCCGGGCTGCCGCAGACCATCGCGCGGTCGGTTTCCGGGTTGAGACGCGGCAGGCCGACGTCAGCGCCCAGCTTGCCGCTCTCCAGCAGGTGGGTGAGGCGGCCATTGTTGCGGAACGGCTCGCGCGTCACGGTGGGGTAGTAGCGCAGCTTGGTGCGCACTTCCTCGCCGAGGTTCTCGTCCCGCGGCAGCTGGTTCTGCAGGTAGTCGGCGTAGGCGAGGTCGTTGATGTTGCGCACGCCGTGAACCAGCACCACGCGCTCGAAGCGCTCGTAGGTTTCCGGATCCTTGACGATGCTCAGGAACGGCGCCAGCCCGGTGCCGGTGCTGAGCAGGTAGAGGTTCTTGCCCGGGCGCAGGTCGTCCAGCACCAGGGTGCCCACCGGCTTGCGGCTGACCAGGATCGGGTCGCCGACGTTGATGTGCTGCAGGCGCGAGGTGAGCGGACCGTTCGGCACCTTGATGCTGAAGAATTCCAGCTCGTCCTCGTAGTTGGCGCTGGCGATGCTGTAGGCGCGGGCCAGCGGCTTGCCGTTGACCTCCAGGCCGATCATCACGAACTGGCCATTGCGGAAGCGCAGGGACTCGTCGCGGCTGGTGCGGAAGCTGAACAGCGTGTCGTTCCAGTGGCGGACGGCCTTGACGCGCTCGGTGATGAATGCACTCACTGCTGCTTCTCCGGGGTAAAACGGGGCCGGGCCGCTGGGGGCGGCCGTCGGCCGTTACAAAGCTCGGGGACTAATTGGGGGCTACTTTAGGCTTGACAAGCCTATATCTCCAATACATTGTTTATATAAAATCAATGCGATTGTGATATATGAACCTGCGTCATCTTGCCATATTTCACGCCATCGCCCGGCACGGCAGCGTCAACGCCGCCGCCGAACACCTGCATACCTCCCAGCCCGCCGTGTCGCGCGAGCTGCGCACCCTGGAGGAGCGGCTCGGCCTTTCGCTGTTCGACCGCCTGCCGCGCGGCATGCGCCTGACCGAGGCCGGCCAGGTGCTGCTCGACTACGCCGATCGCATCTTCGCCCTGGACCAGGCCGCCGAGCGCGCCATGCACGAGCTGGCCAACCTGGAAAGCGGCCACCTCGCCATCGGCGCCAGCAACACCGTCGGCACTTACCTGCTGCCGGCGCTGCTCGCGGCGTTCCACACCCGTTATCCGGGGATCGAGCTGAGCCTGGAGGTCACCAACACCGAGCACGTGGTCGAGGGCGTGCGCGGCATGCGCTACGCCCTGGGCTTCGTCGAGGGCCGGGTCAGCGACGACAGCATCGCCGTGCACGACTTCGGCCAGGACCGCATCGTCGCCGTGGTCGCGCCGGGCCATCCGCTGGCGGCGGTGAAGAAGCCCGGCCTGCGCACGCTGGCCGAGGCGCCGGCGATCCTGCGCGAGCATGGCTCGGGCACGCGCGAGGTGGTGGACGAGGCCTTCGCCCGCCACGGCCTGGGCCTGCAGCGCGGCCTGGAGATCGGCAACTCCGAGGCGGTGAAGCGGATGGCCATGGCCGGCGGAGGCATCGGCTGGATCTCGGAGCTGTGCGTCGACGAGGAGCTGCGCAGCGGCCGGCTCATCGCCCTGCCGACGCGCGAGCTGGAGCTGCGGCGCAAGCTCTACTGGATCGGCCTGCACGACCGCGCGCCGAGCCGCAGCGTCGAGGCGCTGATCGCGTTCTGGTCGGCGCGCGCGGTTTCACGCAGGGCCGCGCAAAGCGGTGATGCGGTATGACCGCTATTGGCTGGAGCGTGGCGGGCGGTCGGGCAGTAGGGCGGAAGATATCCCGCCCGTCGCGGAAGGCGGGATACACTGCGCTCCTCCCACCCTACGGCCTGCGTCCTGCTTCCAGTCTCAAATAAATGAACGGCCCGACCACCATGGCAACCCCAACGACAAGGGCAACAACGCCAACGATCGGCACGTGAGGTGCACTGGCTGCCCACCGTTCAAGGGAGTGATAAAAATCATCGTCCCCGCCACCTGCCGTGATTGCGAAAAACATCATGGCAAGAACCAAAAAGAGTGCGCCAACATATGGAAGAATCAGGCCGCCTGCACAAAGCGTCAGGCCCACGAGGCTTACTGCCACGCCAGCGGTAATAACTTGCCTTGCACCGCCGGGCTGAGGGATCTTCAATGGCCCCTGGCCTGCCCCGACGGCGCGAGGTGAAGCTGCCACGGCCTGCAACTGCACTTTGCAAAGCAGACCCATCCCGTTCATCAGCGCCACGTCTCGAGCGGCGGACTCGGCATCGGCAAAGCGACGCAGAACCACAGGGCTGCGTTCGGACAGCGCGGCCAGAAGGTTCACGGCGGTCGGATCGATTTTGGCCAATCGTACCTGCACCGCCGCCGGGCTTTCGCCCGCTTTGTAGCCATGGAAAATCAATAGATAGGGTCGCGACGGATCGACAGCCGGCGGGGGTGTCGCAGGCGATGTCGTTGGCAGCATTGCAGGGGGTGCTGCGCGGCGCGGTCTGGATTTGGCGCCGGGCAGCTTGCCCAGCGCGGTCCCGGCTACCGACAGCAACAGCGCCAGTAGGGCTCCCGCCATGCCGACGGTAGCGCCCGTCGCCTGCGTGACTGCTGCTGCCGGCCTTCCATAGTGGAGGATGCCCATCACAAATCCGGTCAACATCCCCAGAACCACGATGGACGGAAAGACCAGCACGCAGAACCAGACCATCCCCATCAGCAGCTTTTTGATCACAGGCATTTTCTGCAATGATCCTGGAGCAATTCTAGGGCAGCTTTGGGGCCCAGGCGCAATGTGATCTAAATCACAGTCGAACAGGGGGAGCGAAACGTGCACGTTGGTTCAGCGGAGCCCGGCCGAGCGGTCAGTCACGAACGGCAGCTTTCTGGCACGCTGGCAAAGTAGCTGAACCTTTGGCCTGACCATGCCTAAGCAAGTCCGTTGAGAGATCCACCTATCATGCAAGGGACCTCGTTCATGCCGATCCGCCGTGACGCCGCCAGACGATGGGCTGGCTGGGCCATGCAATGGGCCTGATCCAGCTCGAAACGCACTCCGTCAAGGTCGGCAGCGATCGCGTCGGGTACCACGTACTGGGCAACGGCCCCAATGTGCTCGTGCTGACGTATGGCTGGTGGGGAGCCGTCGATCACACGCTGGAGGACCCGGCCGCCGGGCGCTTCTTTCGCCGCCTTGCATCGTTCACCCGGCTGGTTCTGGCCGATTGCCGCGGATCGTCATCCGGACTCTCCGATCCGCGGCCGGCAGATGGTCGCGATCGCTGGAGCCACTGGGCGGAGGACCTGCTCGCGATCATCGGTGCCGTCAAAGCGGAATCGGTCGCCCTCCTGAGCAATCTTGCGCCCGAATGGGCGCTGCAATTCGCAGCGGCGTATCCGCAGCTTTGCGCCAAACTCATCCTGGTGAATGGCACCGCCAGAATCTCCGCTGCGCCCGGCTATCCGGAGGGCCTGCCGCCGGAAACCATGGCCGCGTATCTGGCGTTCACCGACCAGTACGCCGGAACCGATCGCTGGACGCAGGCGATCAATCCCAGCCTTGCCAACCACGAGCAGACCCGACAATGGTTCAGCCGGTTCGCGCTCGGCTTCGGCTCTCCGAAAGAAGCCCTGGAATTGCAGAGAGTTGCCACGCAGCAGGATGCGCGCGAGGTTCTGCCCCGAATCCGCGCGCCCACGCTGGTGCTCTCCCGCCGTGAGTGCAGGATGATTCCACCGGCGCAAGGGCGCAGTCTCGCGGACCATGTGGCGGGCGCGCGTTTTGTCGAGATCCCGGGCAGCGACCTGTGGATGTTCTGGGAGAGCCCGGAGGAGATCCTCGATCAGATCGAGCAATTCCTCACCGGCAAGCGCAGTGCGGCAACGCGCAAGCTCCTGACGGTGCTCTTCACCGACATCGTCGGCTCCACCGAGCGCGCCGCGCGAATCGGCGACGCTGCCTGGCGCAAGCTGCTGGATCTCCACGACGAGATTGTAAATACGCAGGTTGCTCGGTTCGACGGAAAACTGGTGGACTCGGCTGGCGATGGCATGCTCGCGACCTTTGCGACTCCCGATCAGGCGCTCGATTGTGCGACGGCCCTGCACCGGGAAATGAAGGAACTGGGCGTGGCCTTGCGCGCCGGCGTGCACTTCGGTCAGGTCGAGTTGCGCCTGGATGGACGCGTCGGCGGTATTGCCGTGCATCTCGGCGCGCGCGTCACCGGGCTCGCCGGCAGCGGCGACATTCTGGCCTCGCGCACGGTTCGAGACACCCTGCTCGGGTCCCGCTACCTGTTCGAAGACCGAGGCTCGCATGAGCTCAAGGGCGTGCCGGGCCAGTGGCAGGTGTATGCACTGGTGCCGGAGAAAGTCGATTGACGCGATTGGCCGGCACAGGGTGCGCAAGCTTGCGTAGGTTGGGGTGAGCAAAGCGAACCCCAACATTGAACCGCAACTCGATCGTTGGGGTTCGCTCCGCTCATCCCAACCTGCGGACTGACCAATGAAAAAAATCGTCATGGGCGCGGCCTGGTTTGTCGTCTTCGCGGTTGTGATGCCCTTGGGATTGGCGGCAGCAATCGGGATCGGCGTTGGCATATCCCACAATGGCGAAGATCGAATAATGCTGGATACAGTTCAGGGGCACACTCTTGGACTGACTGCGGTCGGCATATTGTTGGCCGCGCTGATGGCCATCATCGGTACGAAGCTCCGGAGGCTTTCCGGAACTGGGCTGGATAGCCAAGGCATTTCGATTTCAGGCGTTGAATTGACGGCGCTCTCTGCCAGCCAACAGTTGAAGAATGTCTCCGTATCGAACGCCATCCCCGATCAGTGGTGGTTTGTTTGCTTTATTGCGACTGGAGCGATACTGAGCTGTCTCCCAATCCAGATGCTTTTCTTTATAGGAGTGATCCTGCTTCCGCTGGCATTGGGCACACTCCTTTTTTCGCAACAAAGGGTTCGACTCGCAGTGTGGGGATTGCTTGCTGGGCTGTTTGTGGGAATCGGGCACTGGATGATGTTCGGTATCGATTGATTCACCGCCGCCGGGCAAGCAAGAGATTGCGGGAGACATCCCGCCTGCCGCGGAAGGCGGGATACCCTGCGCTCCTCCCGCGCTACGGCCCTCGTCCGGCTAGAGCTTCGGCCCCGGTGGAGACAAGGCCGCGCCGCACGCGGCCTTGTCTCCGGCCTGCGGTTTAGCCGTGGCGACCCGGCGGGTCGGGCTGCGGGTTGAAGCTGAGGGTGCCGCCGCCGTGGCGCCCGGGCGGTTCCGGTTGCGGGTTGAAGCCGACGGTGCCGCCGTGGCGTCCCGGCGGGTCCGGCTGCGGATTGAAGCCGGCGACCGCGCCCGACGGCGCGGCGCCGAATGCCGCGGTGGCAACGAACGTGGCGAGGATGGCGGCGGTCAGCTTCGACCGGGCGCTGGCGTGCAGAAACTTCATCATCGGAATCTCCTTGAGGTGCAGGACGACGTCCTGTCAGGGGATAGATCGGGAGAACCTCCCGAAAGCCGTCACCTGCCGGAGAGGAAACGCTCTGCATCTGTGAGCCGGATCACAGCGTCACCGGAGACCGGCGCCCGCGGCGTACGGGACGCCTGCAGCAGGGGAAGAATCACTTCCTTCTTCAGGTTGATGCCCATGCCGCAGCCCGGCGTCCGGCGCGCGTCGTAGTCTTCGATGCCCAGCTGTTGCGCGAGGGCCAGCGCCTGTGCCCGGTCGGCCGCGGTGGCGGCGGGATCGACCATGATTTTCTGGATGCGCAGAAAGGTGTACGGGTTGCCGTACCGGTAAGGACCCTGCGCGTCGTTGCGGGCGTGGGACGGGCAGCCGCTGAGGCAGGCGTAGCATTCGATGCAGCGGTTGAGGCTGTGCAGGGCAGAGGCGTCCGCGCCGGGAAGAGCGGGGCGCGGCGGCGGCAGCCTGCCGGCGAGCTGGCGGTTGACCTCGTCGCGCCGGACGACCAGGTCGCGCAGCCGCGGTAGCGAGGCCATGGCGCCGAGGCGGTCGCCGTCCCTCAGCTTGGTGCGGCAGGCGAGCTTGGGCTTGCCGTTGACATCGATGGTGCAGACGCCGCACATGGCGTTGCGGCAGCCATAGCGGTAAGCCAGGTCAGGCACGGCGCTGGCCTGCGCCTGGAGCAGCACGTCGAGCGCCATCGGCCGCTCTGTCTCACTGCGTGGGCGGTACTCAACCTCGACGCGCTCGGTGCGGCCGCGGGTACCGCGCTCGATGGTGATTTTCATGTTTGCCCCTCGCCGAGAGCGGAAGACGCGGAGTCCGCCGTTGCCTCGCCGGCCGGCGCCCGCGGCATGCCCAGGGCCTTCGAGTAGATCCGGTACAGCACGGCGTCGCGCAAGGCTTCCGGCAGATGGCGCAGGGTCCGGAACAGCGCGATCTTCAGGTTCTGGCGCACGCGCAGGCGCCAGCGTGCGAAGCGCGGCGAGCGCCGGCGCGGGAGTTCGCTCGTCACCAGCGCTCCATCCTGCATGTGGCAGGCGATGGAACAATGCCGGCGGTCCGTTCCGCTGGCTTCGTCCAGCCGCACATGCGCGCCCAGCGAATACGGCCGCGTCAGCGCGGAGCGGGTGATGGCCTCGGCGCAGAGCAGCAGGTTGCGGCACTCGACGAGGTCGATCAGGCTCTGGTTCCACAGCAGGTCGGCGGGGACCGAAACCCGCTGCAAACGCCGCGCGTAGCTGCTGATCTGTTGCAACACTGCTTCCAGGCCGGCTTGCGTCCTCGCCGGACCTATACCTTTCCAGCTCGCGGCCTGCAGTTCGCGCAACAGGCCGATCGGTGCTTCGCTGCCGTCGCCGCCGATCCACTGCCGATAGCAACGCAGTGCGGCAGCTTCTCCCGCTTCGACCGTTTGCCAGTCCAGCGCGGCATTGGCCGCCGTGAACGCCGCCGCCGAGGTGCCGGCGCGGCGGCCGAAGATGATGCCCTCGGCCAGCGAGGTGGAGCCGAGACGGTTGCTGCCGTGCAGGCCGCCGAGGGCCTGGCCGGCGACGAACAGGCCGCTGATCGGGCGGCTCCGAGAGTCCAGCACCTCGCAGTGCGGGCCGGCGCGGACCCCGCCCATCAGGTAGTGCGCGGAGGGACGGACTTCCCAGCGCTCCTCGAAGCGCGCCGCCTTGGGCCCGTAAGCCTGGCGCACGATGTCCATGATGCCGTGGGCCTTGTCCATCATCATCGCCGCGTAGACGGCGCCGGCGCGGCCGCGGCCATTGGCGGTGAGGTCGAGCCAGCAGCCGTCGTTGGCGGTGCCGCGCCCGTCCGCGACGGCGCGGGCGATGACCGCGGCGCATTCGGCGCGGGTGCGGCCCATGATCTCGGTCTGCAGCGGCTTGCCGTCCTTGTCGCGGATCACGCCGAGGATGCCGGCCAGGATCGGTTCGCCGATCACCAGCCCCTGGTACGCGGGCGGATGGGTCACGGCGAAGGGAATGAACTGCACCTGCTCCATGTCGACCAGCTGCGCGCCGGCTCGCAGCGCCAGGGCATAGGAGTCGCCGCTGTTGCCCTTCATGGTGTCAGTGTTGGGGAAGTACAGGGTGCCGAGGCCGCCGCAGGCAATCACCACGGCTCGGGCGCGCACGGAGATGAACGCGCCGTCGGCGGCGTGATAGATGAGCCCGCCGCAGACGCGCGAGCCGGCCTCCTCGCGGCAGGTGTACAAGTCGAGGAACCAGGCGTCTTCCAGGTAGTCCACCGCGCCGGCCACCACCGCGTTCCAGCAGGCGTGGCCGTAGTCGAGGCCGCCGTTGCGGTGGACGATCGAGCGCGGCAGCGTGTGCCCGCCCATCGGGATGCCGAGCGGACGCGGGCTGCCGTCCGCCCGGGTCTCGGCCGGCAGCAGGCCGTAGCCCTGCAGCCAGTCATAGGAATCGCGCGAGTCGCTGGCGAAAGTCCGGGT
>CAYWPB010000012.1:0-30329 GCA_964458725.1 uncultured Nevskia sp. | reverse complement strand
GGCCGATGGCGTCGACCATCACTTTGTTGACGTAGCGGATGATCGGCGCGTCTTCCTCGTCGTTGCCGACCGCCTTTTCCTCCGGCGCCCCTTCCTCCCCGGCCTCGATGTCGAGGTTTTCCAGGTCGGCGTCGCCGGCTCCGATGCTCGAGGACTGGATCAGGTTGACCGCGCTCTCGATCGCCTTGGTCAGCTTGTCCTCTTCGACCAGCACCGTCTCGGTGGCGAAGCCGCTGGCAAACTTGAACTCGTCGAGGGCCTGCAGGTTGGTGGGGTCGGAAACCGCCAGGTAAAGCTTGCGCCCGCGCTTGTACAGGGGCAGGGCGTGCTGCCCGCGGATCAGCTTCTCGCCGATCTCGCGGATGGTCGTGGGGTCCAGATCGATGCTGGCCAGGTCGAGCAGCGGAGTGCCGAATTCGTTGCTGGCGAACTCCGCCAGCCGCGCCGCCGGGATCAGCTTGTCCTCGACCAGCTGCGACACGATCGGCTTGCTGTTGCGCAGGGCCTTGGCCTGCGAATCGCGGGCCTGTTCCTCGGTCAGGAGCTGGTTGGCGACAAAGCGCCGCGCCAAGCCGCTGAGCGGCGGTCCGGAGACGGTTGCGTTGGGGCTAAGGGCCACGGTCGGTTAAATGCCTGGATCGATTCGGATTCACTTCTAAAGACCCTATACTTAGGCTCCCCAGGCGTCAATTGTCCGGGGCCAGCCCGGCCGGGGGCTTAAGCTGTTGGTTCGCGTCCCCCACCCAGGTGGGGAGTCGGGTGTGAACCTGGGCTTCGTGCGCGCGGAGCCGGGACATCATTGGGCGGAACAAGGATCTTGATCAATCTCGCTTCACGCCCTGTCCTGGAGGAAGGGACTGCTGCTGGGGACTCCCGGAATGGCGGCAGTGCGCGTCCGGACTGGCTGGGCCTGGCCGCGGTATTCATCCTGGCCCTGGGCCTGCGGGTCTGGTTTGTGGGTGCCGGCACGGTGGAAAACGCCTTGCGCCGCTCGGACACGCTGGATTACCTGCAGTATGCCTTCAACCTGACCCTCTATCAGACATTTTCTCACTCCCATATCGCGGACGGCCCGCTGCAACCGGACAGCTTCCGCGACCCAGGCTACCCCACCTTCCTCGCCGCGCTGCTGCTGCCGCTGGATTTCACCGATGCGTGGTACGCAGCTGTGCTGGGCATCCAGGTCCTGCTGGGCGCATTGACCGCATGCCTGGCAATGCTGATCGCGCGACGATGGCTGCCGCCGCACATGGCGCTGGGAGCCGGCATGATGTCGGCCGTGTGGCCGCACAGCGTGGTCTTTTGCGGTTATGTGCTGTCGGAGACCCTTTTCGGTTTTATATTGAGCCTTGCCGTGTGGATGACGTGCCGCGCCCTGGAAGCCGGCACGCGGCTCCGCTGGTTCGCGGCCGGATTCGGCTTTGGCGCTGCCGCTATGGTCAATGCCACGGTGGCGCCACTGGCCGCGCTGCTGGCGCTGCTGCTCTGGCGGCGGAGCCTGCTGACCGCCCGCTTGGCGATGGTGCTGCTGGCCGGCTCTCTGTTGCTGCCGGGCGCCTGGGCGATGCGGGCCTGGTCCATTCCCGGCGACCGGGCGCCGACCGGACGGGCCGCCGTGAATCTGGTGCAGGGCAGTTGGCCGGAGTACCACGAGAGCTACATCCGTGCGCTGGCCAAGGACGCGGCGGCCCTGGCTCGGATGCGAGCCATTGACCTCGAGCAGGAGCTGATGCTGCGATCGCCCTCGGCCGGATTCGCTTCAATCGGGGCGCGCTTCCGCACCGATCCCTGGCGCTACCTGGGCTGGTATGCGTGGAAGCCGGCCCTGCTCTGGGCCTGGAGTATCCGCATGGGCTGGGGTGATATCTATGTCTATCCGGTGGCCCACTCCATCTACCTGAGCAACCCCGTGATGCCGGCAGTGGAGGCGCTATGCTTCGCACTGAATCCGGGGTTGTTCCTGCTGATGATGGCCGCGGTCGTCGCAGTCTTGTTCCGTCCGAATCTGGCGACCGGCAGGCCCGGCCTGCTGGTGGTGGTGGCGCTGGTCGGATTCGAGACCCTGGTCTATACCGCGCTCCAGTCCGAGCCCCGCTATTCAGTGCCATTGCGCCCGTTCGAAATGATCCTCACCTTTACTACGCTGCAGGGGCTGCTATGGTGGCGCGCCGGCCGCAACGAGCCGACAGTTGCCGCCCCACGCCTTTCGGACAATAACCAGACCACGGATCTCCGAGATACCCATTGATCAGCATCATCCTCCCCGCCAAGAATGAGGCGGCCGCCCTGGTGAGCCTGTTGCCGCAGTTGCGCGCGGCCCAGCCGGACGCCGAGATCATCGTTGTCGACGACGGCTCCACCGACAACACTCGGGCGCTATGCCAGCAGCACGGCGTGCAATGCCTGTCATCGCCGTATTCGATGGGTAATGGCGCCTCGATCAAGCGCGGCGCGCGCGCCGCCCAGGGGGATGTGCTGGTATTCATGGACGCAGACGGCCAGCACTCTCCCGAGCACATTCCGGCCCTGCTGGGGCGCCTGGACGAAGGCTACGACATGGTGGTGGGTAGCCGGTCCTGGTCAGACCAGGCCGGTGTTGGGCGGGGGCTGGCCAATACCTTGTACAACCGCGTCGCGACCTGGATGACCGGATTCAAGGTCATGGACCTCACTTCCGGTTTCAGGGCGGTTCGGGCCAACAAGTTCAGGGAGTTCCTGCACCTGCTGCCGAACGGCTTTTCCTATCCCACCACTATCACCATGGCGTTTTTCCGCAGCGCCTACCCGGTGTGCTACCAGCCGATCCGTGTGGCCGAGCGCGTCGGCAAGAGCCACATCCGGCCGGTACGGGACGGCATGCGCTTCATGTTGATCATCTTCAAGATCGCCACGCTGTATTCGCCCGTGAAGCTGTTTGCGCCGGTCGGTTTTGCTTTTTTTTCACTGGGCTTGATGCGTTACATCTACACCTACCTCACTGACCACCGCTTCACCAACATGAGCCTGCTGCTGTTTAGCGCGGCGGTGATCGTCTTTCTGATCGGCCTGATTTCTGAACAGATCACGCTGCTCATCTACCGCAATCCGGCGGTGGAAAGATGAAGCCCGTAGCCCTGGCTGCCTGATTCCCCGCTCCCAAGAAATGATTGTCTACTTCATCGGTACCAAGGCGCAGTACATCAAGATGGCGCCGGTGATCCTCGAAACCATGAAGCGGAAGCTGCCGTTCCGCCTGGTTTTGACGGGTCAGCACAGCGAGACTTTCGACGATCTGCAGCGGAACTTCGGGCTGCCGCAAGCGGACTTTCTACTGGTCGACAGCGGCGAAGCCAAGGACCGCATCTCGTTCCTGCACTGGGTACGGCAGTCCACGGCTGCCGCACACGCGACAGCGGCGGTGCGCATCTGGCGCGAGGCGTCGGTGATCGTGGTGCATGGCGACACCGCCTCGGCGCTGCTGGGGGCCTACATCGGCTGGCGTTTCAGGCGGCCCGTGGCCCATGTCGAGGCGGGTCTGCGCTCGTTCAGCTACCGGCACCCGTTCCCGGAGGAACTGATCCGTGTCCTGGTGTCGAGGATCGCGACGCTGCATTTCTGTCCGGACGCAACCGCCATGGACAACCTGGCGAAGGCGAAGGGGGAGCGCCTGGAGACCGGGGGCAATACCCTCAAGGATGCGGTGCGGCTGGCGTTGGCGGCGCAAGCGCCCGAGAAAAGCGCGTCCGGTGGGGCGTACGCCGTTTTTTCCATGCACCGCCAGGAGAATCTCTTCAACCGGGAGCGACTTGCGGCTCTGCTGAAGGTCCTGCGAGGCCTGGCGCGGATCATCAGGGTCAAATTCGTGCTGCATCCGGTTACCCGCAAGCGTCTGGAGCAGCTGGGCGAGCTCGATGCATTGCAGCGCGAACCGGGAATCGAGCTGGTCGGCCGCATGGACTTCTTCGGTTTCATCGGCCTGATTGGCGCTGCCGCTTTTGTCGCGACCGACGGGGGCAGCAACCAGGAAGAGTGCGCCATGCTCAACATCCCTTGCGTGCTGCTGCGGCAGGCCACCGAGCGACCGGACGGGCTGGATGGGAATGTCCTGCTCGGTGACATTGACGAAGTGTCGATACTGGAATTCGCGCGGCGGCATGCGCAATCACGCCGTGCTCTCAGCTTGGCCGACAGCGCAACGCCGAGCTCCACCATTGTGGAACGCCTTTCCACTTGTTGATCGCCCGTCATCAGAGGCCAAGCTGGCCTGGAGCGCAATGTCGGCTTAGCCAGAGGCCGCGATGTGCAATAAGGATTGCTCCACTTCCGCAGCGACTTCACTCCAGCTTCGAACCGATACTCGGGCAGGCTCCGGGTGCTGCAGTTGCCGAATGATTCTGCCGGCAAGCTCTTCGGCACTATCAGGTCTGCCACGATCGGTCTGTAAACACGCCGGTCCCTATTCTCAGTGGATCTTGTGGCGTCTCTGAAGTACGGCCTGCGCCACTCGTTCGACCTCCAGAGCGCGGTCCGCCCATGTCGGGGCAGTTCTTGAGAATGCCGGCCGCGGCTTGGCCAAAGCCGAAACGATGGCATTTGCCAGGCTTGAAACATCGCCGGGCACGTAAAAATCAACCAATGGCTCGTCGTCGAAATCCGCGCGGTCGAGCGTATCGGCAACGATCGTGGGTCGATTGCAGGCCAGCAGTTCAACCAGTTTCTGCGGGTGGCAATACGCCGCGAACAAGGATTGCCGGTTACAGACAATTCCAATATTGATGGCATTGAACAAGCCGGCAACCTTCGAATGCTCCAGCATTCCAAGATCATGAATCCGCGGATGCGATGGTGGCATCTGGTCGCGCGGGCCCGCCACGACCAGATGGAGCCGGTCGTCTGCCCGCGCCAGATTCAGAAAGGCGCCGTAGAGCGTCTGGATGTCTCGTTCCCGGTAAAGCGCTCCCGCGGTTCCCAGAAGAATTCCGTCGTGGGGCAGACCCAGATCGCTGCGAGCCGCCCGTATATCCATGGGCGAAAAGAAATCGCTGCGCACCGCGTTCGGAACGGTTACGGTAACTGCATCCGGGGGGCGCAGCCGTTCGGCCCAGGAGCGGAGCCGGTTGCTGACGCAGAGCACGGCATCGGCCTTTCCTACGGCGGAACGGAACGCCGAGCGGACTCCGGGAATGTGCGAAGCGCCATATGCTTCGTACTGATCGTAAAGATCGGCGATCACCGGAATGCACCGGCTCGAGCCGAGTCGTTGCGCCCCGATGACGTGGAACGCATCGGAACCGGCAATCAGCACCTCGGGCCGGAACTCAATCAGATCCGTTTTCAGCTGGCTCCAGTACCTGGAGATCGCCCGCGGACCGGGCGGTTTCAGCCGGATTGAGTGCCAGGTCGCATTGGCCGGCGAGAGCATGTGCTGTGCCGCCTCCGGCTCCTCGCCATGATAAGAAGCCACCAAACATCTCACCTGATGCCCCCGACGCGCCAGTTCTTCGGGGATCTCGAAGTATCGGCCGTAGCGATCACCGATAACGTCGCGCGACATGTACCGGCGCTTTGTCTGGAAAAGAATTCTCACAACCAGGTCGCAGACAGGACTCTAGGTAGAGCGTGCCAGGGAGAAGTTATACTTTGCCTGATTTACCATCCATCGCATCCAGCGGTAGACAGCTGCATCAAGATTGATACCCATGAAATTCCCATCCCGAAATGAATGCGGTCGATAGTATTTAAATGGAGATCCCAACAAGTAGAAGAATGCTCCATAGCGTAAGGCGCCTGATCGATCGAAGACCTTGGGGTTCATCAGAAACGATCGAATTTCATCATCAGAGCGCACATTCTCACAAACGCTAAGTCTGTCATATAGCGAGCGTCTCAATAGCATGGACGGACGTTGCCAGTACGTGGCTTCAATCCCCATCGTCGAGCCGTAGGAGCAGACCACATGTGCGCGCTCAAGCAGTGCATATGAGTCAACGTCCTCTGTGGCGCGCACGAATTCGACACCAGGGAGCGATACACGATCCCAGTACTTCCTTTGTTCCGGGTCTTTGCTAGCAATATGGGGATGAATGCGCACGCACAAACGATATCCGGGCAGGTTGCCAACAACTCGTGCTACGGCAGCGATGGCATCCATCTGGGACGGGTATTCAGGAGTCAAGTATTTGTCGCCGACGGCGGCGTATTCGTCCTCTGAACTGGAAAAAAAAACGACCCATTTCATTTCTTCAGAGAGTGCAGCAGGCAATTTTTGCCGGATCTGGTGTTTAGTGAACGAGAACCAGGCGCGTTCGACTCGATTGCGACGGTCGACAAAAAAACGGTTTCCGGCTTCTGTGCAGGCGTCACCTTGCCAAAAGGAGTTGATGCAGCTTTGAATATGGTCTGGATCATGAATGAAATCGCGACTTGTCCAATAATGGAAAATGTCTCTGCCTCGTTCATGAATGAGGAACTCCACGTTCGAAGCCAATGCCGCACGAATAATGGCGCGGCTGGTAGCAAACCGGCCGTTGAATACGACAACCAAGTCGGGCGCGTGACGTTCGATAAGCTGTAGAGTCAATATGTACGTCAAAAGGGAAGAAGCGGTAATAGAAACGAGACGGGGGCGACAACGATCCAGCCTGACATTAGGGCTTCGTGTTGATTCAATTACCGAACTAAGTACGCCCCAGCCGAAATCTGGAAAGCCCTCAATTGCCATATCACAGAGGTCACGCGTACTGTTGCACTTAGTTATGAGGTCGCGTGCCTCCCGAAGCGCATTTCTGGTTTGTTCTCGAGTCAATACTGCATCAATCACTTCAATCCCGGCTGCTTTCAGCAGGCGTTTGGCGCGATTGACTCTGAATAGATTGGGATCGAACGCCGCAGGGATAAACGTGTGATCCTCAACGGTGGGTAATAGCGCGCGCAAGGAGCAGTACTGCACTTTGGCACCTTCATCTCGAGCCGTCAGTGCTATTTCCATGGAGGTTTCCAAGTGCGACCGCCAGGCAATGGTGTCGACTACCAGCACTCGCTTTCCCGAAAAGCTAGATTCGGTACAGCGGTCTAATCGGGCGGCATCACTAGCGGAACCTGATGACGGCATGCTGTTCAGAAAATACCCATGGAATGGCGGAAAAGTGCACGATGGATCAGCGTGGTAGCGCCATGGAGTTTGACCGGATTTGCCGTCATGTCAGTTGGGGGCAATGACCCGATCAACATTGTTGTGCAGGGCCGCCTCAACAACTTTTTTGGCGCGGCGCACGTTGGCTTTGATGCATTCCATCGGATTGTATTTTTTTTGGCAGCGTGCACCTGTTTACTAATAGTGCCGCAGCGTGAATCACGCTATCGCTTGACGCAGTCGTTTGCGACCTCGAACATCACCCTCCGAGGCTCAAGATTGATTTCCCTTCTAGAATTTGAGCAATGTCCTATCTGTCCAATCTCAATACCCTGCTAAAGGGTTCCTACCGCCGGATGGCGTCGGCCTTGGCGCTGTCACTGGGCTCGGCGGCGCTGGATGTCCTTTGCATGATGGTACTGCCTGCATTTCTGCTGTTGGCCGCTGTAGGCAATCACGTACCTGCTTCTGCCTTATCAAGGTCGCTGACCACCTTGCTTGGGCAGTATACATTGACCACTACGACATTGTTGGTCATGTCCCTGTTTGTCCTCCGCGGCATCTACATGCTGGTATTAGGAGCCCGCCTTGCGCAGTTATCCGAATCAGTGCGCGAAAAGGTCGTTGCGCAGATGACCGTCAGCCTTCTCGGCCGGCCATTCATGCATGCTATTTCCCGAAGCATCGCAGATGACATTACTTCAGCGACAAGCCGTTCGCAGGCATTCTCTACAATTGTTGTTTTGCCGTTACTGAGACTGGCGCAGGACTCGATCACGATCGTCGCGACTCTAGGGTACCTCGCCTGGTTTGAGCCCCTGCTGGTGTTGTTTGCTGGGCCCGTCTTGATGGTTGTTGGTCTTGCCTACTATTTTTCCATCCGACGTATAAGTGATCGACAGTCGAAGAAGTTGATTGGCCTCGAAACCCAGTTGACACATGAGATTACGCAGGCCCTTGGTGCTGCCCGGGAAGTGCGCATCATGGCCCTGGCGGAGTATTTCTCCCATCGTATCCGCAACGTCATGTGGGGTATGACGCAAGCACGGGGGTTGCTAGGTGCCATCTACTGGTTCCCCAGGGCACTGGGTGAGCTTGCGCTGATTGTTATGGGCATAGGCTACATGATCCACAAATCCCGTACGGGTACTGCTACAGAGGTGGTCGTTTCGAACCTGAGTGTCCTGGCGTTCGCCGGCGTCCGTCTACTGCCAGCCTTTGCGCAAAGCATGACCAACGTGGTGTATGTCCGCTCGGGTCGCGAGATTACGCAAAAACTGGTTCTCGCAATAGACGTGGACCGGCCGCTTTTGTCGGGAGCCCCAGTTGAGGAGTTCACGACCTCGGAGCTGGAGCATGTGGATTTCAATACTCTTCAGTTAAGCAAGGTTTCATTTACATATCCGGGAAACTCCGTTCCGACCCTGGACTGCGTGGATCTGGAAATCTCCGGCGGCCAGAGCATTGGCCTGATGGGTCAATCGGGTGCCGGTAAGAGCACTCTGGCTGACATCCTTCTCGGCCTTCAGGGGCCGGATTCTGGGTCGATCCGACTCAACGGTCATCCCGTCGCACTCAACCACCCGATCTGGTGGCGCCAGATCGGGTTCGTCGCACAATTGCCTTATATCGCCAATGAAACGCTGCAACGGAATATCGCGTTTGGAATTCCAGACGATGAGATTGATCGGCAATTGCTGGAGCACGCAATTCAACTTGCGCAGTTGCAACAGGTGGTCGCAACGCTGCCCAAAGGCTTGAATACGATGCTTGGGGATCAAGGAGTGCGTCTATCTGGAGGGCAACGTCAACGAGTCGCAATTGCAAGGGCGCTCTATCGCAAGTGCAATTTTTTGCTTCTCGATGAAGCCACCTCAGCTTTGGATCACAGGACCGAAGCAGAGGTGATCAAGTCCGTTTCCGCGCTTAAGGGGAAGGTGGCTACGGTGATCATAGCCCACAGGTTGTCTACGTTAAGCGCTTGCGACCAGGTTTTTGAGTTACGCGACGGGCGTTTGTTTGCTGGGCGGTAATAAGCAATTATCAACCATAACCGCATAGCCGTTCAGCGCAGGGAACGGCACTATGCTTGTGCCGGCTTCTAGTTTCCCAGCCTAGAAGTAGATCGGCACTCAGCTCGAGCTCAACAAGTCCCAAGACATCGCCGTGCCTTTCTTGACGTCCCTTCCGACGCGCTTGCCCATTAGTGTTTCGAGATACTTGGGGGATAGTCCAAGCCCCGGTCGGATCGCCCGCAGGCTCTGGGGGCTCAGCACCTCGCCCGCTTTCATGTCCTGGACCACGTAGAGCGAGCGGCGGAACATGCGGGACTTCTCCTCCGCCGAGGTCACTCCATAGCTGACCTGGCCGAGCGCCTGGGCGGCGCGCCCGCTTTCCTCGACCAAGGCCCTCAATTCCGCAGGATCGATGGAAAAAGCCGAATCGACCCCGCCGTCATCGCGGCTCAGCGTGAAGTGCTTTTCGATGACGCTGGCGCCCAGAGCCACGCTGGCTACCGCAGCTCCGATGCCCAGTGTGTGGTCGGACAGTCCGACCTGCACATCGAACAGGCTGCGCAGATGCGGGATGGTGCGCAGGTTGGAATTCTCTGGAGTTGCGGGATAACTGCTGGTGCACTTGAGCAGGATAAGTTCTTTGCACCCCGCCCCCCGCGCTGCCTTGACCGCATCGTCCAGTTCGGCGATTGTCGCCATGCCGGTGGAAATAATCACCGGTTTGCCGGTGGCGGCAACCTTTCGGATCAAGGGCAGGTCGGCATTTTCGAACGATGCGATCTTATAGCACGGCACCTGGAGCGACTCGAGGAACTCTACCGCAGCACTGTCGAACGGTGT
Source organism: uncultured Nevskia sp. (assembly GCA_964458725.1). Taxonomy (GTDB): domain Bacteria; phylum Pseudomonadota; class Gammaproteobacteria; order Nevskiales; family Nevskiaceae; genus Nevskia. Next base: position 20,363 of record CAYWPB010000012.1, on the reverse strand, counting down.
GCTGAAGCCGATCATGCCCAGTTGGCGAGCGCGATCGAAGATCGGCTTGTGCCATTCCCACGGCGTATGAGCCTGCTGGTACAGCTTGTAGAGCGAATTGCCCCTCCATAAGCTGTTCGGGTCGGAGATGAAGAATTCCCCCTGGTCCAGATCCAGGGTCATGGTGTCGGCGGTGTAGGTCTGGATCTTCAGCGCGTGGGCGCCCGCCGCAGCCGCGGCGTCGACGATCTTCAGCGCGCGTTCAAGCGACTGATTATGATTCCCGGACATCTCGGCAATGATGAAAGGCGGGTGGCCTTCGCCGATGCGGTGCGAGCCGATGCGGATTTCAGAGCTCATTCCTGCAACCTTTGCGTGTAGACGTTGTGATGCAGCGCGTATCCAGCTTCGATAAAAGCCTTGTGCGAGGCGGTGTTGCCCGCCAGTATTTCCGCCACAATGCTGCGGACCCCAGGATGCTGGTCGAGCAACCAAGCGCTGCCTGCCCGGAGAATAGCCGGCCCGTATCCTTGGCCCGCCATGTTCGGCACCAGGTAAATCGACACCGTCGCCTGTACCTGGGCGTCATCCATATCGTAACGGAGCACGCCAACCGGTACACCCGAATCCTCCGCGATCAGCAAGATACGCCGGGGATTGGCCAGGGTTGCGCTGAACCAGGCGTCGTGGGCGCTGCGCTCGATCGGCTCCGGCGAGTGCGAAACGTGGCGCACCTGTTCGTGATTGCGCCACAGGAACAGGTTGTCGCGATCGGCCGCCGCGGCCCGGCGCAGGAAGATCGCCGGCGGCAGCAGGAACCTCGCTACGCGCTGCGTCCCGCCTCCATCCACCAATTCCAGGTTGCGCAGCGCCATTTCCCGCAACCGCGGCGCTGAGCGCAGGGATTCGATGGCGGCAGCGAGGCTTGTGGCACTGACGTCGGTCCCTTCCAGCGCTATGGCGCAGCCTGCGGCGGCTATCGCGTGGACCGAACCGCGCTGATTGGCGGCGACGATCAGCAGGACGCTGGGCAGCCCGAGGCAGGCCCGTTCCCAAACAGTGGAGCCGCCTGCGCCGATCGCCAGGTCCGCGGCGGCCATCAGTTCGGCCATGTGATCGACTGCGCGGTGATAACGCAGATTGGGACGCTGCGCGCAACGGGATTTGATCGCCGCGGCATGGGGATTGCTCAAGCCCACCACTACGTCCGCCTCCCACTCGACTGCGCTCAGCAGATCCAAGGCGTCGAGCGTCATTCCAGTGTAGTTGCCGGCATCGACTCCGCCGAGAAAGACTAAAAAGCGCTGCAGTTTGCCCCCTCGAAGCTGCAGGTGCCGCCGTGCCTGCGCGAACTCCGGCCGCAGCAGCGCATAGCGCGGGCCCAGCAGCCGGCGGCAATCGTCTCGCACGCGGCCCTCATAGCGTTGTTGGCTGTTCGCCACCAGGTTCTGATCCAGCAGGATGTCGGCGTCGTGCTCGCGATCGGCGAGATCGTCGATCGCCATGATCCGCCGGGCCAGGGGACGCATCGCTCGCTGCCATCGTGCATCGAGCGCATAGTGATCGACGATCAGGGTATCGATACCGTCCAGACCCTGCAGTACCGTCCGGGTGTCGTTCAAATCCTGTTCCTCGCTCACCGTCAGCCACCTGGCGTGGGGGATATCCGCGCGCGGAGAAAACGGACCTGTGGGCGCGGGCAGCCGATGAACTGGGAAACCCCGGGCCGCGACGAGCGCGTTAAGATTACCTGGCAGCTCCCGGCTGGCAAAATGCACCGTGGCACCGCGCTCGCGCAGCGCCTGCGCCAAGCTGAGGCAGCGCACGACATGGCCGGTGCCGTTTTCGAGCGAAGCGTCTGCCCTGATCAATACCTTCATCGTCCGACCCAACCGTAATCACCTGACTTTGAAAAGCGGCTGCAGCGGAGCGCAGTGGAAGCGCGAGGAAAGATCCCCCGATCCACCGCTGTGCGCAGTTACGACAAGATCTCATCGTAGGCTGCCAGCAGGCGCTCGACGTCAGCTTCACTATACGCATAGCTGACGTCGGCGTCCCAAACCTGGCTGCCTTGGCCGCACTCCATGGACAGGGGGAAAACGCCGCCCGGCAAGGACACGCGGCTCTTGTTGAAAGCCTGGGAACCGAGTGGAATGGTCTTCTCGGTTCGCTTCAGTCACTCCATCGATTTCGGGCAGCGGGCGGTGTACCGCTTCGGGTCGTCCATCATTAGCTGCGGGTGCGCATCAAAGGCTGAGAATTGATCGCGGCTATTTCAGGGCGCGCCGCCAGCAATTCGTAGATGTCCTCGGAAGTGAAGGCGGGCTTCCGCGGATACAACTCGGCAAAGATACTTCTGGCAAATTCAAAATCTTCGGGATAGTCAACGGTCCAGCGCCAGGAGGAATGGTCGGCCGGACCCTTCATTGCGCCGAGGCGCGGGGTGTTGCCGGGAGAATACATGTAGGTCGTAACATGCTCACGCTCCGATGGGGTCTTGGCATGTTCCCAAGCCCGCAGCAGCATGGCAAAAGTGAAGATCTCGGCATCCAGCCCGATGGGATAGGTGCGCTCCAGTGCATTGGACGTGGCGTCGTTTGCCTCGCGCAGATGCTGTTCGATCAGCGCATCCAGCAGTTCCGGGTCAACCAAGGGGCAGTCGCCGGTCAAGCGCATGACGTGCCGCGGAGCAACGATGCGAGCGGCCTGATAGAAACGATCCAGCACATCCTCAAGACTGCCGCGGAAGCATTCGACCCCGATCCGCCTGCACACGGCCGCAATTTCCGAGTCCGCGGGCTGATCGCTGGTGGCCACCATCAAGCGGTCAATCCTCCTGGCCCGGCGAATGCGCTCCACCTGAAGCTCGAGCATCGGCTTGCCCAGGATCGGCATGAGAACCTTGCCCGGCAATCGGGTAGACGACATCCGAGCTTGTAATATGCAGAGAACAGCAGTCATTTAATCAAGGCCATTTTGAATGGGTCTAGCAGATTCTCCTCGTTCACCGCGTAAGCGGAATGGGTCGTGGAGCAGCCTGTAGACGCAGGGAAGCGCAGATATTGCTTTCCACCCAGCGCCGTACAGCAATGCTTCTTTTTGCGAATTCGACATGGCGATGGGTGCGGCAGCACTTCAGTCGATGATATTGGCCAGCTTTGCGACCACGAAATCCTGGTCCCTTTCGCTCAAGCCGGCATAGAGAGGCAAGCTGATCGCGGCCTTATAGTACGCCTCCGACGCCGGGAAATCGCCCGGCGCGAAACCCAAGTTGCGATAATGCGGCTGCGTATGCACCGGAATGTAGTGCACGTTAACGCCAATGCCCTCCGCCCGCAGTTCATCAAACACCGCGCGGCGCGCCTTGCGTACCGCTGCGGCCAGTTGCACGACGTATAAATGCCACGCCGATTCGCATCCAGGGCTGCGTCGGGGCAGGATCAGCGGCAGGCTTCCGAGTTTCTGGTCGTATCGATCCGCCAAGAAGCGGCGATGCCCGACCAGCTCGTCCAGCCGCAGCATCTGGCTGACACCCAGGGCTGCCTGCATGTCGGTCATGCGATAGTTGTAGCCCAAAGCCACCTGCTGGTAGTACCAAGGCCCTTCGCTCGGGTCGAGCATCAACCGCTGCTCGCGGGTGATGCCGTGGTTACGCAGCAGCTTGAGCCGATCATGCAGGCCGGTATCGGCGGTCAGAACCACACCGCCTTCACCAGTGGTGACGATCTTCACCGGATGAAAGCTCAGCACCGTAGCGTGGGAAAAAGCGCAGTCCCCCACTTTGTGCCCGTGATATGAGGCGCCGATCGCGTGGGACGCGTCCTCGATCACGTAGAAGCCGTAGCGCTTGGATAGCTTCCAGATCTCCTCCATGGCGCAGGGCTGGCCTGAAAAGTGCACCGGGACCACCACCTTGGGCAGCTTTCCGTCTCGTTCCGACGCCGCGAGCTTGCGCTCGAGGTGACCAATGCTGAGATTCAGGCTGTCCGGATCAATATCGACGAAGTCGACCTTTGCGCCGCAGTACAGGGCGCAGTTGGCCGACGCGACGAAAGTGTTCGGCACAGTCCACAGCTGGTCACCCGGCTGCAGACCCAGCGCTAGGCAGGCGATATGCAGAGCCGAAGTGGCGCTGTTCACCGCCACTGCATAAGGCGCCCCGCAGTATCCCGCAACGGCCTGCTCGAAGCGCGGCACGGCCGGCCCTTGCGTCAGATAGTCGGATCGCAAAACCTCAACGACGGCTTGGATATCGGCCTCGTTGATGGATTGGCGCCCATACGGAATCATGGGGCGGCGCTCCGGTTGAATTCGATGATTTCTTCGACGCTCAGGAACTGCGGATTGCTGCCGGACTGGTACTCGAAACCAAGTCGCACCGGCGCGGCCTTTTCGGCGAGTGCGTTGACCGCGAAGTCGTGGTCGGATGCGCGCGCGTTGAAGCGGATCGATGGCTTGATCACATAGTGGTCCCCGAATTCCAGAGTCAGGTGCGAATCGTCGGCGGGGCACATCACCTCGTGCAGCTTCTCGCCGGGGCGAATGCCGACTTCGCGCCACGGCAAGTGTGGCGCCATTGCCTTGGCCAAATCGACCACCCGCAGCGAGGGGATCTTTGGCACGAAGATTTCCCCGCCCAGCATCCGCTCGAAGCTCTTCAGCACGAAATCCACGCCCTGCTGCAGGGTGATCCAGAAGCGGGTCATCTGCGGGTGAGTGATCGGCAGATGATCGGCACCGCGCTCGATCAGCGACTGGAAGAACGGCACGACCGAACCGCGACTGCCCACGACGTTGCCATAGCGCACAACTGCAAAGCGAGTGTGGCGCGCCCCGGTGATATTGTTGGCGGCGACGAACAGCTTGTCGGAGCACAACTTGGTGGCGCCATAGAGATTGATCGGATTGGCCGCCTTGTCGGTGGATAGGGCGATGACCCGCTCGACATCGTTGTAGAGCGCAGCGTCGATCACGTTCTCCGCGCCGTGGACATTGGTCTTGATGCACTCCATTGGATTGTATTCGGCGGCGGGGACCTGCTTTAGCGCGGCAGCATGGATGATGATATCCACGCCGCTGGCGGCCTGGCGCAGTCGCTCGCCATCCCGCACATCACCGATGAAATAGCGCATGCAGTCCTGGCCGTAGACCTGTGCCATTTCATACTGCTTCAACTCGTCTCGCGAAAAAATCACCAGGCGTTTGGGGCGGAAGCGCTTCAGAATGACTTCCGTATATTTCCTGCCAAACGAGCCTGTACCACCGGTAATGAGTATGGATTTGCCGTCAAACACCGATTAATCTCCTTGCCTCGCTTCGACTCACGACAAGACCGCCCTGCGCCGGCTGAGCAACCCGAAAAAGTTCCTGGTCTTCACAATCACGTAGTTCTCCGCCGTTGCGACACCGGTCAGATTGGAATGTCATCGCGACTTACGCAAGAGATCCTTCCCGGCGTCCGGGACCAGCACGGCCTCCAGCTCTTTCGCACGGCTCGCGCTGGCGCTGCTCAGCGCTTGGCCGCGTAGTCCCGCAAGGACATCGCGGGCCTGGTCACGCTTGCCTTCAAGCAGCAGCACCTGGACCAGATCAAGCCGGACTCCTTCGGCAAGCGGCATCCGCAGCAGCGCATCGCTGAACAATTGCTGGGCGAGCGCGTAGTCGCCCAACTCGTTCGCGGCAAATGCCCCGTATGCTGCCAGCAGTCTGCCGGAAGGCGGATGCGTCAGCGCCGACATGAAGGCTCCAAGCAGCGATTCGATATCTTGCGGGCAATCGCCATGATGCTGACAGCCGACCAGCGATTCCAGCGCCGACACCGCCTCAGCCGAGGGCGGATGCGCAGCCATCGCTTGATCAAGCCTGGGCCACCAATCAGGCTGGACCGCTTGATGCATGTGTCCTGCCACGACTATCATCGCCGCGACGGGCGCCGGGCCGCCGTTTGGCAGACGCGATGCGCGGTCGAATGCCTCGATGGCGGGTGCGATCAACCGCGAGTTCTGGCGGTAGCCCGAAGCCACCGTGAGCGCGCGACCGAGCTCGTAGTTCGCTCGCGGTGACAGAGGGTGCTTGAGCGCTTCGGAGTAGGCCAATCGTAAAGGATCGCTCCATTCGTTTGCGCGCTGGAATGTGGTGAATGCCAGCGCTGCGACCAGCAGCACCGGCAAGGCCAGCCCCAGGAACGCGCTGCGTCGCGCCAGGGCATGCAGCATTGCCGCCACCACCATGAGCGGTCCGATCGTCGCGCAATAGTTCCGGTGCTCGAACACCAGTTCCAGCGGAATGATGGTGGCCGTCAGCAGGTGTGCCGCGAAATACCAGCAGATGCCCAATGAGACCAGCGGCAGCTTCCTGCGCGCCACCACGGCTGCGGCGAGAGCCGCAGCCAGTAGCAGGGCGCAGATAAGTGTGGACGCGGGATCCAGCCACCCATGCGAAGGGGGAAGGTCGTCATGATAAAAGCTCTGGACGCCAGCGTCGGGCGTGAATGTCCATATCACGTAATCGACTAGGACCCTCGCTTCGGTCAGCAGCCGCTCATCCAGGGTGAATGGGCGTCCGGCGTAAGCGGTGGCCGAAGTCACCCACGGCACCACCCGCCCAAGCCCGAAGACTGCCGGAGCAAGCAGCAGCGCTCCGAACAGGAGCCACAGGCCGCGTCGCATGACTTGATTCGGCGCGTCGAATCGCAGCAACAGGAACTCGATCAAGAAGGCATAGACCGGGAGTAGCACGGCGGATTCCTTGCACAAGGATCCGACGCCGGAGCCGAGGACGATTCCCGCCGCGCAGGTTGCGAGCCCGGCGGAGCCCCTTCCGGCCAATATCAGCTTGCGGCCGGCCAGATATAGCCAAATCCCGGCCAGAACGAACGTCTGGGCCAGGATTTCCATGCGTTGAACTACATAAAGCACCGAACTCAGGTTGATCGGCAGCAGCAGCCAGGCGAAGGCGATTCCGGCCGCAGTGATGCGCGCGGTTCCTTCTGTAAGTGCGGCTGGCCGGGCAATCCTCCACATCCCGAACAAATTGACGAGCACCTTCCACAGCAACCCGCCGTTCAGCAAATGGATGAAAAGATTGGTCAGCTTCATCGGAAACGGATCGAGTCCGGTGAAGTAATAGTTTCCCGCAAAGCTCAGCATCGCCAGGGGACGGCGCAATTCGGCGGAAGGCGAGGCCATGGCGGCGGCGCGCCAATCGCTGACATCGCTGGTGGTGACATGCACGTCGCTGTTGTCGACGATGTTGGGATAGTCGTCGAAGAAGTAACCGCCGCGCAGGCCGGGCCAGTAGACGCAAACGGTCAGGACCAACCCGAAGACCAGCAGGAGCCGGTCTGGTCGTAAAGGTTTCGACCTCAAGGCTGCTTCCCCGAAGCTGAAAGGTGTTGGCGCTCCTGCGCATCGGCACGCAGCTGAGCTTCCATGTGATTCAGCTCGGAGCGCCAGTAGCCGGAGCGTTCGAGCAGCCACTGGTGTAGCGACGGCATATCGCGGATTGATATCTGTCGCTGCTGCTGCAGGGATTGGTAGTAGCGTAGGTGTTCGAGTCCCTGCACAGGATAGCCTTCGTCGCCCAGCGCCGCCGCTTGGAGCAAAGCGTTGCTCGGCGTGCAGTAGAGCGCCAGGCCTGTGTCGAAATCGCGCAGGGCCTGGTCGCCGCTCCCTTCGGCCAGGCTCAACCTCCCGCGCAGCTGCTGTATCAGGGCCTTTTGCGAATCGCTTTGAGAAAGGCGCGGGTTGGACGACATAATCCGGGTCAGGGCTTTGATTTCAGGCAGGCCCAGACCGCGGCAGGTGCTTCCATGAGCGTTGGCGATGGCGCTGACGAGCCAATTGAAGACCAGCGTGGAGTCGCCGCGATTGTGGGCCAGCGCGTACAGTGCGGCCTGGTAGGCCGCAGGACTGACCTCGCCCTGGGCGCAGTCCGCCGCCACCCAGTTGAGGGCGAGCTGCACCTCTTCCGGAGCTTTGCCGGTTTCGACCCGCAGCCGCTTCGACGCCAGGTCGGCCCGGCCATTGGCCATCTCGAACGCGGCGGCATTGGCCTGGGCCCTGGGGGAGTCGGCGTCGACCGCGGCCAGCAGCAACGCCTGCTCGTAAGGCCGGCCCCAGATGGCCGCACGCGTATGGCACAGCAGCGCCAGCAGCAGCGGCAGTCCGGCAAGCAGTGCCAGGCGCACGGTTCTCATGGGGCCCTGGCTGGTCAGCCACAGCGCCAGCGGCCAGAACATCGGGAGGGCCGGCAGGTAGTTGCGATGCTCGAAATACAGTTCCAGCGGTATCACGGTGCTTTCGAGCAGCTGGCCGGCGAAATAGAACAGGATCGCGAACGCCAGCGCCGGCTGCCGGCGCCGCAAGAGCAGGGCCAGCCCGAGCAAGGCGAGAATCGCCACTGCGGCGGGGATGGTGGTCCAGGGATGTAGCCAGTTGGCCGAGACGCGAAACGCGTCGTTGAACACGCTCGCGCCCGTCGCCTGCGGGATCCACAGCAGGGCGAGGTAGCTGCACAGTACCCTGGGCTCGGTCAGCAGACGCTGGCCCAGGGTCCATGGGCGTCCGGGGAGATCACCCACAAATATTCCGGGCAGCTTGGCCAGCAACCAGCACAGCAGGATCGACGAGGGGATTCCCAGCAGTATCGCGCGAAATGCCCGGAAGCGATTGAAGGGCGCAGCGTCCGCCCCGGCGTCAGCCGGAACCGCCGGCGCGGCCCATTCCAGCACCAGCAACAGCAGCGGCAGCAGAATCCCATTCGCCTTGCACAACATTGCCAGGAGCGTGCAACCCCAGGCACCGGCGATGAGCAGCGGCGCGCCAGACCGTCTGCCGTCAAGCAATCGCTCGGACCCCTGCATCCAGATCAGCATCCCCAGCAGGGTGAAGGATGCCGGGAGCATGGCCTCCCGCTGCACCACATAGAGCGTGGTGGAGACCAGCAGTGGATGCAACAGCCACAGCGCCGTCGCGAGCAGGGCGGCGGCGCGCGCCTGCGCTTCGGCGAATTGCAGGCGCCTGCCGGCACGCAGCAGCACCGCGGCGAGCAGCAGGCCGTTGAGCAGGTGCAGCAGGACACCGGTGCGTTTGAACGGGCCGGGGTCGGCGGGCCAGTCGCGTGCGTCGAGCAGGAAGCTGAGCAGCGAGAGCGGGCGTCCGAGAGGGTCGGCGCTCCCGGACGTGAGGTACAGCAGCAAGGAGCGGAAATTGTCGACCCGGCCGTAGTCGCCCAGCTGGTTCAGGTTGTTGAAGTCATCGAACAGGAAGCCGCCGCCGAGCCCGGGCGAATACGCCCACCAGGTCGTTAGCAGCAGCGCGGCCAGGACTGGCCAGAAATATCGAGGTGACATCAAAACGGGGCCGCCCAAAGCGGCCCTAAGACATGGATTCACAAGCCGGATTCTGACCGATCCAGCTCAATTGCGGCAGGGTTGGGGGCGGTACTTGTCCGGAATGCTGTTTGCGGTGATAACCCTGCAATTCCAAGTAATGGAGCCGCCCGCGCCCTCGTAAAGCGCAGAAAAGACCAGATCCTTTCCTCCGATCTTAGGGCTTGCCTCGCGTGTCGTGCTGCTGAAATGTACGGTGATGATCCCCGGCGCGATATTCACCGACTCTACGTACTTGCCGGTGATGGACCGCGGAAGCGGCAAGCCGGCACTGGCATTGGACGGAGGTGCGTGGCCGGTCGAGTGGTAGTACTCGGCCAGCGCCGTCTTCACGCCATCGACAAGCACGGTGCCTTCAGACACTTGGCTGCGCACGGTATATTCTTGGTAGGCGGGTACCGCAATGGCGGCCAGGATGCCGATGATCGCGACCACGATCATCAGTTCGATAAGCGTGAACCCGGCTTGGGCGGACTGCCCATGGCCCTTGACCGCGCGTGCGGAAGCACTGGGCAGAACGCCGGCTCCGCCCGAGGCACTGATGTAGGTATATCCATCGCGCCGGAGCGGTATCCCGGCGCCCAGCCTTGCCGCGTTCATAAGGCAACCCCCCCCTGCTGGCCTGCGCGACGCCAAGTGCCAGTTCTTTCCCCTAAAAGAAGGGCCGCACAAGGCGGCCCTTCTAACCCGGACCAAAGGGCCGGTACTTGTGCGGCGGTTAGTCGCGGCACACCTGCGGACGGTACTTATTGGCCACGGTAGTGCCAGCTTTTTTGGTCTTGCAGCCCCAGGAGATGGAGCCGGCATGGGTGATGGCCGAATAAACCAGCGTGCTAGTGGTGATCTTGCTGTTCGCTTCGTTGCCGAAGGTTACCGTGATCTTGCCCTTCGTGGCGCCGGAATCGACCTTGGTCACATACTTGCCGACGATCGAGGCAGGCAGGGCCAGGCCCGCGCTCTGGTTGTTCGGCGGCAGGCGGTTGGTCTGGTTGTAGAACTCGCCGATGGCGGTCTTGCTGCCGTCGGCCAGGGAGGAGCCTTCCGACACCTGGGTGCGGATGACGTAGTCCTGGTAAGCCGGGATGGCGATGGCCGCCAGGATGCCGATGATCGCCACCACGATCATCAGTTCGATCAGGGTAAAGCCCTGTTGCATCTTTTTCATGATCCTTCACTCCGTTAACGGTTGGCTAAAGTTATTTGCGGCCGTCGCCGCATATTCTGGCATGCAGACACCATGCCGCGATATTTCTTTAATAAAAACAAAATATTGCAACACAAAGCGATGAAGTGGGACCGTCGCTTTGTGCATCTAACTGACAAAAACCGTCAGCGCCTGCCGTCTGCCCCAGCCGAATGAACGGCTTTGTTGCTCAAGGGTTTTTCGCGGGAACAAACCGGCCGAGGGCGGCCACGATATCGGTTTCCTGCCCGCGATCGACCGAGTAGACGAACAGCATCCGCAAATCCGGAGCCAGGCGCGGCAAGGGGTGCAGGGCGACCGGAAAGATGTTGTCCTTGAAGGCCGTGCCGAAAACATAGTTGCAGCCCGAGCTGCGCGCTATCTGCCCGAAGTCGGGATCGGGGACGGAGTTCAGCGGTGGCCGCTTGCTGAACCTGTGAGCGTAGTAGCTCACCACGTCCGGGCGTGTGGCGAGCACGCAGTCCTTATCCGGGACTTCGGCGGTGATGAGCTGCACCGCACCGATGAAGGCGTTCTCTGCGGCGGCCGTGGCGCGTGCGTAGGCGGGGTCGTGCGCATACCAGTAGACCATGCCGCGGGCGTTGGCGATCCCGCTGTAGGGTGCCGACCAGTAGCGATCGGCGAATTGCTCCAGAGCGGCGAGCGTCGACGGCAGGAGCAGCAAGGCGAGACTCGTGACGGCAGCGGGATGAAGACCGCGGCCCGGAACGTGCCGGCGCCACCCGGACGCGATCAGCAGCGGCTGTGCCAGCAGCAGCGGCAGTATGGGCCACAGGAAACGCATGGCTTCTTCCGGGAACGGCCAGGCCACCAGTACCGCAAGATAGGCGCATAGATAGATTCCATCCTCTTCGAGCCGGGCCGCGCGTACCAGGGTGCAGCCCAGGCACAGCAGGCCGAGCAGATCTGCCAGCGGCCCCCAGGACGGGTCATCCAGCAGGTTTTGGGCAAAGCCATGGCGCAACGCCGGCAGTTCGGCTTCAATCTGCCTCAGCAGGGTTTCCCAGGGATGAGCGCTGTACATCGCTTGCAGCTGATCGCCGTAGCTCGTGGGTGAGTGGTGCACCAGGTGCCAACCCACTGCAGGGCAGACGGCCAGCATCACGGCTATTGCACCCGAACGCCAGGTCCCTCGCTTGGCGCAGAACAGCAATGGGGGTAGCAGGCACACTCCGATGGTCCGCGACAGCGAAGCGGCCCCAACGGCCAATCCCGCGGCATACAGCATCTCTGGCTTGGTGCTGCGGCGATAGGCCGCCATCAGGCCCAGGGCGAGCAGGCTGAGAAACAGGTAGAGGTATTCCGACTGGATCAGCAGGCCGGTCAGCAGGCTTCCAGGCAGGGTGGCCAGCAACAGCATCAGCAACGCCGCCTGCTCCAGCGTAGCCCCCTTGTGCAGCAGCCACCATGTCCACGCGCCGAGCCCAAACAGCAGGAACAGGTTGGTGACCAGGTGCGCCCGGTACAGGTCGTCCGCGGCCCCGGTCCAGGCGAGGATCATCGGGTACAGCGGTGGCAGATGGCTAAATATGGCCATCGCCGCGTAAACCGGATCGGGCTGCCGGTACGCCGCGTAGTGATCGGCCATCATCATGTAGCGCGGTCCGTCTCGGCCCAGCTGCCCCAAGCCTTCGTGAGGCGTCCAGGCAGCGTAAACGCCGCCGACGAACAGCAGCACCAGTAGCCAGATCCACCTGGCGCGCCTCGCAATCACGGCAGGCTTGCCGAAGCTGGCGCAGTGGAACCGAGATCGACGAGCAGACCATAGGTATCCCAGTGCGAATCATCGCCACCTGCCGCCTCGAGCAGCGCCGTGCCGCGCCCGGCAAGGCGCCCCAGCGGATAAAAAGGCTGCGGGAACGAGGGGCTGACCAGCGCCATCGGGTAGAGATACCGGCAGCGGAGGATGCCGTTCTGGAAGGCGGCATCATCAACGGGGGCGGACGGGGGAAGGTAGCTCGACCGCTCCGTATAGAGCGTCACCACCGAGGGTTTGATGGAGAATATGCACGCTCCCTGCGGTACGTGGGAGCCGACGTCGCGTAGCGTCCTGAAGTTGATCGCCATGACCAGTGCGGCAGGTGTTGCCCTCAGCCGGTCGTCTCCGTACCACTCCGGCGTATGCCTGACCAGTTCATAACCTCGGGGGGGCGGCAGGAAGTAGCGCTGCATGGTCAGTATCAACGATGGGATGATCAAGAGGCCCAGTGCGCCTACGCCTCCCGCCAGCAGCCGCGAAGCGCCCGCTTTACCCCGCACGTCGCCGAAGGTATGGAGCAGCAAGGCTCCCTGGGCGAGCAGCACCGGCACCAGCACGTATTCCAGACGCTCCGCCTCGGCGGGGAACGGCCAGACCAGCAGCAGTCCGAGATAGAAAGCCACGTAAAGGGCATCGAAGCGCAATCGCGCCAGGCGCAGCAACCAGCCGGCCAGGCAGATCAGTCCGATCAGCACGGCTACATGATTCAGCGGCGTCGACAGGTTCGCCAACCCGGTCCAGCCCTGGGCCCAGGCTTCGAGCAAGCGACGCGACTCGCCGACGATCTGGTGCCAAAGCGTTCCGGCGGCGTCCTCCGCATAGCGGCCGGTGAATTGCCCGAGGTAATTGCTGAACCCGGCTTGCTGCGAACGGCCCGCCAGCGACCACAGCACAAATGGGGCTGTTGCCGCCACCACGAGCCACGGCCAGCGCTGTGGGCGCCGGAGCAGCAGGTACGCAGCGAAGGCGGCGAGCAGCGGCAGCGCAGCGGCCCGGGTCAGGGTGGCGAGAGCGACCGCGGCGGCGGCGAGCCAGATTGTGCGCGGACGACCTGGGGATGCGGATTCAGCGTGGCGCAGCGTCAGCAGAGCTGCAATGCTGAAGAGAAGATAGGGATTCTCAGTCCACACATGAAGCGCCAGCAGATAGGTGCCTGGCATCAGCGCAAAAACTGCCGTCAGACAGAAACCGACAGGCGGGTTCAGGCCCTCGCTGCGCAGCCAGACGTACAGGAGCGGCAGGGTAGCCAGCAGGCAGGCTATGGCAACCAGGTGTCCCGCCAGTATGCTCCCTCCGCACCAGGCGATCAGCAGAGGAAACAGCGGCGGATAGGCAGAAGTCCGAACGGCGTCGGCGATCACTGTTGAAGCAGGATGGAACGGCGATAAATGCCGCGCCATCAGCATGTACATGGCGCTGTCCCCGCCCAGGTCGGTCAATTCGTCAGCCCAGCCCCAGGCGACGTAGGCCAGGCACAGGATGGCATAGGCCACCAGGGCCAAGGCCCGCCAGATCGGGTCGGCGGGCCGCCGCGGGATATCTGCCGATCCCATTACGGCGACACCTCAGTCGTGCAATTTCGCCAAAACAGCAAGCAGGCGCTCTTCACCCTGGTCCCCGGTGGTAGTACTTCTGTAGATAACGTCAATGCGGTCCTGCAACCGTTGCAAAGGATGCAGCGGCACGGGATAGCCTGGATTGGTGCTGACAAGCCCTCCTCGCTCGCCCACAAGTACAGGGCGATCAACGCTAGCAGCAGGCAGGCGATGGTCGTAGCGTGGGCTCGGAGGAGGTCGTGGGCGCTACCCGACCACGCCAGCAGCATCGGATAAAGCGGCGGGAAGCGGCTAGCCGTCGCTGCTTCGGCGTCGACCGGGTCATGGGCGCCATATGGCGCGTAGTGCTGCGCCATCATCAGGTAGCTGCCGCCATCGCTGCCCAACTGCCCCATGCTGTCGTTGCAGGCCCAGGGGAAGTAGCCGCAGGCCAGCAGCAGGACTGCGGCGATCAACCCGTGGCGCTTCAAGAGTTCCGGCAGAAGCCTCTGCGTGAGGGTCGGATCAGAACCGTCCGCCACGGGAAAGCCCATTTGAGATTCAATCCGCCAGCCAGTACTTGACGATGCAATAGATTGCCCGGAAGCCGTCGCGCCAGTTGATTTTCTTGCCCTCGGCGTAGGTGCGGCCGTAGTAGGAGATGCCGACCTCGTAGATGCGGATGCCGGGAATCTTCGCCACCTTGGCGGTCACTTCCGGCTCGAAGCCGAAGCGCTGCTCGCGCAGCCGCAGCCCCTTCAGGACCGGAGCACGGAACAGCTTGTAGCAGGTTTCCATGTCGGTCAGGTTGATGTTGGTGAACATGTTGCTCAGCACCGTAAGCATCCGGTTGCCAACCGAATGCCAGTAATACAGCACCCGGTGCGACTCGCCGCCGATGAAGCGGCTGCCGTAGACCACATCGGCCTTGTCCTCGAGCATGGGCTTGAGCAGCTTGGAGAATTCACGCGGGTCATATTCCAGGTCCGCGTCCTGCACGATAATGAAATCGCCGGTGGCATGGGCAAAGCCGGCGTGCAGGGCGGCGCCCTTGCCGCGGTTTTCCGGCTGCAGCACCAACTGGTGGATCAGCGGGCGCAGTTGACCCTGCAGCAGGTCGCGCGTGCCGTCGCTCGAGCAATCGTCCACCACGATGATTTCCAGCCCCAGCCCGGGTTCCGAGGCGTGGATCGCCCGCAGCACTTTTTCGATGGTGCGCAACTCGTTGTAGCATGGCACCACAACCGACAAAACCCTGGTTTCTTCCACGATCCACCCCGACAGGAAGCCCGCGCCCCGGCAGTGGCGCGGAATCCATGACTCCCGAAAATCCCAAAAAAGCGATCCGCGTGGCTATTAGCGCGGCCCTGTTATGCGCATTCCTGGCGCTGCTATGGGCGACCTATGGCAATGGCATGCGCGGCCTCATGGAGCGCGCCGCAACATTCTATGCGTTCGCCACCGCGCATGCATGGTTGCTGATCGGGCTCTATTTGCTGCGCCTGCCCCTGCTCCTGCCCGCCAGCCTGGTGATCGTGCTGACCGGCATGATTTGCGGCCCGGTGGTTGGCGAGCTAGTGACGGTCGCCGGCCTGACCTTGGGCGGGGGCATGGAGTTCCTTCTGGTCCGGGCTTCCACCGGGACGCTTACCGCCCGCTGGGAGCACTCCCCGCTCTTGAGCCAGTGGCGTGAACGGATCAATCGCAACCCTTTTCACACCATCCTGTTGATGCGCCTGTGCTTCATCCCGTTCGATCCGGTCAACTTTATTTCCGCGCTGGCCCGCGCGCCTCTGCGCCCTTTCCTGCTGGCCACCGCGTTGGGCGTCGCGCCCACTTCGCTACCCATGGTTTTGTCGGGCGCCTCGATCGACTTCCAGTCCTGGATGGCGAGTGGCCGCATCTGGCCCGGGTTTTCGGCGATTCACTGGCCTTACCTGGTTGGCTCTCTTCTGGTGGCCTTGCTGATTGCCGCCCATGCACAGGTGCGTAAGCGAAAGCAGGGTCTGCCAGAGCCGGAGCCTCAGACTTCCTTCAAGCCCTGACGATTCGCCTCGGGTGTCCGACACCGGCCCCGCGCGCTCGTCGGCCACTGCTCGATGAGGTGGGTATGCGTCCCGTACTCGTACCTTCCTGGGTCAGCACCACGGCGCGGCGCGAGCGGAAGGCTTCCAAGAGCTTCTGGGCATGCTGATTCATGGTGTTGCGGCAGTTCCGGCGGGGCGGGGCGGCAGGCCGCGGACGGGCAAAACACCCCCTTGGTTGCTACAATCCGCGCTCTTCGAGCCCGCTTTTCAAGCCCGTTTTTTAACTGACCCCCGCAATCATGCAGCAAGACTATTCGCCGCGCCACGTCGAAACCGGGGCGCAGGCCTACTGGAGCGAACACCAGGTTTTCCGCGCCGTCGAGGACGCCGCGCGGGAGAAGTTCTACTGCCTGTCGATGTTCCCATATCCCAGCGGGCGGCTGCACATGGGACACGTGCGCAACTACACCATCGGCGACGTGGTGGCGCGCTACCAGCGCATGCGCGGCAAGAACGTGCTGCAGCCGATCGGCTTCGACGCCTTCGGCCTGCCGGCCGAGAACGCGGCGATCAAGAACGGCGTGCCGCCCGCCGCCTGGACCTATTCCAACATCGACTACATGTGCGGCCAGCTGCGCCAGCTCGGCTTCGCCTACGACTGGGAGCGCAAGCTCGCCACCTGCGAGCCCTCCTATTACCGCTGGCAGCAGTGGTTCTTCGTGCAGCTGTTCAAGAAGGGCCTGATCTACCGCCGCAACTCGGTCGTCAACTGGGACCCGGTCGACCAGACCGTGCTGGCCAACGAGCAGGTCATCGACGGCCGCGGCTGGCGCTCCGGCGCCGTGGTCGAGCAGCGCGAGATTCCGCAGTGGTTCATCCGGATCACCGCCTATGCCGACGAGCTGCTGGACGAGCTGAAGACCATGGAGCACTGGCCTGAGGCCGTGCGCACCATGCAGGCCAACTGGATCGGCCGCAGCGAGGGCCTGGAGATCGACTTCAGGCTGGCCGCGCCGGCCGCCGGCGCGGATCACCTGACCGTGTTCACCACCCGCCCGGACACCCTGTTCGGTGTCACCTACCTGGCCGTCGCCGCCCAGCATCCGCTGGCGCTGGAAGCGGCCGCGCGCGACCCGAGGGTTGCCGCCTTCGTCGAGGAGGCGAAGAAGGGTGACGTCACCGAGGCCACCCTGGAGACGATGGAGAAGAAGGGTGTGCCGCTGGGCATCTCCGTGATCCATCCGCTGACCGGCGAGCCGGTGCCGGTGTGGGCCGCCAACTTCGTGCTGATGGGCTACGGCAGCGGCGCCGTGATGGCCGTGCCCGGCCACGACCAGCGCGATTGGGAGTTCGCCAAAGCCTATGACCTGCCGATCAAGATGGTCATCGGCGTCGAGCGCGGCAAACCCAGCGATGTGTCCGAAGCCGCCTACGAGGAGCACGGCTGGACCCTCAACTCCGGCGCCTTCGACGGTCTCGAATTCAAGGCCGCCTTCGACGCCATTGCCGGCGAGCTGGAAGCGCTCAAGCAGGGCCGCCGCCGCGTCAACTACCGCTTGCGCGACTGGGGTGTATCGCGCCAGCGCTACTGGGGCTGCCCCATCCCCATCATCTACTGCGAGTCTTGCGACGCCGTGCCGGTGCCGGAGGATCAGCTGCCGGTGCGACTGCCGGAGGACCTGGTGCCGGATGGCCGCGGCAACCCGCTGCTCAAGCTGCCGGAGTTCGTCAACTGCGCCTGCCCCCAGTGCGGCAAGCCGGCGCGGCGCGAGACCGACACCTGCGACACCTTCGTCGATTCGTCCTGGTATTTCGCGCGCTTCGCCAGCGCCGACCAGGGCAAAGCGATGCTGGACGAGCGCGCCGACTACTGGATGGCGGTGGACCAGTACATCGGCGGCATCGAGCACGCCATCCTGCACCTGCTCTACGCCCGCTTCTTCCAGAAGGCGATGCGCGACCTCGGCCTGTCGAAGGTCGGCGAGCCGTTCAAGCGCCTGCTGACCCAGGGCATGGTGTTGGCCGAGGCCTACTATCGCACCGGTGAAGGCGGCGGCCGTGAGTGGATCGCGCCCAAGGATGTCACGGTCGAGCGCGACGCCAAGGGCATCGCGCTGCGTGCCATGCACAAGGGCACTGGCGAGACGCTGGTGGCCGACGGCCTCGGCACCATGTCCAAGTCCAAGAACAACGGCGTCGACCCGCAGGAGATCATCGACTCCCACGGCGCCGACGCCGTGCGCCTGTTCATGATGTTCACCGCCCCGCCGGAGCAGACCCTGGAGTGGAGCGATGCCGGTATCGACGGCGCCGCCCGCTTCCTGCGCCGCCTGTGGAAGCTGGTCTATGAGCACGTGCAGCACGGCCCAGCCCCAGCGCTCGACGTCGCGGCTCTGACCGCGGCGCAGAAGGACTTGCGGCGCAAGCTGCACGACGCCCTGGCCAAGATCGGCGACGACTTCGAACGCCGCTTCAACTTCAACACCGCCATCGCCGCCTGCATGGAGCTGGTCAACGCCCTGTCGCGCTTCGACGACGCCAGCGCCAACGGCCGCGCCATCGCCCAGGAAGTGCTGGAAGCGCTGGTGCGGGTGCTGGCGCCGATCGTGCCGCACATCGCTCATGAGCTGTGGTTCGCGCTCGGCGGCAACACAGCGGTGATCGACGCGCCCTGGCCGCAGCCGGACCCCGCCGCCCGTGTCGCCGACGAGGTGCTGATGGTGGTGCAGGTCAACGGCAAGAAGCGCGGCGAGGTCAAGGTTCCGGCGAGCGCCTCGAAGGACGAGATCATCGCCGCCGCCCTGGCCGACGAGCAGGTGCAGAAATACCTGGAAGGTAAAGCGCCGAAAAAGACCGTCGTCGTTCCCGGCAAGCTGGTAAATTTCGTGGTGTGAGCACGAGCCGCCGCCAACTGCTGCTGCCCTCCAGCCTGCGCCTCGGCGCCGCGTTGCTGGCCGGTCTGCTCGGCGCCTGCGGCTTCCACCTGGCGGGCGACCGCCCGGTGCCGCCGGCGTTGAACTCGGTCTACATCGACATGGTGCAGCCCTACCGCGTCGGCACGCCGCCGCTGGAGACGGCGCTGCAGTCGAAGATCACGGCGCGCGGCGGCCAGGTCAAATCGCACATCGGCGACGCCGCCTCAGTGCTGCGCCTGAGCAACCTCAGCGAGACCCGCGAGGTGCTCTCGATCGGTCCGGACGGCAAGGCCAACGAATACCGTCTCGTCACCCAGGTGACCTACGAGCTGCACAGCGGCAGCCAGGCCCTGATCGCGCCGGAGCAGCAGGGCATCTCCCGCTCCTACAGCTTCAGCCTCGACGAAATCCTCGGCAAGGAAGCCGAAGAAGCGCGCCTGCGCAGCTACATGCAGGATGAGCTCGCCGCCCTGATCCTGCTGCGCATCGACGCCGCCCTGCGCAAGACTCTGCCGCCGGTTCCCGCTCCCGAACCGCCGCCGCCGCAGGCCCAGCCGGAGCAGCCGGTGAGCCCCGAGGTCGTACCCGCCGCGCCGCCCACTGCGGGCTCCTGAATCCGCGCTGCACCCGCTGCGGACAGGAAGTCCGCGGCACGGATATTCCGTCCCCGAAAGCATGAGGATAGAGATGATGAACGCATGGAAGCGCGCGGCGCTGGCCGCGATCCTGTTGCCCGGCGCCGTCCTGGCCGACGACCCCACCAGCCCGCCCACGCCCTGGAGCGGCGACCTCTCGGCCGGCTACATCCGCACCACCGGCAACTCCAACAGCACCGCCTTCAACGCCAAGGGCGACGTCGACTGGAAATCCGCACCCTGGGAGAACCAGTTCAAGGCCCAGGCCGCCTACGGCAGCAGCAAGGGCGAATCCACCTCCGAGACCTATCAGATCGGCGACAAGCTCAGCCACGATCTGAGCCCGAACGACTACCTCTTTGGCAGCGTCGACTATCTCGACGACCGCTTCGCCGGCGTGGTCTCGCGCTGGTCCGAGGCCGTCGGCTACGGCCGTCACCTCCTCAAGACCGAACGCCAGACCCTGGATGCCGACATCGGCGGCGGCGCCAGCCAGTCGCGCGACGCCGGCGCCACCGGCTACGACAGCCAGCTCATCGGCGTCTTCAACCTGGCCTACCTGCTGAAGATCAGCCCCAGCGCGCAATTCAAACAGACCCTGCACGTCGAGGCCGGCCGCGACAATACCTTCATCAACCCGGTGGCCGAGCTCAAGCTCAACGTCGTCGGCAGCGTCTTCGCCACCCTGGCCTACGATTGGCGCCACAATACCTCGGTGCCGGCCGGCAACGTCCACACCGACACCATCACCACCATCAACTTCGGCTACGCTTTCGGCAAGAAACCGACCTGACAAGCAGTGAATTCCCCGTGAGCGAGCCCTACTACCAGCACCACGTCTTCTTCTGCTGCAACCAGCGCGACGGCGGCCGCCCCTGCTGCAACGACAAGGGCGCCACCGCGCTGCGCGAATAACTC
>CAYWPB010000011.1:0-31107 GCA_964458725.1 uncultured Nevskia sp. | reverse complement strand
CATCACGTACCCGGTCGAGGTGGCCGTTTCCGGCCTGCCGAAGCTCGAATACACCCGCTCGCTGTCCCGCTATGGCTTGTCCCAGGTCACGGTGATCTTCAAGGATGGGACCGACATCTTCTGGGCCCGCAACCTGATCAACGAGCGCCTGCAGGGGGCCAAGAGCCAGCTGCCCTCCGGAATCGAGCCGGCCATGGGGCCCATCGCCACCGGCCTGGGCGAGATCTTCCTGTACACGGTCCACGCCGACGAGAAAGCCCGGCAGCCGGATGGAAAGCCCTACGACGCGACGGCGCTCCGCACCCTGCAGGACTGGGTGATCCGGCCGCAGCTGCGCCAGGTGCCCGGCGTCACCGAGGTCAACACCATCGGCGGCTTCGAGAAACAGTTCCACGTCACGCCGGACCCGGCGCGCCTGCTGGCATACAGCCTGTCTTTCAGCGACGTGGTCCAGGCCCTGCAGAAGAACAACTCCAACGTCGGCGCCGGCTACATCGAGAAGAACGGCGAGCAGCTGCTGATCCGCTCCCCCGGCCAGGTGGCGGACATCCCTGCGATCGAGAAGGTCATCGTCGCCCACCGCGCCGGCGTGCCGATCACGGTGCGCGACGTGGCCGAGGTCGCTTACGGCAAGCAGCTGCGCACCGGTGCGGCGACGCGCGACGGTGAGGAAACCGTGCTCGGCACCGCGGTGATGCTGATCGGCGACAACAGCCGCACGGTCTCCAAGGCGGTGGCCGACAAGCTGGCGGAGATCGACAAAACCTTGCCCCAGGGTGTTACCGCCGATCCGGTCTACAACCGCACCGTCCTGGTCAACAAGACCATCGCCACCGTGCAGAAGAACCTGCTGGAGGGCGCGGTGCTGGTGGTGGCGGTGTTGCTGCTGATGCTCGGCAACGTGCGCGCCGCGCTGCTGACCGCCATGGTGATCCCCATTTCCATGCTGATGCTGATGACCAGCATGGTGCAGACCAAGGTGAGCGCCAACCTGATGTCGCTGGGCGCCCTGGACTTCGGCCTGATCGTCGACGGCGCGGTCATCATCGTGGAGAACTGCATCCTGCGCATGGCGGAGCGCCAGCATCAGCTCGGCCGCCTCATGACACTGGAGGAGCGGCTGGAAGCCACGTTCTCGGCCACGCGCGAGGTATTCACCCCCAGCTTCATCAGCGTGCTGGTTGTGGTGCTCGTCAACCTGCCGATCCTGGCCCTGACCGGCGTCGAGGGGAAAATGTTCCAGCCGATGGCGCTGGCGGTGATCATGGCTCTGCTGGCCGCCGTGGCGCTGTCGCTGACCTTCGTGCCGGCCGCCGTGGCCCTGCTGCTGCGAGGCAGGGTCGAGGAGAAGGAGAACTTCATCGTCCGCCACGCCAAGCGGATCTACGCCCCGGTACTGGAGGTGGCGTTGCGGCTGCGCCTGGCCTTCCTGGCCGGCGCGGTGGCGCTGGTGGTGCTCTGCGGCTGGGTTGCCTCGCGCATGGGTTCGGAGTTCATCCCGAGCCTGGATGAGGGCGACCTGGCGGTGCAGGCGCTACGCATCCCCGGCACCAGCCTGACCCAGTCCCTGGACATGCAGTTCCAGCTGGAGCGCGCCGTGAAGGAGGTGCCGGAGGTGAAGACCTACTTCTCGCGGGTCGGCCCCGCCGAGGTCGCCACCGATCCGATGCCGCCGAACATCTCCGACGGCTACGTGATGCTCAAGGACCGAAAGGATTGGCCCGATCCGGCCAAGTCCAAGGCCGACGTGGTCAAGGACATCGAACGGCGCCTCGACAGCCTGCCCGGCAATGCCTTCGAGATCAGCCAGCCGATCCAGCTCCGATTCAACGAGCTGATCTCTGGCGTGCGTTCGGACCTGGGCATCAAGATTTACGGTGACGACCTGGAGCAGCTGCTGAAGTCCGGCAACGCCATCGCCAGGGTGCTGAACGGCTTGCCCGGTGCCGAGGGGGTGAAGGTCGAGCAGGTTGCCGGCCTGCCGGTCCTGTCGGTGGAGGCAAACCGTGCCGCGCTGTACCGCTACGGACTCAACGTCGCCGATGTGCAGGACACCCTGGCCGCCGCCACCGGCGGCGAGGACGCCGGGCAGCTGTTCGAAGGTGACCGGCGCTTCGACCTGGTGGTTCGCCTGCCCGAGCAGCTGCGCAGCGACATCGGCGCGCTGGAGCGTCTGCCGGTGCGTCTGCCGGAGCGAGACGGCGTCGGCGGTTACGTACCGCTGGGAGAGGTCGCCACCCTCAACCTGGCTCCGGGCCCGAACCAGATCAGCCGCGAGAACGGCAAGCGGCGCCTGGTGGTGTCGGCCAACGTCCGCGGCCGCGACCTGGGCAGCTTCGTGTCGGAGGCGCAGGCCAGGATCGAGCGGCAGGTGAAGCTGCCCTCGGGCTACTGGCTGTCGTACGGCGGCACCTTCGAGCAGCTTCAGTCCGCCACCCGGCGCTTGAGCGTGCTGGTGCCGGTCACCCTGGTGATGATCTTCGCGCTGCTGATGATGACCTTCGGGTCAGCGAAGGACGCCGGCCTGGTGTTCTCCGGCGTGCCGCTGGCCCTCACCGGCGGCGTGATGGCGCTCTGGATGCGCGGCATCCCGCTGTCGATCACCGCCGGTGTGGGCTTCATCACATTGTCCGGCGTGGCGGTGCTGACCGGCGTGGTGATGGTCTCGGCGATTCGGGACGCCCTGACAAAGGGCGCCGACATCGATGCCGCGATCCGCGAAGGCGCCATGGTGCGCCTGCGTCCGATCCTGATGGTGGCCCTGGTCGCGGCACTCGGCTTCCTGCCGATGGCGCTCAACACCAGCACAGGTGCGGAAGTGCAGCGCCCGCTGGCCACGGTTGTCATCGGCGGGATCATTTCCGCGACCTTGTTGACGTTGCTGGTATTGCCCGGCTTGTATCGAATGGCCTGGAGGCCTCAACGGCGAGCAGCAAACGTCATAAGTCCCGCGCAGACATCGGCTTAGTTGGCCGAAGCAGCCGTCACCCCTTGCGTCTGCAAGGGGTGACGAGTCGGCCGATGCATGCGAGCTCTGCATTGGGCATCCGCCGCGGACATTCGGCCCGCTTCCCGATTGCGGACATGCCTGATGGCAATTTCAGGAGCGTGCGGACATCCGAAGCTGTCCGCCTGGCGGGCAGTGCTGGCTGGACCGCTGTTCAGGCGTGTGGAACCTCTGACCACGTCTTACAGCCCGCCGAACGCAGGACTGGCCCATCCACTCCCGGAGTTGGCCGGAGCGGGCGGCAGGGACTTGCCGCCGTAGATCACCGAGCCCTGGGCGTCCTGATACGTCAGCCAGGGAACGGTCGGCTGCTGGCTCACGCCGGGCTTGCTGAAATCGCAGACACCGCTGGGAAACAGGCTCTGCATCTGCGCCCACTGCGCGTCGCTGAACGGCAGCGGGCCGTAGTTGTCGCCGCGGTTGAGCGGTTTGAGCTGGCACTTATTGGCGTCGGTGGTGATGGCGTCGCCGGCCACCGTGCGTGGCGTGCCGTAGACCGGCACGATCACCTCGCCGCAGAGCTGGCTGAGCAGCTGGTTGCCGATGCCGTCGTAGCAGGCGTCGCCCAGGTCGGCGGGCTTGTCGGCGATGATCTTCTGCGGCAGCGCGGTGCTGCTGGTGTCCTTCTCCACGGCGGCCATCCAGCGGTCCATCGCGATCAGGCTGGTCTGGTTGCAGTCGACGTCGCCGACGATCGGCACCGGCCCTTCCCAGATCAGCTGGTTGGCATGGGTGCCGTTCTCGCGGTCGAGCCGGGCGCGCACGGCGAAGGCGCGGTAGGAATCGTGGGCGAGGCCGGGGTCAGGGCCGCGGCAGTCGATGACGGCGGTGCGGCCGAGATTGTTGGTCTCGTTGATCATGCCGCTGCGGTAGGCGTTGCCCAGCGCCGGCTGGTCGGCGGCGAGGCGCGCGGTGGTGGGGTTGATGTCCACGTCCAGGCCGCCGATCTTGCTGTTGAGGTCCAGGAACATGTCCGGCGTGATCAGGCCCTGCTGCAGCACCGACAGGCCGTACTGCACGCCAGTGTTGTCCACGGCGATGCCGGCGAAGCCGTGGCCAAGTTTCTTCTCCACGCTGCTCCAGACCGCCTCCGGGCGCGGCGCGAAGACATTGATGCCCAGGTCGGCGATGGAGCAGCGCGCGCCGGCGGGATTGGTCTGCGGGTTGTAGAGCGTGGCCGAGGTGGTGCCGGGGCAGGGGGTGGTGGGAATGATGGCGGAGAAGAAGCCGGCATCGCTGACGATCGAGTCCACCGGCAGCGCGTTGCCTTCCACGGCTGCCGCCTGCACCGGCGTCCAGAGCACGCCCGCGGTGCCCCCCGCGATGCCCAGGGTGAGGTCGCCGAAGTAGGTGTTGAGCAGGTGGTAGTCCATCACCTGCGTCGCGCTGGTCCAGGTATCCGGGAAGGAGCAGGTGGGCAGGATGCCCTGGTAGATGCCCGGATAGGCGTTGGCGATCCACTGCTGCGCCAGCGAGCCGCCGGAGCAGCCGGTGCCGATGGTGTAACGCAGGGTGCCGTACTGCTCGATCAGGTGCTCCTTGGCCATGATCAGCGACTCGGCCTGGATCACCACGTCGCAGTTGTGGCCGCTGTTGTCGAGCGCGGTGGACATCACCGCGAAGCCCTTGCCGAGCGCGTACTGCGCGCTGTCGGCGATCACCGCCGAGGGCAGCGGGATCGTGGTGCCGCCGGTGAGGCCGGTGAGGTTGGCCGGCGCGTAGCTGGTGACGCTCGGCGCATTGGCCGGCGTGTACGACACGCCGCAGCTCGCGCCGTGGGTGATCAGCAGCTTGTGGTTGAACTGGTTCTGCGGCGCCGCCGCCGTCCACGGCTTGCCGGGTTGGTACAGCGCCGCGATCTGGTACTGGTCGCGGTCCTGGTAGCCGGTTTCGACGCGCACGATGAACGGCACCGTCACGCCCTGGTCGGTGGTGGTGTTGGCCACGTCCGTCGCCGGGTTGCTGGGGTCGTAGGGCTGGAAGCCGGACTTGAGCGGGTTGGAGGAGATATACAGCCAGGCATAGCTCACCGGCTGGGTGCACTGCGCGTCCACCGCGCCCTGCTGGCATACGCGCGGCTCGCTCTGCGGACCCGCGATCACCGGCCCGCCCTGGGGATGGTTGATGACAGCGTAGCTGCTGCTCGCGCCGCCGGGAAAATGCGCGGTGATCAGGTTGCGCCCGTTCGCCAGGCCGCTCACCAGGCCCATGTAGCGGCCGCCGGCGCCGGCCGAGAATCCGGAGGTCACGTCCTGGCCGTTGAGGTCCACCGTGACCGCGGAGGCCGCTGTGCCGGAGGGCAGGGTGACCTGCACCAGCACGTCGCCGCCGTTGATGAGATCGGCCCGGTTCGACAGCACCTGGATGGCGTCGCCGGAAACCGGCCCGCTGCCGGCGCCGCCGCCGCTGCCATTGCTACCGCTGACGGGGGAGCTGCTGCCGCAGGCATGCAGGAGGATCGAGCCCAGCGCGGCGGACACCAGCCACAGCCTGCCGCGCCTGGGCAACGACGAATTGCCCTGTCGGGCCTTGCTGAAACGCATGAACACTCTCCCCTCGCTGGCACCCGTCGACATCGGCGGTCGACGTTATCGGACGAATTTATCGGTGGAGCATAAGCCTCGCGGAAGAAGGCGACTTGTACGTACCAGCTATTGAACAGACGGTAAATTCAGCTCATATCGCAGACGCGCAGGCTGACCCGCTGCGGGTTGGCGAGAAACGAAGGGACGTGCGAGAAGTAGCCCTTGAACGCCCGGCTCAGATGCGCCGAGTCGGTGAAGCCGATCTCGTGCGCAATCTCGGTGAGCGGGATGTTGCGCAGAAACATTTCTGCCGCCCGTCTCATTTTTACCCAGAGCAGGTAGCGCCGCGGCGAAAGCCCCAGCTCCTGGGTGATGAGATGGCTCATCCGGCCCGGCGACAGGCCGCAAAGGCCCGCCAACTCGCCCAGGTTCAGCTTCTTGGGCAGGTTCAGGCGCAGCCAGGTGGCCACCATGTCCGCGCGCGGGTCGATCGGCTCCACGCCGACGAGGTCCGGAAACAGTGTGCCCAGCACCAGTTCCGAAATGCGGAAGCTCTCGGCGCAGGACTCCGGCCGGCCGACCACCCGCGCCACGCAGTCCGCGACCGCGGGTGTGAGCGCATCGCTCAGGTCCACCACCTCGCATCCGCGCAACAGGCCCTTGCGCAAATGCCGGCTCATGCGGTGAACCGGATCCAGGTGCAGGCTGTAGAGGCCGTTCTCCGCCTCCAGCGTGCGGGTGACATCGCTGGCCACCACCAGGGCGCGCCCGCAAAACGATTGCGCGCCCACGCCCACGGTGAGGTCTCCTGCGGCGGCGATCAGGACCACGATCGCCGGGCGTGTGCTCCGGTCGGTGATCAGGTGCGGCGAGGTCCAGATGAAGCGGTCTTTCCAGATCGCGAGCGTCGAACGGACCGGCGGCGAATCAGCTCCTGTACGTGTCATTGGCGTCCGGCTACGGGGACCAGATCATCCTGGGCACGCCCCTGTTTCCAGTTGAATCTTATCGCGTCCGTCCGTCCAGGCCTTGACACCTAGCGCCACGAATCCTGGAGGGCGCCGATACACTGGAGCTACGGGCATGTCCGCTTCGGGCGCCCCATGCAGACATCGAGCCCGCCTCCTGCAAGCGGTCATCGTCGACGCCTGCTTTCGGCGACTTGGGACACCACAGCGTCTGCTCACGCCACAAAGCCGCCATCGCAGCAGATCGTTGATGCCCCGCAGCGGGTCGAGCCAGACCAGTTCGGTGCCAACCTCAGCCGCTCACCATCTTCTGGAAGCGCGGGTCGCCGCGCAGCGGGTCCCACACCGGATCGAGCTTGAGCACGGCCGGCGAGATGACGAGGCCGGCGCCCGGCAGCGCCAGCAGTTGCCGCAGCTGCTCGAGGGCCTGGTCGTTTTCGCCCAGGCGCGCCGCGAGCTGGGCCAGCCAGCCCAGACGCGTCGCGCCGCTGATGACGTCGCGGTTCAACGGCATCATGCTCTGGACCTGGCGCGCTTCGCGCTGGGCCTCGTCCTTGAGGCCCAGCCCGGCGTCGGCAAAGGCCAGGGCCAGGTGCAGGTCCGGTGCCTCGGGGCTTTGCTGCACGGCCGCCTGCATCTGCTCGCGCACCCCGGCATAGAGCGGCCTGGCCTTGGCGACGTCGCCGGCGGCGGCATAGGCCCAAGCCAGGTAGAGTCGGCGCGGCAGGTCGACGTTGCCGGTGTCGGTCCAGTCCTCGGCGGTGTCCGCTTCCGTCAACCTGATCGCGGCCGCGTAGTCCCGTGACCACCAGTGCAGCATGAAAAATATTTGAGCGTTCCCGGAATAGGCGTCGCTGCCGGGCGCCAGGGCGCCCAGCGCCGCGCGCAGCGGATCGAGATCGCCTTTCCACCACACCGTGTTGAACGCCCGTGTCACCAGTTCGTCGGCCGGGTCCGCTGTCACCGCCACGGCCCGTGCGAAGGCCTGGTCCGCCTCAGGGTAACGCCGCAGCATTTCGTAACTCAGGCCGAGCTGATCCAGGGAAAAGGCGCTGCGCGGATCGAGCAGCGCCGCCTGCTGGTAGCCGGCGATCGCCTGATCCCATTGCCCCTGGCGCCGCGCGATCGAGGCACGCATGCCTTCAATGCCGGCGCTGTTGGGCAGGGTCTGGGCGGCGAGCTGAAGCTCCCGTAGCGCCTGGGCGTAGTCGCGATGCCCCCAGTAGTAATAAAGCGCCAGCGCGTAGTGCCCCTCGCCGAGATCGGGCTGCAGGTTCAGGGCCTGCCCGGCCGCCGCCTTGGCGGAGGCCAGCCGCGCCTCGGTGCGGTCCGGCGCATAGAAATAGAAGTGCATGTGCGCCCGCGCCATTGCGGCCGCGGCCAGGGCGAAGCCCGGGTCCCGGGCCAGGGCCTGCTGGTACAGCTCGATCGCCGGCGGCAGCTCCCTCGGCACCAGGATGTCCTGATCGTAGGCGCGGTTGGCGTGGGCGTTGGCGCGCAGATACAGGTCGTAGGCTTGCGTATCGCGGGTTGGCACGGCGGCGGCGCGCGCGGCCTCCGCGGGCAGCAGCTGCGCCTTCAGCGCCTCGGCGACTTTCTGCGCCACGTCGCGCTCGACGCCGAACAGGTCCTTGAGGTCACGATCGTAGCTGTCCGCCCACAGGTGGCCGTCGGTCTGCGCGTCGATCAGCTGCAGGTTGATGTGCACCTGCTCGCCGGCCTTCTGCACGCTGCCCTCCAGCACCGTGGCCACGCCGAGCTGCTCGCCCACCACCTTGAGGCTGGGCGGGCGGGCGGCGTACTGCTCGGTGGAGGTGCGCGAGATCACCTTGAGGTCGCGGATGCCGGCCAGGCGGGTGAGGATCTCGTCCTGCATGCCGCTGGCGAAGTAGCCGTTGGCCTTGTCCTCGCTGAGGTTCTCGAACGGCAGCACCGCGATGGACTTGGCGGGGACGGCCGCGACGGCCGCCGGGGCGGTATCCGCCTGGCGGTGCAGGACGAACTTGTCGGCCAGCAGCAGCGCCACGGCGAGGCCGAGCGCAGCGATGATCCAGCGGTCCAGCTTGCGGCCGGTCTGGCGGGTGATCGACTGGCTGCGGTCCACCTCGCTTTCGAGCTTGAGGCCCTGCGGCGTGATCTCGTAGAACCAGGCGAAGGCCAGGGCGCACGGCAGGCCGAGCACAGCGGCGATGACGATCCAGCGCACCACCCATTCGGCGACGTGGAAGAACGGAAACACCTGGGTCGCCGCCTGCACCGCCACCCAGCTGGCACCGGCGTAGAACGCGCCGACGCGCAGCACGTTGCGGCGCTTGAGCTCTTCCAGCAGGGACAGGTGTTCGCTCACGGGATGGCGTCGCCCGGGCCGCCGGCGCAGCCATTGATCGCAACGCCCCAGCCGCAGGGTTCGAACGCAGGCATTGCCATACTTCCCCGTATTAGATCTACGCCCCGATACAGGCCATATTAGCATCCGGGGAGAGTGCGTCGGGGGCAACGCCGACTGAGACCCCCTGTCAGCTCTGGGCCACTAACTACCCGGGCGCCGATCCGCCCGGTGCCGGCGGCGGCAGGAACGTCACTCCATGCCGCTCTCCGATCTGCGGAATCCTGGCCAGGTCGCGCGGCAATTCCGTGACCTCACGCTCGATTTCCTTGAAGAAGCTTTCGGAGTGGGCTGGTGCGTCGAACAGCAACATGCGCGCGGGAGTCTCGGAGACTCCGTGAAATGCATGGACTGTACCGCCGGGCGCGTAGACAAAGTCGCCGGCGCGCACCCGCTCGCGCCGCGAACCGATCTGGAATTCCACCTCCCCGGCTGTCACCAGATAAGCCTCATCCCAGGGATGATGATGCGGCGGCGGTCCGGCATTGAGCGGGATCACGTTTTCCACCAGCGACCAGGCGCTGTTGGTGTCGGCCGCCCGGCACAGGAAGCGCATGGCCACGCCGAGAACATTGAGTACTTCACCTTCGCCCTGGCGGACGATTGAAATGGCGGTTTTCAAGATGTGCTCTCCGGACGAATTCTTCTGAAACCGACCGCTCCCGAACTATATAGTCAGGATACCTGTCTATATAGACAGACTGCCTGACTGCTTATTAGAGTGTCAAGATGAAGCCGGATCCCAGCATTACCGAGGAGCTGCAGACATTGGGGGCGCTGCTGCGCACGCCGCTGGAAGCCGCGGTCGACCACGTTTACGGCGAGCTGGCGAAGGCCGGGTTTCCGGAAGTGCGCCTGACTCACGGCAATGTATTCCGGCATCTGTCCCGGCACGGCTCCCGCATCACCACATTGGCGGAGCGGGCGCACATGACCAAACAGAGCATGGCGGAGCTGGTCGAGTACCTGTCCCGGCACGGATTTGTCGAACTCGCCGCAGACCCGACCGACGGCCGGGCCAAACTGGTGAAATTCACCGCGCGTGGCTGGAAGGTTCATTACGCCCTGGTCAGGCTCAGCAAGGCCTACGAGCGCAAGTGCGCACGCTGCCTGGGGCAGGACAAGTGGCAACAGTTGCGGGCCTTGCTGCAGGAGTTCGCCGCGTGGTCAGTGCAGCAGCGGGAATACGGCAAATTTACCAATTCAACCATTTCATCCCAATCCCACCCATAGCTAACCCTTGCGTCACCTTGTCAACGTATTCTGGCAAATCGTAAAGCTCCGACGGGGCACAAACTGCCGGTCGTCTGAAGGCAGCTTCGGGCCTTCTTAGCAGCAGTCAGTTCCAATTCCTGAAAGCTGCCATCCGCGCGGGATTCGATCGCCACCTGATCAAGCCGCCGGACCTGGCGGCCCTGGTGAGTTATCTGAACCAGGTGCGGCAGCGGCAGGGCCCGCGCGTCCCGTCCTGATCCGGCTGATCCCGATCGCCGGAGCCATCCGGCCATCAGCTTTCGAAGGGGAAGCCGGACCATGGCGTGTTGGCGGCGGCACAGGCACCATTGGCCGCCGCCCCCGGCACTGTGGATGAGGTCGAGCAGCCACCCATGAACGTCAGCGACGCGGTCAACCGCCGGATCTCGGTGCGTGCCTTCCGCCCGGACCCGGTGCCGGGCGCGGTGGTGCGGCAAATCCTGGAGCGGGCCAGCCGGGCGCCTTCGGGCGGCAACCTGCAGCCGTGGAAAGTCTACGCTCTGGCCGGCGCGCCGCTGGCCGAGTTCACCGCGCGGGTCAGCGAGCGCTTCGCCAGGGGCGCGCTGGAGAAGCCGGAGTACGAGGTCTATCCGCCGAACCTGTGGGAGCCGTACCGCACCCACCGCTACGAGTGCGGCGAGGACCTGTACCGCACCATCGATATCCAGCGCGAGGACAAGCCGGGGCGGCTGCGGCAGTTCGCGCGCAACATGCGCTTCTTCGACGCGCCGGTGGGCCTGTTCTTCTTCATCGAGCGCCGCATGGGGCCGCCGCAATGGGCCGACCTGGGCATCTACCTGCAGACGGTGATGCTGCTGGCGGTGGAGCAGGGGCTGGACACCTGCCCGCAGGAGGCCTGGGCGATGTGGCCGAGAACGGTGGCCGAGTTCGTGGCGGCGCCGCCGGAGCAGATGCTGTTCGCCGGCATGGCGCTGGGCTACCGCGACGAGAGCCACCCGATCAACACCCTGCGCACGCGGCGCGCCGCCTTCGACGAGTTCGCCAGGATGAGCGGATTCGACTGAGCCCATTCACCCCACGACGGCGCAGGACTGCCCGCGGTGCTCGCGGTACATGCGGCGCACGTAGTCGCAGCCCGGATGACCCTTCCAGCAATCCAGCCAGCGCTGCCAGCCGGGCGGGCGCGGCTCCGGCGTGGGCACCGGGAACTCGGGCGGCAGGCAGGTCGCCATCAAAATGGTGGCGGCGGTGAGATCGGCGACACTGAAGCGGTCTCCGACGAGGTAGCCGGTCGCCGCGGAGTTGCGCGCGACGAAGTCGAGCCCCTCCGCGGTCCGCGCGTAGCCCTCTTCCGCACCCTTCGCGCTGATGCGCATATCGGCGCGCATGATCGCGCGGATGGCCGGGAAAGCGCGCACGTAGAGCTGCTGCTGCCACTCGGGCAGGCTGTGGGCGAAACGCCGTGCGCTGTATTCGGTGTCGTCGAGCATGTTGAAGAACGCCGCTCGCCGCAGCGGCGCACCGATCCCATCGAACCACTGCTGGATCTCCAGCGCCCGCGCGCGCTGCCGGTCGTCGGAGGGATAGAGCGGCGGCTCCGGGAACGCCCGCTCGAGGTAGTCCAGCACGGCGGCGGAAGTCTTCAGCACCTTGCCGTCGTGGCACAGGATCGGCATCGCCTTCTGGCCGAAGCGCGGCAGCAGCTGGGCGGCGTGCGGTCCGGGCAGCAGCGAGTGGCGCACGTGGGGCACGCCCTTGTAGTCCAGCGCCCACCGCGCCTTTTCGGGATACATCGAAAAGCGCATCTGCCAGAGTTCGGGATGGTTCATGGCGATTCCGGGGAGCACCTGGCACCGGGGCGGTCAATTCAGATTCAGGATAGCCGAAAAGCAAATCCTTCCTCGATGGCCGCAAGACGCCGTTTGCCACAACCGAGCAGGCGCTGCCCAAGGTGCCTTGTCGGCGCGAAATGATCGCCCTTACCATGCGGGCGGCGTTATGACTTCAAGGGAAACACCGCATGGGCTTTCGCGTCGTGGTGGTCGGCGGCAGCGGGCAGGTCGGCTCGGCACTGGTGCGGGCCCTGCTCGCCAGCAGCGCCTGCACGGAAGTGGTGATGGTCAATCGGCGCTCGATTCCAGAGGCTGCCGCCGCGCGCCTGCGCCAGGTGGTCCTGGATAGCGGCGCGGCGAATTTTTCCGGGGAGATCGCCGGGCTTGCCCGGGCCTGCGCCGCTCAAGGCGAACCGGTTTATGCCGCGTCCTGCATCGGCATCGGCGCGGGCAGCGCGCAATGGAGCGAAGAGGATATCCGCAAGCTGGAGATCGGCGTGGTCGGCGCGTTCGCGCGCGGCTGCCTGGCGGCGGGAGTGGAACGGTTCGGGCTGCTTTCGGCCGCCGGCAGCAACGCCCGCAGCCGGATCCGCTACGCGCGCATCATGGGCGAGAAGGAGGATGCGGTGCGCGACGTCGGCTTCAAGCGCCTGGCGATTGTCCGCCCCGGCATCATCGCCGGCAATGCGCACACGCCGAAGTATCTGGCCCTGTTGGGGCGCCTGGTGCCGGGGCCGTTCGGCACGATCGAGCAGGACGACATCGGCCGCGCTTTCGTCGCCGAATTTCTCCACGGGCAGGACGGCACGACGATCCTCGAGAATGCGGCGATCAGGCAGCGGTCGCGGGCGGTGCGGATATAGTATCCGTGCGCGGTGCGCACTCAGGCCTGCTGCCGACAAGGATCACTCATGCGGAACAACTCGAATACCGGCGCCTACATCCTGATCGGGCTGGGGGTCTATTTCCTGGCCCTGAAGTTCGGCTGGGTGCCGCATCTGGGCTACCTGATCGCGGAGTGGTGGCCGGTGGTCCTCATCGTGGCCGGCGTGGTGATACTGGTGCGCAATCGGGAAAGAGGCGGCAAGTGATGCGGGGCGCGCGGCGCGCACGCGACACGTTTTGAATTTTCGGCGCACTGGCGCGCCTGCTGCTACCCCTCCCCGCGCCTGGCGGCGCGGCCCTCCCGCAGGGGGAGGGCGAGCGGCCCGTGGGGCCGCCGGTTTGTTGCATCTCCGCGTGTGCCGCAGCTCACCAGTGATGTAGGGTGCGCAGCGCGCACGCGTCACGCTTTGAATTTCGGCGTACCGGCGCGCGTGCTGCCACCCCTCCCCGCGCCTAACGGCGCGGCCCTCCCGCAAGGGGAGGGCAAGCGGCCCGTGGGGCCGCAGGTATGCCAGCAGGGGACGGCAAGCGGCCTGTGGAGCCGCCGGGATGCTGCATCTCCGCGTGCGCCGCAGCCAACCCTGCGGCGCACGCGGCTTGCATCACGGCGCGATGGCGTTGACGAAGCTGGCGCCGTTCGGCGTGCCGACGCCGGTGACGTTGTCCCAGCCGGGGCCGGTGGTCAGGGAACTGTCGGTGCCGAAGCTGAGGACGAACCAGCGCGTCGAGAACGGGCTGTTGTACAGGGCGCTGTAGTACGCGGTGGTATTCTCGAGCGGCGCGGCGAGGGCGTCGGCGGAGTAGGCGGTGGTGCCGCCGCTGTCGGTGATGCTGCCGGCGGGATTGTTGGGCGAGCTGATGTCGGTGACGTCGGTGATGGCGCCGGCCGGCAGGTTGTAGACCAGGGGCGCGGCCTGGCCGAGGCCGTGGCCGGCTTTCTGCGCGGCGACGGCCATCATCGCCGAAAACATCGGGCAGGCCAGGCTGGTGCCGCCGATGACGCCGACGCTGAGCTGGCCGTCGACGGTCTGGATGAGCTCCGCGCCGGTGAAGGGATCGGCGAGCATGGCGATGTCGGGCACCAGGCGCGCGCTGCCGGGCAGGGACGACTGGAAGTCCGGCTTGGCGAAGACCACGCTGGTGCCGCCGCCGGCGCCGCCCTGGAAGCCGAGGTGCAGCGGCGGATCGGACGGCGGGCTGCCCAGCGCGACCGTGTTGGCGATGCGGGTGAGGTTGTTGCCCCAGCCGGTCTGGAACGCCATGGTGTCGTCCGGATTGAGGAACAGGCTGGTGCCGCCGACGCCGGTGGCGTAGGGCGAGCCGGCCGGGAACTGCACTGACTTGAAGCCGGCATCGATCACTTCGTCGCCGGAGTCGCCGGTGGAGAAGTTGACGTCGATGCCTTGCGCCGCGGCCATTTGCAGGATGCGGTTGACGCGGTTGAAGCGGGCCGGATTGCCGAGGGCTTCGAGGCTGCCCCAGCTGTTGGAGATGGTGTTGCCCAGGTGGTGCACCACGGCGTAATTGATTGCCTCGTCGAGCGAGCCTTCATCGGTGGCCATGACCAGGGCGAGGGCCGCTCCCGGCGCCATGGCGTGGGCCCATTCCACATCGAGCGTGGTCTCGATGCTCCAGTTGCGGGCCGGCCCCTTGGGGTTATGCACCAGGCCCGGCGCCTTGACGATGTTCAGGTTGACCGGCGGCAGGCCATAGACCTGCGAAAACACCGCGGCATCGTTGGCGATGGTGGCCGAGCCGTAGGCATCGACGATGACGATGGTCTGGCCGCTGCCGTCGAGCCCGGCCTGGTACAGCGCATTCATGTTGTAGGCGGTCTGCATCTCGGCCGGGGCGTAGCCGCAGGGCGGCAGGTGGCCGAAGCCGGAGGAGATGTCGGAGCCGTAGCGGTTGCCGGTGTAGGTGGCGGTGGCGCCGTTGCCGGTGAAGTTCTGCGTCTGCGTGCCGGACAGGCACTGGCCCTCGAAGAACACGCCGTTGGGCTTGCTGCTGGCCAGCGGCCGCATCGCCGCCGGATGGCCCTGGGCATCGCTGGCCATGGCGTAGTGCGGCTGGAAGCTGTAGTTGTCCATGCCGGTGATGGCCGCGATGTGCGGCCCCATCGAATCGCCGGTGGAGGGGTTGTTCTTGTTGGAGCGGTACTGCGTGCCGTTGAGGTTGTAGTTGTGGATGTCGACGTGGAAGGCCTTGGAGACGTCGGCGACCGTGCCCTGGGCGGTGACGTAGAAGTTGTTCTCCGCCACCGTCTGCACTTTGAGGTTGTGCGCGGCCAGCCAGCCGGACAGCGCATTCACCTCCTGCGCGGTGGGCGAGTAGCTGCTGTTGAACTGGGCCTGCGTCAGCCACTTGTGGTAGTTGGGCGAGCTTTTCTGATGCTGCTGCTTCACCAGCTGATCGAGCTGGTTCTCGTTGTGCAGGTTCAGCCATACGGTGATGGCGATCTGGCTCGCCGGATCGGTGGCGCCCAGATCGACCGCCTGGGCGACGAAACCTGGAACGTTCGACGGCGCGGCGATGGCGCCGGGCACGACCCAGGCCGCCGCCAGCAACAGGCCGGTACACAAGGACTTCATGGACATGGGGGAGTCTCCTTCTTGCGGTGCAGCAAATGACCGACAGGTACTCGTGAGGGATGCGTGCAGAGGAGCGCGCTGCGAGCTCGCCGGCAGGGACGCATCGGCGGAACATAGGAGGGGCGGCGCCGGCTGTCGGTGCGGCGGCGAACACTGGGCAGGCGCGGGATCGCCTGCGGAAACGGAGAGCGCGGGATGGGATTTGCGGAGCGGCAGGCGCCGCGGCGCGCGAGCAAAAGCCGGCTGGTCAAGACAGGCCTGACGTCCATGGCAGGTCCCCGCAGATGTTGCGTGGCTGGGAGGTTACTCCGAAAAGCCTGCGCCTGCCGGATGCGGCCCTAAGGCCGTGAGTGACTTTGGGGTTCGCGAGCTCCCCCCGACCTGCAAATGCCTAGCGCTTCGGCTCCCACAGCTCGATCTTGTTGCCTTCCGGGTCGAGAATCCAGGCGAAGCGGCCGTTCGGGTCGCCGTCGTCGCGTTTGAGGATGGCGACGCCTTTTGCATTCAGGCGCGCGACCAAGGCGTCCATGTCGTCGACGGCGTAGTTGATCATGAACGGGCTGGTGGAGGGCGCGAAGTAGCTGGTGGTGGCGGGGAAGGCATTCCAGGCCAGCACCGGCGGGTGTTTGGGCGCGTCATAGCGCAGCGCGGCGCCGCCCCAGGCTTCCACCGGCAGCCCCAGCACGTCCCGGTACCAGGCGGCGAGTGCCTTCGGGTCCTTGGCCTTGAAGAACACGCCGCCCACGCCGGTGATGTGTCCGGCGGGTACCGCAGGCTCGGCGGGGGCGGCCTGGCCGGAGGCGGAGATCAGGAGCGAGGCCAGGCACAAGGCGAGAGGCAATCTCACAACCATCGGTGCACTCCTTTTTTCGACGATTCGATCCCGCTCCGGCCCGCGCGTCATTTCTCAACCGCCACCGCGGACGCCAAAGCCTTTTCCACCGGCATGGAGAAGTCCGGGTACGCTTCGTTCAGCAGGGCGGGCAGGCCGTCGAAGTCGTCGCGGAACAGGGTCTGCTGCTTGATGCGTCCGTACTTGGCGGGTCTCCATTGGCTGACGTAAAACGTGCCGATGTAGCTGGCGACGCCGGCTTTGACGGTGATGACGGGAACGTAACCGGTGTTTTCGGCGAAGTAATTGCGGCTCATCTCGACATGCGTATTTTTATAGTGAAAGCCCGACACGTACCAGGTGCCGGCCGGAAGGTCGACCACGAAAATCCCTTGCTCGTTTTTGGTGTCGGCCCTGATGTGGTCGGCCAGCCCGACGAACGTGGTCGGGATGTCGTCGACGCTGTCGAAGCGGTGGAAGTAGATTCCCTTGACCGAGGGCGTCGGCAGCCATGAACGCGGTTCCTCGCCGATCAGGCGGCCGACGATGCGGCCCTGATCGGGTGGAATGCCGCTGGACGGGGTGACCTGCTCGGCGATGGTGACGCAGCCGGCGCACAGCAGCAGGGCGGCGACGGAACCGAGCAGGCGCCAGGCCGGCGTTTTGAAAAGACGATCGGAAAAGAACGGCATCGTGCCCTCCCAAGGCAGATAAGCCCACAAGATTTCCCCAGCGCATCAGAGCATGTCCGGTACCGGCAAGGTGTGCGCTGGTTCAAAGTTTGCAGTACGCCGGCGGCGGCATCCACCGCGAGCCGCATCCCGATCGCAAGCCGCCCGCGGTTCCGGCGGTGCCTCGTCGGGGAGGCGGGAGCGGGTTAGACTGGGCCAGGGCCTTGCGCGGGCGAGGCTCGAGCGACCAGGAGGCGTCCATGCCGTCACTGTCCCCAGTGGTCCCGGATGGAGACTGACTCCACCCATCCGCCGCGCCGGATGATCAGCGCGATGCGCTGGGCCGAAGGGCCGGCGGGGGATTGCACGGTATTCCTGTGGCTGCTGAAGCTCGGCACGGTCGCCAATCTTTATTTCCTGCTGAAGACGGCATCGGCCCTGGCGCAGGGGCTGGACGGCTGGCTGGGGGTGCCGGCGCAGATCTTCTTCGCCGTTTCCGCTTACCGGTGCCTGTACCCGGTGCGCTACGAAACCAGCGCGGTGTTCCACCGGTCGGTGTTCTCGTCGATCTTCGCCACGCGGCTGTTCGCGACGGTGTCGGAGATCGTCTACATCTACGCCTTCTCGCGCGTGCTGCGGCTGCTGAATGTGGGCGATGTCGGCTGGGTCAACACGCTGTCGTGGTCGATGGTGCTGTTCGCCACCACCAGCCAGGTCTGCGTCTGGACGGCGGTGCTCACCGGGCAGTTCCGCTATTACTTCTACGAGGAGCTGGGCTGGCTGCTGATCTTCATCGTCAACACGGTGATCAGCGCCTATCTCTACCTGACCACCCACGCGCACGGCGGCCGCGAGCTGCTGCTGCAGCTGAGCCTGGTGTTCGGCGCGGCCTATCTGCCCTGGCAGTACCTGCACCTGGGCGTGCTGCGGGCCAACGGCGAGGCCCGCGCCACGCCGGTGACGGGCGGGCTGGCCCACGGCCTGCGGCGGGCGATCGAGCTGAAGAACCAGCGGACGGACGCCGAATCCTGGGGCGGCATCGTCGGCATGATCTGGATGGCCGGCTACTGGGCGACGCTGATCCCGGCGTGGCTGTTTTATATGGTGGTGGTGTTTGCCGGGTGGCGGGGGTAGGGGAAGCGTAGGGTTACTACGCCAGTGTGCTCACCGCGGCGCCGGGTCTGGCGTTGCGTTCAAGATCTGATCGATCGCGTCGATGACAGCCGCTGGCTGCTGGAGTTGAATGAAATGCCCGGTATCGGGGATCACCTTATTCACTCCACGTGATGAGAGCGATGCGATCTCATTCTCCCTCTGCACCCAGGCCTGGTAGATCGCATCCCGCGACTCCGCGGTTTCGTTTGGGGCCAGCGGCGAGGTATTCGGCGAACGGGTCAGGACGATCAGCGGCATCGCGCCAAAACCCTTCCGCCCGTCCCGAACCTGATCCTCGCTGATTCCTCCGTAGACGTTTTCGTCCTCGCTGAGCAGCGCTCGCTGGTAGGCCGGCCGACTGTAAATCCTGAGGTGCGCGGCGTTAATGGAATCGGAGAATCTTGGGTCCGACCAATCGACGCATTTTTTGTAGAGGTCGGTGCCTGGCTTGAATCCAGCCAGTGACGCGGCAACGCATGTCCGCTGCCGCGCAATCATTGGCTCAAATTCATCGGTTTGCCAGTGCGGCAGCAGCCGTTTGATGTCGTTGATCCATTCCTGCGGTTGCGGATCCACGAGGACCATGCCCGCGACTTCGGCCGGAAAGCGGGCTGCGAACAGTTGTACGTTCAAAGTGCCGTATGAATGACCCACCATGACATAGGGAGGGCCGATATGCGCCGCAACCAACAAGCGGTGAAGGTCATCGACAATGTTGATGCTGGATGACGCACGTTTCGCCGCATCGCTGAATCCGATGCCGGCACGGTCGTAAGAACATGCGCGTGTCGATGGGGCGATCTTCGGTTGTACCAGGCCCCAATCGCTGGAGTCGCCGCCCACGGCGGAATCGAACACCACCGTTGGCGAACCCTTGCCCACGCAGTACAGATTCAATCGGCGCCCGCGCTCGATCCGGACCATGCGTTGAGGATGGGTGTACGCCTCATCGTCAATGAGCGGCGCGGGCTTTGCGGCAGAGGTTTGGGCGATGGCCAGGGTTGATGTGAAGAGCCCCATCGCGGCGACAAGCCACGGCGTGATGCGAACCCTCGCAACGTTGTTGGCCGCAGGCTGCGCGCTCATTCGTCCGGCGAGAGCCATTCTCCTTGCCTCATTAGCAGTCATAGAACTCTTAGGGCGGATTATCGCAGGCGGTCTCAACGGGTCGCCGAAACACTAGCGCCTAGGATATAGGCGGGCGTTTTCCACTGCAGGGTTTCTCGGGGACGGGTGTTGAGCTTGCGAGCCACGCT
Source organism: uncultured Nevskia sp. (assembly GCA_964458725.1). Lineage (GTDB taxonomy): Bacteria > Pseudomonadota > Gammaproteobacteria > Nevskiales > Nevskiaceae > Nevskia. Next base: position 11,784 of record CAYWPB010000011.1, on the reverse strand, counting down.
GTCCATTTGGGCCTGGGTGACCTCTGACAGGTCTTTTCCTTTTGGATAGTACTGGCGCAGCAGTCCATTGGTGTTTTCGTTGCTGCCGCGCTGCCAAGGGCTGGAGGGGTCACAGAAGTAGACCTGGACGTCCGTTGCGATCGTGAAATGCGCATGGTCAGCCAGTTCGGTGCCTCGATCCCAGGTGAGCGAGCGGCGCAGAGCTGCGGGCAGCCTTCGGACCGCCTTGATGAGCGCGGCCACTACAGTTGCTGTTCGCTTGTCAGGTATTTTGACGATGATCAGGAAGCGGGATCGCCGTTCGACCAGCGTGGCGATGAAGCTTCCTCGTGAGCCCTCGACCAGATCTCCTTCCCAGTGACCGGGAACTGCGCGATCCTCAACATCCGCCGGCCTGAGCCGAATCGAGACCGCATCGACGATCTCCCCGCGGCCCTGCCCTCGAATCGTGGCATGCCGAGAGCGACGCACGCGCCGCTTTGAGCGCAAGTGTCCGACCAGCTCTTTCTTCAATGCTCCACGAGCCTGCACGAACAAACTTCGATAGATCGTCTCGTGTGACACCCACAACTCCGGGTTTTCAGGGTATTGGTCTCTCAGCCAGCCCGCGATCTGCTGCGGCGCCCAATCGTCCTTCAGCTTACTCGCAACGATTCGTTGCAACGGCAAGTTTTGAGATAGCAGGCAAGGCTTGGGGCGACGAGCTGAGTCCCAAGCTGCCAAATCAGCCTGGGACGCACGATAGTGCGCCCGCCCGCCGTGCCGGGAGATTTCCTGACTGACTGTGGAAGGAGCCCGGTTTAGCCCCCGTGCGATAGCGCGAACCGTATCACCGGCCGCAATGCCTCGGGAGATATCTTCCCGCTCAGCCAGGCTTAGCACCCTCAAGGATCGACGCTGCACGGCGGGGACGAACCCTCCTGTGGCCCCAACGACACGATGTACTGCCGTGTCGTGGCGCCCTAGAGCCTGAGCGATGCTAAGAACAGACTCTCCCGCTTTGTATTTGCGCCAAATCTCAGCGCACTGGGCGTCCGTGAATGTCCGATGCCGTCTTGATCTCATTGCGATCACCTCGTGCCACTAACTTACAATCGAGGTGTTTCGTTGATCGATTGAGGCCGCCCAGCGTAACCCGCCGCCGAAGGCCGCGGAAGGCGGGTTACGCGGCGATGCGGCTAACCTGCCCCATAGCCCTGCGTGGCGGGCGACCGGCCGGTTAGTGCCAACTGCGGTCATCCGACCTCTGAGATTCGCCGTCGCTAAGCTGCCGGATAAGCGGTTAGCTCACCCTAAGCTACCAACGCCCTTGTAAGGAGCATGGCGATAATATTTGGGACGAGAATCCAAGCGCACGTGGAGCCACGACACGCCGAGACCGGCTGTACTGAGCCAGATAGGCTTGTCAGCTACAAACCGCTCCAATGCATCCCCCACCACACTCCATAGTGCGGCTCTCTGGCCCAAGGATGCATTCGACATAAACGTCGCCAGATGTGCAAAGTTCTCCGTGGGGCTTCCCGGGCAGGGCGCAATGAGCTGAGCATCTTTGCCCAAGCTTTCGAACACCACAGCAGGATCATCGGGGGAAAAGTAAGCAGCGAAAGGCTTTGGATCAGGGCTGCTCGATGCCAAAAGGGGGCTCTCAACGAATACACATTCGAAAGCCTTCCCGAGCGATGACCTGGTGAGGGATGGACATTCCCAACAATATGAGCGGAACGGAACTTCGAGCAGTCTCTCACACCAGAATGCCCTGAATTCGTCGCTGCTACGCCAAAGTGAGATGACCTCTCCAAACGTCAACGGCGTAGTCGCCAGGCACAGCTCAGACCACTTTACAATGCCGGGCTTGATACTTTCAGTTTTTAGTTTCCACACAGGACTCTTGACCTAATAGGCTCCAAGCGAATGCTTGATCCAGCGAATAACTAGAGTCTCAGTGTCTCGACTGCCCTGCGAGTTCACGCTCTGACTCCATAAGAACGGAATCGTTGCCATTCGAGTAGGCAATTATTTGGTTGATGCCTGAGGTTTCACTGGGCCAACCGCGACCTTTCGCCAACAAATAGGCCGGTCCCGAAATCTTGGTCACAAGATGGTCGTCGGGCCCAACGTTGCTCGGGCGCAGGGGCGACGATGTTTGGTAATCGGAGTGATACCGGCCCTTCTCATCAATCGCTTTCACAAACCCATACGCGAAGAGAAATCCGTCTACACATCGAAAGCAGTGTATGAACGCATCACCAACCTTGAATCCATCCATGATGTTTTTCATAGGCGCTTTCATCGGTGCTTGTGGCACAACCATATAGCGGACGTTCATGGCCGGCTGCTACGGGCCGTACGCACGCTGTCGCGTGAAAGGCCCTGCTATTGCCGCGTCAACTCGGCCACGGCCGCAGCGACCTCCCCGGCAAAGAGCAGCGTCAGGTTTCCGCCCTGCGCTTCCAGCATGGCCAGCCCGGGACCGGTCAGATCCGCGACCTGCCCGACCACGCCGCAATCCTGGGTGAGCGACACCGTATAGATGTTGCGCGCGGCATCGGGCACCGACATCGTCCCGCTGTAGCTGCATTGGTTCGAGCCGGGCCCGGTGCTGCTGCCCGTGATGGCCCCGGCAGCCGACACCGTCAGCGTGCCGGTGTAGGTTCTTGTGGTGCCGTTGTAAAAGACCGGGATGGAAAAGGCATAGGTGCCGGCGACGGACGCCAGCGCCGCCGGCATCTCGGAGTGGGCCGCGTCATAGCTGGCGCTGAACGAGCCGCTGAGCAGGCGGCGCGAGTCGGAGGTGTAGCTACCGCTGATCATGCTGCGCGGCGCGACCGTGCCGGTCACATCCTCCTTGCCGGCATACTCCGCTCCGGTGTACTGGTTCGCAATCGTGTTGTAGAACGACTTGACGAAGCTGCCGTCGGCTGCGAACTGCACGGGCCCACTGGACATCCCCACCAGGCCGCCGGTGGAAGACGCCACGTCCGTGCCGGAAAAGATCACCCAGATCGCGTCGGTCCCCCGCGGGATCATGCCATAGATGCTGTAAGTCGTACCGCCATTCTGGCTGTCGGTCAGGGTGCCGCTATAGATGCCGGTGCCGTCCACTCTGGTGCCGCCGCTGCTGCTCCCGCTGCTCCCGCCACTGCTGCTCCCGCCACTGCTGCTGCCGCCGTTGCCAACGCCACCACCGCCGCAGCCCGCGAACATCGCCGTCACCAGCACCGCAACGCCAAGTCCAAGATTCCGCATTGTTTGCTCCAGTCGTCGGATTTCGTCTGCCGCATTTCGCCGCGCCCGCAGCCTTCAGTGCAGGTTGATCGCCGTCAGGTAGCCATCGTCGCGGCTGACGTAGAGCACGCCGTTAGCCGAGATCGACAGCGCGCCTGCGTGCGGGTAGCTCCACACCTGCTGGTGGGTGGTAAGGTCGATGGCGTAGACCGCCTGGTCGACGCTGAGGAAAGCCAGGTTGTCGCTGGTCACCACTTCGCTCCACATGAAGTGCGAGGAGTTCCCCGGCGGCGCCCAGGCCCACAGCTTCTGGCCGCTAGCCTGGTCCACCGCTTGCAGGCCGCCGGTATCTCCGTCGACGACGTAGACCGTGCCGTTGGCCACCGACGGCAGCCGGTAGAAGGTGCCGGGAACCGACCACTTCACCTTCTGGCCGCTGATGTTGAAATCGACCAGGTGGTCGCCCGCGGCGGCGATCACCTCATTGCCGGACAGCGCCGGGGTCATCTCGGTGATCAGGGGCGGCGATGAATTCGCCGCCGGATCGTTGATGCTCGACACCACTGCGCCGGTCGACGGCGTGATCAGTGTCAGGCCGCCGAACTGCCCCGAGGGCAGCACGCCCACCTTGTAGAAGTACTGGCTGTCCGCCGCCACCGCGGCCACCGCGTTCGCATCGCTGGTCCAAAGCAGCTTGCCGGTGGCCGGGTCGAAGCCCTGCACGCCGCCGGTGACGACCACGCCGTCCGCCACCACCGGCGCCGACAGCGGCTGCCCGGTGACGCCGCCGCCATAGCCGGTCTGCGCGCTGGTGGCGCCAGACGCGGCGTCGAGCAGCCACAGCATCGGGCCGCCGCCGGTCTGGTTGACCACGTAAGCGGTGCCGCCGGCGACAGCGGGCTGGTACAGCGCGTTCTGCGTGCCGAAGTCATGGCTCCAGCTCAGCGTGCCGCTGGCCTCGCTCAGGGCGTAGAGCTTGTTGGGACCGTTGTACTGGCTGGTCGACAGATAGGCGACGCCGCCGGACACGGTGACCTGCAACGGCGGGGTGGCGTTGGACGAGTTGTAATCCGGTGCCAGCCAGCGCCAACGCGAAGTGAACTTGGCCGGATCGAGCGTGCCCGGCACGTGGCCGCTGTGGATCGCCGTGCCCTGCACCGTGGACCAGTCGCCGGCGCCAGCCAGCGGCGTCAGCGGCGTCAGGTTGGTGTTGGACAGCACCGTCAGGCTGTACGGCAGCGTGGCGTTGCCCTCGGAACCAGTGCAGGCCGAGTCGCTGCACAGCGTGATCTGGAAGGCGCCGCTGTGCGTGCCCACACTGAGAGTGGTGGCGGCCTGCAGCACCACCTGGTACGAGCCGCCGGGCTCCGCGGTGATCTGAGGGTTGGTCGACTGCAGCACGCCGCTGCTGTCGATGATGCGGATGTAGACCGTGCCGGAAGACGAACCCTGCGCCGTCGCCTCTACCGTCAGCTGCTGCGCATCGCCCTCGTAGAACGAGGCCGTCAGCGTCCCCGGATTGAACGTCAGCGAGATTCCGCCGCCCCCGCCACCCCCGCCGCCCCCGCATCCAGCCAGTACTGCGACCACCCCGGACAACACCATCCTCATCGCCGGCACGCGCATCCTTTACCCCTGTCTGATTCCCCTGAAGCCTCGAACCCGGCTAGCGCCGGGTTGCCCCGCCCTCGTGCAGCCAGTATGCACCGCGCACGCGCAATCGCAAACCGGCAGTACCGCCGCCGCATCCGCCGCGCTGGCGAAGCGTGACCCGGTTCACAATTCCGGTTTTTGCCGCGCGGTTCCGGCAGGGCGGATCACTGCAGCAGGAAGGTCTTGTAAAGGGAATAAGGATTAGCCTACCTCAAAGCTGCCTTTCACGACCGGCCGCAATGGGCCGAGAGCCGCCATCGCTATTGTTGCTCACCTGCGCCGTAACTCGCACTTTAGCGCCACGCCGATCTCCTTAGCCTGCACCCTGAGGTCGTTTGTCTCGGCTTCGGAGTAGAGGCCCAGGTCCCAAAATGACTGCTGCGCAGAGATGTACTGATCTAGGCGATCTTCGGAAAAATTCCTCTTCCCTCGGAACAGCCGCCTGACCTTCAAGCTGAGTTTTACAATGTTTGAAGGATCGGGGACGTCTACAGAGATCTGGTAGGCCTTGATGTCCTTGATCAGGGAAACGTCGATCGCATAGTTGCAGTGCGCGTAAGTCTCGGCACCACATTTTTCACAGACGAAAAGCTGGAGGGCGCGGGGCTCGCCTTGCGCGACTGCTTCGCCTCCGCAAGCCGTGCAGGATATCGTCCAGGGTGGTAGAGCTTCGTTTTGGGATTTTATGAACGAATCCTGCGGCCTCACCCTTAGCGTACCCGAAAGCAGGCGTAGGGTGCGCACCGCGCACGCGGCTACTATATACGTACTGACTGGACCGGTAATTAGGGGATGTCTCGCTATCGGCGTTCGATCACGCAAGGGGCTACTTTTTTCTTCACCTTGAATACATTTCGCCGCCAGCCTGTCCTGCTCCAGGATCAGGTGCGCGCGGCGCTTCGAGAAGGTTTGAAGGAAGTACGTGGCAGATTGCCCTTCAGAATCCATGCCTGGGTGTTGCTGCCGGATCATCTACATTGCATTTGGGAGCTGCCGCTTGGTGACGCGGCTTTCGGCTTACGTTGGGGGCAGGTCAAACGCCATGTCACGCGCGCATGCAGCAGAGAGCTTGAAGGTCTGCCATTGCTCACCGCATCGGGCAAGAAGCGGCGCGAGGGCGCTTTGTGGCAAAGGCGCTTTTGGGAGCACCAAATCCGCGACGAGGCCGATTTCGCGCGCCATGTCGACTACATTCACTGGAACCCGGTCAAGCACGGCCACGTGCGTCAAGCCGCCGAGTGGCCATACTCGACGTTTCATCGCTACGTCCGGTCCGGCGTTTACGCCGAGGACTGGGGCGGCATCGCGGATATGTCTGGTGACTTTGGAGAGTGACGCGTGCGCGGTGCGCACCCTACGTCCGCTTTTGTGCCCAAGACGCAGGATATCCTACCGGACTGCGCCGAAGCTGCCATTCACCAGTGTCGGGTATGGGCCGTCAGGAGCCACTACTCACTGCCCATGTACGCAGCAATAGTTTGGGCCCTTCGGAGCGTCCGGGTCTAGCACTCGCACCTCGAAAGCCGTGCCCCGCCTATATCTGGACAGGACCGCCGACACGACAGTTGAACATGCCGCCTTGGCGCACGCTCGAAAATAACGGTCGGCGACATCTTTCTTGTCGGAGGAGAGTGTCCAATCATTCTTCATGGCCGAAGTCAGATCTCTTGCACGAGGCCAGTTAGGCACGAAGTTATATAAGCGCCATTCAGCGATCGAACCGAATGGGGGCCGCATTCCGAGCCTGGGCTCGCTTGTCGTGAGGAAGCTCAACTCAATGTTGCCGTGCCAAGGGAAGCAACCCACATCGAACGCCAGCATAGTTTCATCTGCCAATCGAGCTTGCCACTCAGCCAACTCCTCGCCGAGGACAAGCGCAAGACGATCTTCAAAGTCATCAATCATGGCCAGCGTAGGCTACCCGAAAGCTGACGGTCACGAACGACTGCAAAGGGCCGACAGCCGTCAATAGACGATACACGGGCGCACTCTGCGCGGCTGGCATGTTTGCGGTCGCAGACTCACCCCAACCGGGCTATATCGCGAAGCTTCCATCCGTCTGTTCGTTTGGAAGCTATTGTTGGGGGCCACCGGCACTAAGATATCTATCAAGATCCTTTCCAGCGAGGCGAACCACATGCTCCATGAATTCCGACATATCCCCACCAAAACTGCCACCATGGAGTGAGCCCACCGTCGATGCTGAGTAAATGACAACGTCGCCTTGGCCTCTCAACGACAGTTCAATCGTAATGTGCCCACTGCCGGACAGCCCTGCGCTTGCAATACGTGCTCCGCGACTTCCGTTTACGACGTCTAGTTTGCATTCAAGTCGGTTACTGGAGGACGTGGAAATGCGAATGCCTTTGCGAGCCATGACGTCGAGCAATACTCCACGGGCGGTCGAGCCCCACGATTTGTCAATTTTTGCGTTGTCGGGCCTATCCTCGAAATGAACGTCGCAAGTATCAAATCTTAGTTCAGCCAGCGCGACGGGACCGCTGTCCACTAGCACTGAGGTCTCGAAGCCGTGGCATCCGGCAGCCAAGAACGCCACCGTCATGATGCCAAATACCACCTTGGGGGATCGCATCAACGTCTCTCCGGCTACTGTTGCGCCCAACGAAGTGACGGGCGCCGCACGGCGCGCCGTTGAATGAAGGCTAAGACGGCAATGGTGGCAAAGGCGATCATGAAAAACGCAACAAACGCCGAGCGGATTATTGGGCGGGAGGTTTGTCGGTAGCTATGATCGAGCTCAAAGTGGTGCCTCCCATGGCCGCGCAGCTTTGATTTTGTGGGCTGGACCACTTGACCGCCGTGCCCCTTACAACAGGACGAACCACGCGCGCCACGGCCAGAAGCCGAATCGTTGCGAGCCAGTGTAGCCAATGATTGCGTCAGCCCCCATCTTCCGTGCATAGCCCGCGAACTTTGGAAGGATGTCTTTCACGCCGCCATACGTGCCTTTCCCGACTTTGAGCCTTTTGATAGCCGTGTACTTCACGTCAGTCGGTGGATTGCCAGAAAAAAAGCAAAAGTTACTCAGTTCTGCGGACGGAGCACCTGCCGCAGCGCCCTCCTTGCTTGGAGAAGTGTCCACTTCCAATTCTGCATCTGGCGTTTTGGCCGAATCAGCGCCCGAAGCAGCATCCGCTGCAGTCGCGTTATTAACGAAGGCGATCAAAAGAAGGCCTGCAAGCGCTATAGATTTCATATGTTAGTGGGCCGAGGTCGAGGGTGCGGATTCAGGACTCAGGCTACCGGAAAGCGGTCGGTGGCGACAGGCCGCAATGGGCCGGCAGGCGCCCCCGCCCAGTCACGCCAAGCCCAATCATAGATCCCCTGTCCTGGCGGCCCAGGCCTTCGTGGACTGACAGGTTTCCATGGCCCGCTGGTAGGCTGCGCGCGCGCGGACGCGGGTGAGATAGGCCTGCTCCACCTCGCCGAGGGTGACGCCACCGGCTCTTTTGGCCAGGCCCAGGGCGTAGCTCACCGAGATGTCGGCCGCGGTGAAGGTCTCGCCGGCAAGGTAGGGCGAGCGCGCCAGCTGCCGCGTGACCAGGGTCAGCCGGCTGTCGAATACCTCCTGCGCCTGCCTGGCGCTCCAGTTGTGCCGCTCCGCCTCGGGTGCGAGGTTGCGGGCGCCGACGACGAAGTAGATGGAGGCGGCGAGGCCGGCTTCACCGAGGTGCAGGAACTGCTGGTACGCGGGAAAGGCGGGATCATGCGGGGGCGGCGCAAGCGGCGTCGGCCCGTAGCGGGCCATCAGGTACTCCATGATCGCAATCGACTCGACCATGGTGACGTCGCCGTCCTGGATGGCGGGGATGAACCCGGCGGGGTTGATGGCCAGGAACTCGGCGTCATTCTCGACGCCAGCCAGCAGATCGACCGGCCGCAGCCGGTAGGCGAGCCCCATCTCCTCCAGCAGCCAGACGACGCGGAAGCCACGCCCTTCGCCGAACACGGTGATCATCTGCGGCAATCCTTGGTTGGTGCGGCCCGATTCAAGCGCCCGGCATTTCTACCGTACTCGTGGGGACTTGGCCAGTGCGGCCCGCGTGAAGCGGGTTGGCGTGACGCAGGCCGCCGCCCAAGGCCGCGGAAGGCGGGTTATGACCGAGGGAAATCCTTTCAGGGACGCTTCTACGAACGCCCGGTGTTGAGTCGAGCCAGCTTCGCCGGTATTGCGAACTGCGTCACACTTTATAAGGAGTGACGGCCGGTACGGGTGCGCGAGAGAGCCGCCGGCGGTGGCGATGAGGTGCCGGCGTGGCTTACGCTCGGGCGCAGTCCTTCGGACGGAAAAAGGGGAGCGCCATGGATCAGTCGGGACGCCGTCGCGGGCGCGGGATGGTGCGGGCTCTGGCCCTGGCCCTGGCCCTGCTGCTGGGGTCGACCCTGGCGGCGGGCGTTGGCCGGCCGGTGGTGGAGGCGCTGGGCACTTTCACCACGCCCGACGGCTATTTCCCCTCGGCCCTGGTGCAGGCGCCGGACGGGAATTTCTACGGCACCAGCTACGAGGGCGCCACCTTGGTCGGCAGCTACGGCACGGTGTTCCGGCTGACGCCGGCGGGGGTGCTGACGACGCTGTACAAGTTCAGCCGCGACTTCGACGGCGCCTATCCCTCCGGCGGGCTGGTGCTGGGCGCGGACGGCAAGCTCTACGGCACCACCAGCAGCGGCGGCAGCCTCGACGGCACCACGGCGAACAACGCGACCGGGACGGTGTTCCGCATCGGGCTGGACGGGACGCTGACCACGCTGTACGCCTTCAGCGGCACCGGTGCCGACGGCGGTGCGCCGACGGCGCGGCTGACGCCGGGCCCGGACGGGCGGCTCTACGGCACCACGATCACGACGGTGTTCGCCATCACCACGGCCGGCGTGCTGAGCACACTGCACACCTTCGATTACAACACCGAGGGCAACACGCCGCACGCGGCGCTGACGCAGGGCGCGGATGGCAATCTCTATGGCACCACGACCTTCGGCGGGCCGAACGCTTACGGCGCGGCGTTCAAGGTGACGCCGGCGGGAGTGTTCACCCTGCTGCACCCGTTCAGCGACGCCGACGGCGGCAGCGTCTTCAACACGCTGGCGCTGGGCGGCGACGGCAATTTCTACGGCGCGGCCAGCGGCTCGACCAGCGCCCCCTGGGGCGCGCTGTTCGGCATGACGCCGACGGGCGCGGTGAGTGTGCTGCACCGCTTCAACGATACGGACGGCGCCTATCCGGTCGGGCTGATCGCGGCAGCGGACGGCAAGCTCTACGGCGCGACGGCGAGCGGCGGGTCCACCGATTACGGCACGCTGTTCAGCCTGGCGCAGGACGGCACGCTGACCACCTTGTACAGCTTCGACCCCGCGCAGGCGGTGCAGCCCTCCTCGCCGCTGCTGCTGGCGGCGGACGGCAATTTCTACGGCGCCACCGGCAGTCCGGCGCAGGGCATGGCCAATCCGGGCGTGATCTACAGCGTCAGCAGCGCCGGCGCCTTCGCCCTGGTGCATTCCTTCACGCCGCCATACGGCGTGCAGCCGACGGCGCCGCTGATCCAGGGCAGCGACGGCCTGCTCTACGGCACCGCCAGCACCGGCCTGCACGGCACCTTGTTCAGCTTCAACCAGCAGGCGCTGCCGTCGCTGACCGTGCTGCATCGCTTCGACGGCGCGCACGACGGCGACGGGCCGCAGGGGCGGCTGCTGCAGGCGGCGGACGGCAGCCTCTACGGCGTCACCGGCGCCGGCGGCGCCAACCATCAGGGCACGGTGTTCCGCGCCACCACCGACGGCGCGCTGACGGTGCTGCATACCTTCGGCGGCAACGAGGGCTCGGGCGCGACCGGCTTGGTGGTGGGGCCGGACGGCGCCTACTACGGCGTCGCCGCCAACGGCGGGGGCAGCGGCAACTGGGGCACGATGTTCCGCATCACCGCGGCGGGCGATTTCAGCGTCCTGCACGCCTTCACCGGCTACGGCGCCAGCACCGACGACGGCGGCAACCCGATCGGCGCCCTGGTGCTGGGGCCGGACGGCAATTTCTACGGTGCGGCCGCCACCGGGCCCAGCACCATCTGGGGCATGCTCTACCGCGTGACGCCGGCCGGCGCGGTGACGGTGTTGCACCAGTTCAACCGCACCGACGGCGCCGCCCCCTCCGGCCCGCTGGCGCTGGGCAGCGACGGCAAGCTCTACGGCACCGTCCGCTTCAGCGCCGACGGCAGCAGCAAGCTGTTCTCGCTCAGCACGGCGGGCGACTTCGCCGTGCTGCATAGCTTCACCACCGCCGAGGGCGGCGCGCTGAACGCACTGATCCAGGCCTCCGACGGCAAGCTCTACGGCACCGCCTCCACCGGCGGCAACGGCCAGGGCACGGTGTTCAAGGCCGACACCGCCGGCAACGTCACGGTGCTCTACACCTTCAACGACACCGGCGCGCTGAGTTTCGATGTGGGCTATCCGCTGGCGGCGCTGCTGCAGGACCGCTCCGGCAATTTCTACGGCACCAGTCAGTACGGCGGGTCCGACGGCATGGGCACGGTGTTCGAGATGGACGGGCCGCCGCTGGCACCAGCGGCGCCGTCCGCCAGCGCCGGCGACGGCAAGGTGACCTTGAGCTGGAACGCCACGCCCGGCGCCACCAGCTACAACGTCTACCAGGGCCAGGCCGCGGGCGGCGAAGTCGCGACGCCGGCACTGACCGGCGTCACCGGTACGACGGCGACGCTGACGGGGCTGAACAACGGCAACGCGTATTACTTCCGCATCACCGCGGTGAACAGCCGCGGCGAGAGCCAGCCTTCGGCGGAGGTGTCGGCGAGCCCGGCCGCCGCTGGTGGCGGAGGCGGCGGCGCCGTGAGCCTGTGGATGCTGCTGGGCGGGGCGGGGGCGGCGTTGCGGCGC
>CAYWPB010000010.1:0-31723 GCA_964458725.1 uncultured Nevskia sp. | reverse complement strand
GGCAGCCAGATCTTCGACTACTGGCAGGACCCCTGGGGCGACAAGCACGAGCACTACTGCGACGGCGACCTGTTCACGTCCGACGTGCCCACTGGCATCCATCCGGTCAGCCGCGAGGCGATGGCGCAGTGGGGCCAGGCCATGCCCCGCAGCTTCACCAAACCCAAGCTCGGCCCCGCCAACCTGCTGCTGCTCCTGCGCAACCTGCGCCGCAGCCCCGACCTGAGCGTCAAGAAACTCCTCACGCTGGCCAGGCTGTTCGGCTGAGATTCCATTTTCGATTTCGCAACGAGACCTTCCATGCCGCTGAATATTCTGCACTTCAAGTACCAGGGTCGTCCCCAGTGGGGCGTGATCGACAGGGGCGACATCATCCCCGTGCCCGGTGAGTTCGCCACCACCGCGGAGTTTCTCCGGGGCGCTTCCGTGGAAGCATTGTCCCGGCTCCACGGCCCCACGATCCCGGAAAGCCATGTGGAGTGGCTGTCGCCGGTGACCCGCAACCAGCAGTTCGTCTGCCAGGGCGCGAACTACCGCCAGCACATGATCGAGTCGGGCATGAATCCCGACGTGAAGACCTACAACATGATCTTCACCAAGGCCACCAGCTGCATCGTGCCCGCCAACTCCGACCTGGTGCGGCCCAGGCAGGTGCGGTTCCTCGACTACGAGATCGAGCTGGGCCTTGTCCTGAAGCGCGACATCACCAGCCGCCAGGTGATCACCGATGCCAACCTGCACGAGTTCGTCGCCGGCGCCGTGATCGTCAACGACTACTCGGCGCGCGACATCCAGATCCCGCAGATGCAGTTCTACAAGGGCAAGAGCTTCCGCACCTTCGGCCCCATCGGTCCTTACCTGTGCCTGCTGGAAAAGGCCGACTTCGCCAGGCTGCGCGAGTTGCAGCTCAAGCTCACCGTGAACGGCGCCGTGCGTCAGCAGGACAGCATCGCCAACCTGGTCTACGGCCCCGCCGAGACCCTGAGCGAGCTGTCCGGCGTGCAGGACCTTTATGCCGGCGATCTGCTGTCGACCGGCACGCCGGCGGGCTGCGCGCTCAGCGTGCCTTCCCCGGCGAAGCAGCGCATTGCCGCACTGCTGCCGGAAGCCACGAAGTGGAAGGCCTTCATGAAAGTGCAGGCCGGCCGCAGCCAGTACCTGAAGGCCGGAGACGTCGTCGAGTCGCGCGTCGCGACCGCCGACGGCTCGATCGACCTGGGCGTGCAGCGCAACCGTGTGGTGGACGAAGCATGAAAGGGATCGGCAGCCAGGCGGACGTCCTGGCCATAGAGGAAAAGGGAATTCCCGCGCTGCCGGCCAGCACCTACGAGATGATCGAGCGCGGCGCGGCGATCGATCCGGATGCGCCGGCGCTTTCGTTCTTCCTGCGCACCACCGGCCATCGGCGCCCGCAGCGCTGGTCCTACCGCGAGCTGATGCGCGACATCAACCGCACCGCCAATCTGCTGACGCGGTTGGGGGTGCGCAAGGACTCCGTCGTCGCCTACCTGCTGCCCAACTTGCCGGAGACCCATTTCGTCATCTGGGGCGGCGAAGCGGCGGGCATTGTCTGCGCCATCAATCCGCTGCTGGAGGCCTCGGCGATCGGCGACCTGCTCAACGCCGCCGGCGCCGAGATTCTGGTGACCCTGGCGCCGTTCCCGGGGGTGGATCTGTGGCAGAAGGTCCACCAGGTGGCCGGCAAGGTGGGGACACTCAAACACCTGGTTCTGGTCAACCTGGCGGATCGTGTGCGCGGCGCCGCGGGTCTGATCGCCAGATACATGCAAAGGCGCGAGGTTTTCCGGCTTCTTGGACCCGGCGGCGTTCGCGGCGCCGTTCCCGCAAACATCGGCGTATGGGATTTCGGCCTTGCCATGCGCAGTGAATCCGGAGCGCGTCTCGACAGTGGCCGCCGGTTCAGTTCGGAGGACTTCTCCTCGTATTTCTGTACCGGCGGCACTACCGGCTTGCCGAAGATCGCCACCCGCCGCCACGGCAACGAGGTGGCCAATGCCTGGAGCGCCGGCCAGTTCCTGGGCGACGGCATCGGTCCCGGCAAGACCGTGTTCTGCGGCCTGCCCCTGTTCCACGTCAACGCCGTGCTCGCCACCGGTTTACTGCCGTTTTCCAGGGGCGCGCACGTGGTGCTCGGCACGCCGCAGGGTTACCGCGGCGAGGGCTTGATCCCGCGCTTCTGGGAGATCGTTGCCCAGCACCGCATCAACTTCTTCAGCGGAGTGCCGACGCTGTATGCCGCGTTGCTCGATGTGCCGATAAAAGGGCACGACCTCTCCTCGTTGGAATATGGGCTCTGCGGCGCGGCACCGATGCCGGTGGAAATTTTCCGGACGTTCCAGGAGCGCACCGGCATCAAGATCCTTGAGGGCTACGGGCTGACCGAGGGTGCCTGCGTCAGCAGCGTGAATCCACCGCTGGGCGGGCGCCGCCTGGGCTTCATCGGCCTGCGCATCCCGGGCCAGGCGATGAAGGCCGTGGTCGTCGACGAGGCCGGCCGCTACGTGCGCGACTGCGCCGTGGACGAGCCCGGCCTGCTGCTGATCTCGGGTCCGAACGTCTTCGCCGGCTATGCGCTGACCGAGCAGAACAAGGGCCTGTGGATCGACACTGGAGACGGCCGGCGCTGGCTCAACACTGGCGACCTGGCGCGCCAGGACGTCGATGGCTACTTCTGGCTCACCGGGCGCAAGAAGGACCTCATCATCCGCGGCGGCCACAATATCGATCCGGCGACGATCGAGGAGCCCTTGCACCGGCATCCGGCCGTGCAGATCGCCGCCGCCGTCGGCCGCCCCGATGCGCACGCCGGCGAGTTGCCGGTGGCCTACGTCCAGCTCAAGCCGGGCGCCAGCGCGACCGAGCAGGAGATCGGCACCTTCGTCCGCGAGCAGATCACGGAGCGTGCCGCCCTGCCCAAGCACATCCGCATCGTCGATGCCATGCCGCTGACAGCGGTGGGAAAGATCTTCAAGCCGGACCTGAAGCGGCGCGAAACCGAAGATGCACTGCGCCTGGCCCTGGAAGAGGGCGGCATTCCGGTCAGCGGCATCGTCGCCCAGGACAGCAAGACCAGCGGCATGACCATTCAGGTGGATTTGGCGGACCCGGCCCAGGAGCAGGCGGCAAGAGCTGTCCTGGGCCGGTTTTCCTTTCCGGTCGCTTTTGGTCCTGCACCAAGGGCCTGACGACAACACGGGCGAGCACAGTAGCCCAGGAGGCTGGGGACGCTTGCATGCGAAAGACAGAAATTGAGGGGGAGTCTGAACGTGAAGCACTGGATGTTGATAGGAGTTGGGGGTGCGTCTCTGCTCCTTGCGCGCGGCGCGGCCGCGGCGACCTGGGATGTTCCGTTCGGTGGTTCCGATTTCGAGGCGACCGTGAACACCGCGGTGACCGCGGGTGGCGCCATTCGCATGCAGAGCCAGTCGCCGGCACTGATCGGTAAAACCAACCTGAATCCGCAGCTGTGCACCGGCCCAAACGGAGCCTACCAATCCTGCCAGGGGCTTTTCCGGACGCAGATTTATCCCGCACGGCGGCTGGTTGCAGCGCCGGGCGCGGCTTCGATCAGCAATGACGATGGCGACCTGAACTACAACAAGTATGACCTGGTCTCCGCGGTGGGGAAGATCAACCAGGACTGGACCTTGTCCTGGAAGGGCGTGAAGCTCTTCACGCGCTGGATCTATTTCAACGACCCGGTCAACAACAATTTTACCGAATACCATCCGAACCGCATCACGCCGGACAATCTGCTCCAGGTGGGCCGCCAAGCCCCCGGCCTGCCGGCGGGCGCTGCGCAGACGCTGTTGCAGGCATTGAGCAACCCGGCCAGCCTGGTTTCCAATCCGGCCCAGCTGGGCGGCCTGTTGCTGAACTCGCGCCCCTACGGACAGCCGGGACCGAACGGCACGACGCTGGTGTATGGACCTGGCGCAGTGGCGCGCAACTCCCGTGCCAGCGGGCAGGAGCGGCGGGAGATCGGCAACGGACTGCAGTGGCTCGACGCCTACGTCACAGGCGCGGTGCCACTATGGGACGACAAGTCTCTGACGATCAAGCTCGGGCGGCAGACCGTGAGCTGGGGCGAAAGCACGACCCTGGTCATCAACAGCCTCAATCAGGCCAACCCGGTCAACGTCAACAACTTCTACCGCATCGGCCACCAGACCGACGAGATCTTCACGCCGATCGCCATGGCCGACTTCAATTTCGAGCCGGCCGATGGCTACAACATCGAAGCCTTCTACCAGCTGGAGTGGAAGAGCGTCGAGTCGGTGGCGCCGGGCAGCTACTTCTCCGATCTCGACGTGGGAACCAACAACATCGGCAATACCATCAGCACGAGCGTCGGCAACGTAGCCGAGGACCCCGACCGCGTGGCGACTCCGCTGGACTCCCCCTTGGCGGGCCTTTCCAACACCACCTCGACGATCCGCCGCGTGCCGGACGAAAAGCCCAACGCGGCCGGTCAGTTCGGCGTCGACCTCAAGCATAACTTCGAGGACATCGGCAATGGGCTGGAGATGGGAGTCTATTTCATGAACTACCACTCCCGCCTGCCGCTGGCCAGCCTCTACGCCGCCAACCCGAGTTGCGCGCGCAAGGCAGGTAATGCGCGCGGCAACGATGCTACCGACCTGCTCTCGTTCGGCCAGGACTGTCCCGACATTCCGTTCTTTCACTCGCTGCTTCATCCCGGCGAGCCGGCCCAATACGCGACCGACAGCGCTGCGGCGCTCGACACCGCAAGGTTTCAGCTGGAATACCCGCGCAACATCCAGCTCTACGGACTCAGCTTCAACACGACGGTCGGCGCCTATTCCATCCAGGGTGAGGTGGCCTACCGCCCGAACCTACCCTTGCAGGTCGCCCTGACTGATCTCGCCTTTGCGGCATTCGGGCCGACCCTGACGGCCTGCCACGACCGGGCGACGAACTGCGCCGGTTCCTCCGCCCTGGGTAACCTTGGCATAGGCTACGCCGCCGACGGCAGCACCATGAACTACGGCTCCAGCGACTTCGTTCCTGCGGCGGGCAAGTCCGCATATCCGGACATCGTGAACGTGGGCATTGGTCACATTCCCGGTTCCGCCCGTGCGTTTCCTTCTTTCGTGATCCCGTTCCGCGGGGGGCAGATCGGCGACAACCCGGGTTGCCCGAAGGGAATGGCGGACTCCGCCTACCATCCCGGCATCGCCTGCTACATCCGCGGCTACGAGCGCGAGCAGGTCTACGAATTCAACTTCGGCACGACCCGTGTGTTCGGAGCGAGCGACAATCCGTTCGGCGCGGACCAGATCATCCTGGTGACCGAGTGGGGGGCGACGTATGTGCCCTATCTACCATCGCTCGATCGGCTGCAGTTCCAGGCCCCGGGCATCTACTACCATGCCAGTGCCGGCGCCGATGGGTCCGGCTCCGACGGATCTCGCCAGGCCTGCTCCACCAATCCCGCGTGCAGCGCCGGGCAAGACGGCGTGCGGTTCAATCCGCACCAGCAGGATTTGAAGAGCTTCCCCGACCCGTTTTCCTGGGGTTATCGCGTCATCAGCCTGCTGACGTACGAGAACGTGCTGCCGAAGATCAGCCTGCACCCGACTCTCGTGTGGCAACAAGACGTGCAGGGCACCTCGCCGGGCCCCGGAGGCAACTTCGTGATGGGGAGAAAGCAGGTCGATTCAATGTTGGAAATCCGCTACGAGGCCAACCTTTCCCTGAACCTGGGCTACACCTGGTTCTTCGGCGGCGGCCAATACAACACCCTGAGCGACCGCGACTACCTGCAGTTCTTTGCCCGATACCTGTTCTGATTGTCACCCCATGAAGCTAGAAGTCGTTCAGCCTTTTCCATGCGCACCCGCCGTTCTGCTGCGGGCTTTTATTGCTCCAAAATTTCATCTCGACCTTGCACGAGGGTTCGGGGTCGTAAGTTGCGAACTCCTTGAGCATGTCGAGGATGGTACCAGGCACATGATGCGGATCAGGCGCTGCATGCAGAACCGAACCCCAGTCCCCGCGGTCCTGGCCAAGCTGGCGCCACAAAGCGTGGTGCTGACGCGCAGGGACGAATGGGACACCGTGTCAATGACGGGGCGCGTTGAAATTGAGCTCGAAAAGGTTCCGGTCCGCATGAGCGCTGCCACCGTCGTCCTGGAAACGGCCGCCGGGTGTGAGCAACGCTTTAATTGGGACATTCGAGCCGCTGTGCCGCTCGTCGGAGGGTTACTGGAGAAGTTCATCGCTCAGGATCTGACCCAGACCCTAAGAGGCGAGGTGCAGATCATCAGCGATCTTTTGCCAACCTACGAGTAGTCAATCCCGGCTCGGGAGCCGATGCCAATATTGAGGTCATCCATGTCGAACGGTGCCAATACAGATGTTTTGCGGTTCATTCCACCATCCGCGCAGCGCATGCGGAGGTTCTTCCGTGCAGCCCGATGGTATTTCAATCCCGAATTTCTCGGGCTTTGGGAACTGGATCTCACCCGTCCGGCTCTGTTCGTCGGCAACCACACCCTGTTTGGCCTGACCGACGCGCCCCTGATGATCGAGCATCTCTATACCCATTACGGGGTGATGCTCCGTGGCCTCGGGGATCGCGGTCATTTCAACATTCCGGGCTGGGGCCAGTTTCTGCAGAAGCACGGGATGGTGCTCGGCACACCGGAGAACTGCTCGGCACTCATGAGGGCAGGACAGAGCATCTTGGTGTTCCCGGGTGGCGGTCGCGAGGTGATGCGTCGCAAGGGCGAGGCTTACCGGCTCATCTGGAAGCAGCGCACCGGCTTCGCCCGCCTGGCCATCGAGCATGGCTACGACATCATTCCCTTCGGTTCGGTCGGTCCCGATGAGGCGTTCAAGATCCTGATCGATGCCGAGGACGTGAAAGGATCGCGATTATGGGAGTGGTTCGCTCCGCGCATGAACCTGCAGGAAATGACGCGAGGCGGAGACATGCTGCCCCCGGTTGTTCGGGGCATTGGGGCCACGATGTGGCCAAAGCCGCAGAGGTACTATTTCGGATTCGGTCAACGGATCACCACCCGGCATCTGCACGGGCGCGCTGGCGACCAAGACGCCGTATGGAGCCTGAGAGAGGAAGTCGCGCGTGCGGTGGAAGGCCAGATCAAGCGGCTCATCGATTACCGCGCACATGACCGTCTCAGCAATTGGAGTTCGTTGAGACGCTGGCTGGCGCCTCTGCACAAGTCGGTTGGATAGGCGAGGCGTTGGAGCCTGACGCCCGTGTTGACCAGCTTAGTACCCCTTATGCCTGAGGAGTTTTTGCCGACTGATCGTTTAGAGATGGCGCCGGCTGTTTCCAGGTCTGCTGGAGCTGTAGCGGCTTTGACCGAAAGCTCAGGCGCACCGAGGCGGTAAGGTTGTTCCAGGCCGAGGCCAGCACCTGCGCCTGGCTGGGGGATTCGGGATATCGGCGGGCATTGCGCTCGGCCGTGAAGGGCTCCGGCAGGATGCGCGGGAATGCCGCGCCACGCAGCCCGCCGCCCACCAGGGATTCGTGCCTGTAGTGCACCGGCATCCGCTTGGAGGACGGCGCCCAGACCACATCGTCGCCGGTCCAGCGCAGGGCTAGGGCCCGGCGACGGCGGGTGCGGTGGCTGTTGCCATAACTCCCATGAAGGGTAAGGGGGTGAAACATGAGGATGTCGCCCGGATCCATTTCCCAATCGAGCAACTCGTATTTGCCCGGATCGGTGTTGATGTCCGGCACGTCGTCCATTTCCTCGTCGATGATCGCTGCCACGTAGTCGGGTGAGATGGCCTTGAATCGCTGTTTCCAGCGATGCGAGCCGCGGACGTACATCAGTCCGCTGCTTTCCCGCGTAACCGGGTCCATCGGAATCCAGAACGAGCTGATCTGCTCGCCGCGAATCGGCCAGAAGGAGAGGTCCTGGTGCCAGGGTGTCGGAGCGTCAGTGCCTGGTTCCTTTACGAACATCTGGTCGTAAAAGAAACGCACCTCCTTCGAACCCATCAGCTGCTGCGCCCAATGAGCAAAGGGCCCGTAGTAGACGGCATCCCGGATTTCGTCAACGTGCTTCCAGAGGAATGTATCCATCTGATAGCCGCGGGTCTTGCGCGACATGAAGCGTCCCTGCAGGGACATGCTCGCGCGGGCCTTTTCGATGCCGGCTTCAAGCAGGCGCATCCAGTTCGGCTCGATGGCCTTTTTGATCATCACTACGCCGTCTTCCTGGTATCGACGGATCTCGTCCGGACTCAGGTTCCGGCTCGGTGTTGCGGCGTAGCTCATGGGTCCTCCGAACAGTGCTTTTCGCTATTATGATAAAGTACGCATAACTGATATTATCATCACTACTGCACAAAAAGCTACATTGGGGGCAGGGCATTATTGGCGGCCTTAGAAAAAAAGGACCCGCCTGCACCATCGGTCGCGAGGCGGGTCAGAGCTCCCTGTTCGCTGCTCTACCGGCTCAGGCCATTTCGTTTTGGGGCAGGCCCGCGGCCGGCTTGCGGTAATTTTCGAGGTAGATCACACGAGATCCTGCCGTGGAGGCCGATGACGCCTGCGTCCGGCGAATGTGGCAACGTCGCAGTGCATAACGACTGCGTGCCGCGCTCTCGTTGCCGATCGCGATGAGCTCCATGCGGCGACCCTGCCGAATGTAATACCGGGGCGGATCGTTTTCGTCGCGCAGCAGAGCCAAGCCGCTGCGGAAGTCCTGCTCCACAGTGCTGTAACGCATATGCAGTTCGCGCCAAATGTTACGGCGCAGCGACGGCCCGGAGCGGGCGAATGCGCACGCTACGCCTGGCCCGCGGGGTCGCCCCCGCGGGACGGGCGCGAATCCTCCCTTAGTGCGTCACCGCGATGCGGCGTGGCTGCGCAGCTTGCCGCTTGGGAATCACCACTTCGAGCACGCCGTTGGAGCCGCGTGCGGAAACCGCTTCGCCATCCGCGGTATCCGGCAGGGCGAACCGGCGGTAGAAGCGGCCGCTGGCGCGCTCCACGCGGCGGCCTTCGACGCCGGTCTGCTCCACCGGGCGCTCGCGCGCACCGGACAGGGTCAAAAGGCCCTGCTCCAGGGTGATCTCGATCGCCTGGGGATCGACGCCCGGCACGTCCGCGTAGATCACGAACTTGTCCGTGTGCTCCTCGATGTCCACGGCCGGCACCCATTCGGCAGTGGCGCCGCTGGAGCCGTCCTGGTTGCTGGCCCGCTCGAAAAAGCGGTTGAACTCGTTCAGTAGTTCCCGGTGCATGGACCAGGGTTCGTAACGAAGAATCGATGACATCTCATTACCCTCCTTGATCGGTAGTACGCGGGGCCAGTCCCCCGCAAACGCGATCTTATGAGCGCTGCTGTCCGGTTCAAGGGGGCCTTCAGTCACATCCGCCGGGCGGGCGCTTCTGCGCCCGCCCGGCCCTGCTTCAGCCCTTCGCCCACTGCGCGGCCATCTCCTTCGCAAACTCGCGGTAGCCGCGGGGAGGGCGGCCGAGGAGGGTTTCCAGGCGCTCCACTTCCGAGTCGAGGGCGGCGCCGCCGTCGCTCTGGTAGCGGCTGACCATCAGACGCATGTCGTAGGCCAGCCAACTGGGGGCGAAGGCGCGCATGCGCTGCTCCAGCGCGTCGAGGTCGTTGCCGGCGTATCGGATCGGGCGGCCGAGCGCCTCGCTCCAGATCGCGGCGGCGGACTCGGCGGTGACCGCGTCGGGACCGACCAGCTCGTAGGTCTCGCGCGGCTGCGGCTTGGCGGCGCGCTCGCGGCGCAGCAGCTCCAGCGCGGCGGCCTCGCCGATGTCGCGCACGTCGACCATCGAGATGCCGGCGCCGCCGATCGGCATGCCGTAGACGCCGGCGCCGAGCAGCGCGTCCTTCTGTCGCTCGTCGTTCTGGATGAAGTAGGCCGGGCGCAGCACCGTGGCCGGCAGGTCCAGCGCCTCGATCATGCGCTCGACGGTGTGCTTGACGGTGAAGTGCGGCACCTCGGCGTACTGCTCCGCCTTGAACACCGACAGGTAGACGATGCCCTTGACGCCGGCTTCGCGCGCGACATTGAGCGCCTGCAAGCTCTGCGACACCTCGTCGGGGGCGACGGGCGCCAGCAGGAACAGCGTGCTGACGCCGCGCAATGCCTGCCGCACCGAGTCGATGTCGGACAGGTCGCCCTTCACGGCGATGACGCCGGCGGGGAAGCGCGCCTGCTGCGGCGAGCGGGTCAGCGCCCGCACTTCCACACTCTTGCCGTGCAGGTGCGCCAGCACCTGTGTACCGATGACACCCGTGCTGCCCGTGATCAGAATCGACATGGCCAATCTCCTTCAGGTTCGAGGCGGTGGATCCCGCCGATGGAAGGCACGATAGGTGTTCCGGATGTGCCGCATAAGTAGTAGGATCTGGACAGTCCGTTTCATAAATGGAACATCTGTGGATCTCGCCGCACTGGAAGACTTCAACCTGGTGGTTGTGCACGGCGGCTTCGGCCGCGCCAGCCGGGCCACGGATCGGCCCAAGGCGACGCTGTCGCGCCACGTATCCGAACTGGAGCAGGACCTGGGTGTGCGGCTGATCGAGCGTGGCGGCCGCAGCCTGCGGCTCACCGGCGAGGGCCGCGGCCTGCACGAGCGCACCAGCGGCCTGCTGGCGGAGCTGAAGGAGGCGGGTGAAGCCGTGGCCTCGCAGGGGCAGGCGCCGAGCGGACCGCTGCGGGTCAGCGCGCCGACGGTGCTGGCGCATGCGGCGCTCGCCGCCGTCGGCGCGCGCTTCGCCCAGGCCCATCCGCAGATCCAGCTGCAGATCGTGGCCGAGGACC
The DNA here is from genome assembly GCA_964458725.1 of uncultured Nevskia sp. Taxonomy (GTDB): domain Bacteria; phylum Pseudomonadota; class Gammaproteobacteria; order Nevskiales; family Nevskiaceae; genus Nevskia. The sequence continues at coordinate 20,902 of CAYWPB010000010.1, read as the reverse complement.
GCAAGGTCGATCCGGTGGAGGAAGGCTATGACCTGGTGGTCCGCGTCAACCCGGCGCCGGACGAGCGCCTGTCCGGCCGCATCGTGCTGTACGACCGCCTGTGGCTCGTCGCCAGTCCGCAACAGCCGCGGCCGCGCCAGCGCAAGGGTGAGGACACGCCGGTGCCGGCCACTGTGCTGCGAGGCACGCCGGCGGAAACGAAGTGGCGCATCCGCGGCAAGGACCGCACGTTGCGCACCCTGGTGCCGCAGCCGCTGTTGCGCCTGTCCACACTGCTGATGGTGCGCGAAGCGGTGCTGGCCGGCGGCGGCGCCGCGCTGCTGCCGCAGCTGCTGGTGCAGGAGGACGTGCGCGCCGGCCGCCTCACCTGCTGGGGCAGCGACGACGGCGCGCCGGTGGAGATCTGGGCGCTGTACAGCTCGCGCCGGCTGCTCAGCCTGAAGGTGCGCGCGTTCATCGACGCGCTGGTCGAGGCGTTTCCGGACAAAAGCTTCGCGGGCAGTTAAGCGCGACAGCGACTCGATATGCCTTTTCCTCGGCTGACTTCCGCTTCTGGCTGGTCCGGACTCGTTTATGTGCCATACGACAAAAGCGGACGTGAACGGCTCAGGGACTCACCCGGGTAGCAGCAGGAGTCGATTGCTTTGAACTCGGGCGCGCATGTGCGGATCGCGCGAGACATCATCATCGCAGTCAGTGATTCCCGACGACCGCAGCGAGGCTACCTTGCGCCATACTGGCTCGGGGCCTGCCCTGTCCAGCGCTTGAAGGCGCGCGTGAAGCTGCTGGTATCGGAAAAGCCGAGCAGGTAGGTAATTTCGCTGATGCTGTAGCGACGCTCCGCCAGATAGGACAGGGCCAGCTCCTGCCGGGTTGCGGCAAGTAGCGCCTCGTAGGAGGTGCCTTCCTCGGCCAGCTTGCGCTGGAAGCTGCGCAGCGACAGGTTCAAGGCTTCGGCCAGTTTCTCCGCGGAGGGCTCGCCCAGGGGCAGCCGCTCGATCAGCGCGGCGCGCAAACGGGCGCGCAGGTTGTCGCGATCGAAGCGGGCGAGGTAGCGCAGGGCGATTTCGTCGTTGTGGCGCGCCAGTTCGGGGTTGGCGCCTTCCAGTCGCCATTCGAACGGTTCGCGCGCGAACCACAGTTCGTTCTGTGCGCTGCCGAATTCCAGGGGCGCGCGGAACACCTTGTCGAAACAGTCCGAGACGGGCGCGGAGCGTTGCAGACGCACCCTCAACGGCGCGAAATCCCGGCCCAGCACCGAGCGGCAGAACCGGACGAACAGCGAGGCAAAAGCGTCGATCGCCTCGTCCGCCGGCCTTGGCCTGTCCATGGGCCGGATCACGAAGCGGTAGTGCTCGCCTTCCAGACTAAACTCGAGTTCCGCGGCGTCCGTGACCAGGCGGAAATAGCGCACGATGCGCTGGAACGCCTCGGCCAGCGTGGTGCTGGCGCCGAGCGAATAGCCCAGTGCATGAAAGGTGGTCGGCGTGACCTGACTGGCGACAGTCAATCCCAGGCAAGGATCGCCGGTGGCCGACGCGGCGAGCCGCCACAGGCGCGTGGTGCCATCCAGCGGGTAGCGCGCGTTAGGATCGTCGAGTGCCGACAAGTCAAGGCCCGCCTGCGCAAACAGCGCGGCGCTGTCGCATCCGGCGCGGTCCAGGGCGCGGCGCAGGGCGCGGGACCAGCTTGTGAGGGCGGTGGCGGTGTGCATTGGCGCAAAAGGTCAAGTGATTGGCGGCAGCGGCCCTGCGGGCGTGTCGGGGGTTTCATAGAGTGCCTGCATTGGCAAACCCGACTTCCGGAGCATGACGTGGCTGACTGCGAGCTGGCAAGCAAGCTGAGCGACGAGCAAAAGACCGCCCGTATCAAGCAGGTGGTTGTCGACGCCGGCCTGGCCTTGAAGCAGAAATATCCCATCCTGCGGCACCAGGATGCGATCGGCGCCGGCATCATGGCCCTGTCCCTGGCCGGCATGATCGGGACGGGCTTGGCCTATTACCAGGGGCTGATTGCCTGGTGGCTCTGCATTCCGCTGGTGGCGATGTTTGCCTCTTTCATCCACGAGTTGGAGCACGACCTGATCCACCTGATGTATTTTCGCAAGCGGCCGGAAATCAACCGTCTGCTGCTGATTCTGGGTTGGATCGCCCGTCCCAGCACGGTCAACCCGCTGGTGCGCCGCAAGTTGCACTTCCATCACCACAAGCATTCCGGCACCGCCTCCGACCTGGAGGAACGCGGCATCACCAACGGCGAGCCGTGGGGCTTGCGCCGCCTGCTGATGACCGGCGACAACATGCTGGCCATCTACCTGCGGCCGCTGACCACACATGCGATGGTCAGGAGCTACATCCGGGCGCAGCAGCCGCGGACCAAGGCCGAGTACGCGGCCCTGGTGCGGGAGCAGAGGCTGAGTTACCTCCCGCTTGCCACGTTGCACTACCTGGCCTGGCACTGCTTCATCATCTACCACGCCGTCGATCTGGCGGCCCGCGCACTGGGCCTGCCGGTGGCTTGGCCGCAGCCGCTGCTATCGACGATGAAGGTGCTGGATTTCCTTGCGGTCGTGTGGCTGGCGCCAAGCGCGCTGCGCACGTTCTGCCTGCACTTCATCAGCAGCAACATGCACTATTACGGCGACGTCGAGGACCAGAACGTCATGCAGCAGTGCCAGGTGCTGAACGCCTGGTGGCTGTTGCCGTTCCAGCTGTTCTGCTTCAACTTCGGCAGCACGCACGCCATTCATCACTTCGTCGTCGCCCAGCCCTTCTACATCCGCCAGATGGTGGCCGGGCCGGCGCACGCGGTGATGCGCCAGATGGGCGTGCGGTTCAACGACTTCGGCACGTTTCGCAGGGCCAACCGGTTTCACGCAGTGTCCGCCGTGAGCCAAGCGGGTCTTCCCCAAGTTCAGCAGGTGTGGGGCGCACCGCGCAAGCGGCGTTCCAGACGCAGTTGTTGACAGCCCAAGCTGCCGCTGGCGATCAAAAACGACCATGAAGGATTCGCCACCGCTTGCCGATGGATACCACCTTACCTTCTGCGACTATACGCCCCGCTTGTCGATGTCAACGCCGCCTGGTACGCGACTTTGAGTTCGAGCGTCGTGTAGCTTTGTCCGCCGTTCAAGCGTGAATGGGCGGCACAAGCGATGGCGAGTCAAGAAGGGTGGCCGTGTATCCGCCATTTACAGTGCCCACCGGGTTGTAGACGTGATTGCCGGGCGTACCCGCGAAGACAGCACGCCCTTCCTCCACTTCAACCAACTCGATCTTCAATGTTTCGCCGATGCCCATCGGTTGAAAACCGGCCGCAAGCCAAATGCGCAGCTGCTCCAGTCCTCTCATATTCGTATTGCTCATGGTTCGTAGAACTGCAGAACGGCTAGTGCAGCGCGCTTAGTTGCGGCCCCGGAACCACCTGGAGTTTGCGGCTCACGATCGACCCTCCTATGGAGAATCCCGCTGAAGTGATTGTTCGCATCCTTCGGCCAGACGCTTTACTTCGATTTCAAGCCGGTGGACTCTTCGTTCGAGTCTTTCTTCGTAGGACTCTTTGAGAGCTTCCAGGCGAGCTTGAGCCGGCTCCAGAAGCTTCGACGACCGTCACCGGGAATTGCGGTGGGGCTTTTTCATATCGAAACCTCGCACGAAGGCAGTGAGCAACGAGCGCTCGGGGCCACCGCGTTAGGAATAACTATTCCTGTCCAGGCCTATCCTCCGGCCAGTGAACGAGGTGGCAGAACGACTAGGGCGCCGAGACCAATCTCATAAAACCAACATCAGGCCAGGCAGCCGGAATCTTTGTGGGTGTGTCCGTCAGCTGGCTGGCGGAAATGCCTTCCGGGACGCGTCCCTTCAGAACCCGATCGACAAACTGATCCTGTGCGGATGCGTACGCGGCTCTCGCGCCCCCGTTCGAGGTTGCTGGCACGGACGATGAATCGTTGGCAGTCGGCACCGCCATCACTTTGGCAACAAAGTATTCGGCAGCAGAGGGTTCGGCGGCGTAGGTCGTTGCGGACATGGAACTGGCCATCACCGATGCAGCGAGCATCAGGCAGCGCAGTGCCAGCGGTTTGGGTATCACCGCAGGAGCACTCCCCGCGGCGGCTGACGAACGAGGGATGGGAGCGGAACGTTTGGTGAAATTCATGGGACTACTCTTGTAACAAGTTTTGGTTCACTGGTTCAGGCCGGCGTCGTCGCCAGTGAGGCTTCGGCCATCGCCGGCGCCGGTTTTCTGACCCGATACCAGATGGCGTAGAGCGCCGGCAGAAACAGCAGGGTCAGCACCGTGCCGCCGGCGGTGCCGCCGATCAGGGTGCAGGCCATCGAGCCCCAGAACACCGATGTCGTCAGCGGGATGAAAGCCAGCACCGCGGCCAGCGCGGTCAGCAGCACCGGCCGGGCGCGCTGCACCGTGGCCTCGATCACGGCGTGATAAAGATCCAGGCCCTCCGCGTGGTTGGTATGGATCTGGCCGATCAGGATCAGGGTGTTGCGCATCAGGATTCCGGACAGCCCGATCAGGCCGAGAATGGCGTTGAAGCCGAACGGCTGGTGCAGGGCCAGCAGCATCGGCACCGCGCCGACCAGGCCGAGCGGAGCGGTGAGGAACACCATGGTCATCGCCGACAGCGAGCGGGTCTGCACCACCAGCACCAGCAGGGTCAGCGCCACCATGATCGGAAAGATCGGCAGCAGCGCCTTGTTCGCCTTGCCCGAATCCTCGATGTTGCCACCGGTCTCGATGCGGTAGCCGCTGGGCAGATCCGCAACGATCGGTGCCAGCGCCTTCTCGATCTCCAGGGAAAGCTCCGGCGGTTGCATAGCCTCGTCGAAGTCGCTTTGCACGGTGATGGTCGGGGTGCGGTCGCGCCGCCGCAGGATCGGCTCCTCGGGACGGACCTCGACATGGCCGATCTGGCTCAGGGGAATCAGCCGCCCGCTGCGGCTGGTCAGGCTCAGCTCGCCGAGCCGTGCCGGGTCCAGCCGCTGCGGGCCGGCGCTGCGCGCCAGCACCTCGACGGTGCGGATATCTTCGCGCACCTCGGTGACGGGCGCGCCGGTCAGCAGCAGCTGCAGCTGCTGGGCGACGTCGTTCGGGCTCAGCCCGATAAGCTGCAACCGGTCCTGGTCGAGCACGAAATGGGCCGTCGGCGCGCGCTCGCCCCAGTCCTGGTTCACCTGCCGCGTATGGGGGTTGGCGCGCATCGCCTTCTGCACCTGATCGGCGATGGCCCGCAGCCGGTCGGGGTCCGGACCCATCACGCGGAAGTTGACCAGGTAATGCGGGAACGGGCCGAAGATGAGCTGCGACACCCGCACGCGGCCTTCCGGAGCCAGGCCCTGGGCAATCCGCTCCCGCAGCCGCCACTTCAGCCGGTCGCGCGCCTTGGCGTCTTCCGTCAGGACCACCAGCTTGGCGAAGGAAGGGTCGGGCAGCTCGGGGTTATAGGAGAAGAAGAAGCGGGGCGCACCCTGGCCGACGTAGGTGGTGACGATCTTCGCCTCGGGCTGCTGGCGCACCCATTGCTCGACCTTGACCGCGGCGGCGGTCGTCGCCTCGATGCTGGTGCCTTCCGGCATCTGCACGTCGACCAGTACTTCCGGCCGGCCGGAGCTGGGAAAGAACTGCTGCTTGACCAGGCTCATGCCGGCGCCCGCGACCAGGAAGGCCGCGACCACCATGCCGGCGACCTTGAACTTGTGGTCCACCGCCCAGGTGATCAGGCGCCGCAGGCGCTGGTAGCGCGGCGTGGAATAGATGCCGCGATGGCCGCCCGCCACCGGGGTGAAGTGCGGCAGCAGCTTGACGCCGAGGTAGGGCGTGAACACCACCGCCACCAGCCAGGACACGATCAGGGCGTAAGCCACGATCCAGAAGATGTTGCCGGCGTACTCGCCGGCGGTGGAGCGGGCGAAGCCGACCGGGGTGAAGCCGATGACCGTGACCAGCGTTCCAGCCAGCATCGGCGCCGCGGTGTGGCTCCAGGCATACGCCGCGGCCTTGATCCGCTCGACGCCTTCCTCCAGCTTCACCACCATCATCTCGATGGCGATGATCGCATCGTCCACCAGCAGGCCGAGCCCGATCACCAGCGCGCCCAGGGTGATGCGGTCGAACACTCGGCCGGTGACCAGCATCAGCACGAACACCGCGGCCAAGGTCAGCGGCACCGCCGCGGCGACGACGATGCCGACCCGCCAGCCCAGGCTGATCAGGCTCACGATCATGATCACAGCGAGGGCAACGAAGAACTTGAGCATGAACTCGTCGACGGATTCGCGGATGTTCACCGCCTGGTCGACCACCTTGGTGAACCGGATGCCTGCGGGCAGGTCACGGGCGATTTCCTTTTCCTCGGCATCCAGGGAGCGGCCAAGGTCCAGCCCGTTCCAGCCGTCCTGCATCACCACGCCGAGCACCAAGGCGGGCTCGCCATCGTGGCGGATCAGGAACGTCGGCGGGTCCTCGTAGCCGCGCTCGACCTGGGCGATGTCGCCCAGCCGCAGCGTGCGCCCGCCGGCCGCAACCGGCGTGTCACGGATTTTCCGCACACCATCGTAGGCGCCGTCGAGTCGCATGAGCACCTGCGGCCCGCTGGTATCGATCGAGCCGGCCGGGGTCACGGCGTTCTGGCGCTGCAGCGCGCCGAACACATCCTGCGGGCTGATGCCGAGGTTGGCCAGGCGGGCGTAGGAAAAGTCGATGAAGATGCGCTCGGGGCGCTCGCCGAGAATGTTGACCTTTTTGACGCCGGGCACATGCAGCAGGCGCTGCCGCAGCGTTTCGGCCTCGCGCGTCAGCTCTCGCGGCGGCAGTCCCTTGGCCTCCAGGGCGTACACGGAAAAGATGACGTCGGAATACTCGTCGTTGATGAACGGCCCCAGCACGCCCGCGGGGAGTTTCGGCGCCTCGTCGCCGAGCTTCTTGCGCGCCTGGTAGAACTCCTCGGCAACGTCGGCGGGCGGCGTGCTGTCCTTCAGCGACACCTGCAGCACGGCAACGCCGGGCCGGGTCAGAGTCTCGACCCGGTCGTACCAGCGCAGCTCCTGCACGCGCTTCTCCAGCGGTTCGGCCACCAGATCCTGCATTTCCTGCGCGGTGGCGCCCGGCCAGGCCGCCGTGACCGTCAGGGTCTTGATGACGAAGGCAGGGTCCTCGGCGCGGCCCAGGCGCAGGAAGGCGTAGACCCCGGAGAGGATGATAGTGACGATGAGGAACAGCGTGATCGAGCGTTCGCGCACAGCCAGCGCGGAAAGATTGAAGCGGTTCATGTCAATTGCTCGCGATGCGCGCGTCGGCGATTCGCACACGCTGGCCTTCGTGCAGGAAATGTCCGCCCAAGGCGACGATGGAGTCGCCGATGCCGATGCCGCCGGCGACAATCGCCTGCTCGCCGTCGAACCGGATGAAAGTGACTGGCCGGTAAGAAACGGACGAGGCCTTGCGATCGAGCAGCCAGACCCCCGGTCCCTTGCCCTCGTCGTCGACGGCGCCGAGCGGCACCGCCAGGTCGCCGTCCGGCTGCGCCGCGTCCAGGTAGATGGTGACGGTGGCACCCAGCGGCGCCCTGGCCGCCGCGCCGTCCAGCACGTAGCGCGCCTCGTAGGTGCGGGTCAGCGGATCGGCCGCGTCGGACAACTGCCGCAGGTGCGCCGGAGCGTGCGCGGCATCGGCGCTCGCGCCGTAGAGGCTGGCCTGGGCGGCCGATCCCAGCGCTGGCCGCAGGGTCTCCGGCAGGTTGACCGCCGCCTCGCGCGCCCCGGCGCGCGCCAACCGGACCACGACCTGGCCGGCGCCCACGAACTGCCCCGGCTCGGCCAGGGTCTCGACCACGATGCCGTCGGCGTCGGCCGCCAGCGTCGAATATTCGCCTTCGTCCTGGGCCACCTTGAGCTGGGCTTCGGCGGCCGACAGCAAGGCCCGGGCGCTGTCCGCCTGGGACTTGACCTGATCGTAGGTCGACTGCGATACGGCGCCGGAAGCCACCAGGCCGCGATAGCGCGCTTCGTCCGCCGCCGTCTGCAGCTGCCGCGCCCGCGCCGCCTCGACATTGCCGGCCTGGCTGGCGATGGCGTGCGCATAGTCGGTCCGGTCCAGGCGCAATAGCGGCTGGCCCTGATGCACCGCCTGGCCGGCATCGACCAGGCGCTCGATCACCTTGCCCGGGATGCGGAAGCCGAGATTGCTCTGCACCCGCGCCGACACCACGCCGGTGAAGGCGCGCTGCCCCTCGCCGGCGGGCTGCACCACGGCAATCTGGACCAGCGGGTCGGCGGTTCGCGGATCGGCGGCCACCTGGGAAGGGCCGCAGCCGCTGAGACTCATTGCCGCCGCCCAGATGCCGCCGGACACCGCCATGATCTTGAATGGAGACATCGTCACTCTCCCGAAAAATCTGTTGGACTGCTTCACCGCGCTCACCAGCCGCCGCCCAGGGCCCTGAAGGCACCGACGGCGGCCCGGCCCGAGTCGGCCTGCGTTTGCGCAAGCTCGTCCTGTGCGACGAGCAATTGGCGGTCGGCGTCGAGCACATCGGTCAGCGCGATCACGCCGCCCTGGTAGGCTTCCTGCGAGGAATCCCTCGCCCGCGTCAGGGCGATGACTTCGTTGTGCAGCTCATGGCGATGGGCCTCGAGTTGCACCAGCGAGGTCAATGCGTCTTCCACGTCTTCGGCGGCACGAAGCACTGATTGCCGGTAGCGCGCGAGCGCTTCGGCCTTGGCACCTTTGGCCTGCGCAACCTCGGCGCTGACCTTGCCGAAGTCGAACACCCGCCAGCGCAGTCCCGCGGCGGCCCCGGGCTGGAACGTCGCGGCTTTGAACAAATCACTCGGGTGCGAGGCCTCGTAGCCGAGCAGACCCGACAGGGACAGGTGCGGGTAATATTCGGCGATGGCTTGGCCGACGCGGGCATTGGACGCCGCCAGGCGGCGTTCCGCCGCGATCACATCCGGCCGGCGCCGCAGCACCTCGACCGGCTTGTCGCTGAGCGGAATGCCGGGCACGGCGGGGATGTCCCGCGGCGCCTGCAACTCGGCGGCGGAGGTGCCCGGCTGCTGGCCCAGCAGCACATCCAGCCGGTTCATCTGCGCCTCCAGATCGATGCGCAGCGGCTGCAGCGAAGCACGGGCCTGCGACAACAAGGCTTCGGCCTGTGCCACCTCGCGTACCGCCGCCAGCCCGTGCCCGAACCGCTGGTTGACCAGATCGAGCAGATGCGCGTCGGTGGCGATCTGCTGCTCGGCGACGGCGATGCGCGCCTGGTCGCCGCGAATGCGCAGGTAGGCGTCCGCCGTATCCGCCGTCACCGAGATGCGCGTGCCCACCTGCTCGGCGACCGCGGCGTCCGCCTCGGCCGAGGCTGCCTCGCTGCCGCGGCGCAGCCCGCCGAACAGATCCAGCTCCCAGCTTGCGCCCAGACCCAGACTGTAGTCGGACTGGTTGCGGTTGTAGCCAGGCAGGTGCGAGGCGCCCTGGCCGATCGGGCTTTCCAGAGACTGGTGGATTCTCGCCGTCTGGGCATCCAGGTCGGCCGTCGGCAGCAGTAGGGCCCCCGCCTCGCTCGCTACGCCCCGGGCTTGCTGCAGCCGAGCCAAAGCGGCGGCGAGATCGAGGTTTTGCGCCTGCGCCCGCTGCACCAGGCTGGACAGCAGGGGATCGTTGAAGCCCAGCCACCATGCGTCCAACTCCGGCGCTGGCGCGCTGCGGGCCTGCACTGCGGCGACGCTGTGGAAGTCCTGGAGCTTCGTTTCAGGCTTCCGGTAGTCCGGTCCTACCGCGCAGCCTGAAAGGCCGAGCCAGAGAAAGCTGGCGGCCGCGAGGCCAGTCGTCAGGGGCCATCCCACCCGTGCCGTTCTGTCTTGAATCATGGCGGACCTGTTAAATGTTACTTGTCATGAATATAAAATGATATATATCATTTAAGAAGTCAAGCCGGCGACTCCGGAGGTCCAGCATGAAAGTCACACGTGAACAGGCGGAACAAAATCGTCAGCGCATCGTCGAGGTGGCGGCGCAACTGTTCCGGGAAAGGGGATTTGATGGCGTGAGCGTCGCCGATCTGATGGGGGGCGCCGGCCTCACACACGGCGGCTTCTACGGTCACTTTGCGTCGAAGGAGGTTCTGGAGGCCGAAGCCTGCGCCAAGGCGTTGCAGGACTTGAACAGCACATGGACCGAACTGCGAGACCGGACGCCGCGCCGGGCGCTTTCGGCGATCGCTTCACGCTACGTGTCCGCGGATCACCGCGACAGCCCAGGCGTCGGTTGTGTTGTTCCCGCTCTTGGAGCCGACGCCGCACGACAGGGACCTGGCGTGCGCCTGGCGGTAACAGAAGGCATCAAGCGCTTCGTCTCACTACTGACCGGGATCGTGCCCGGGCGAACTGCGGAGCTTCGGCGCCGGCAAGCCCTGACCAGCTTCGCGGCCATGGTTGGCGCCGTGGTGGTAGCGCGGGCCGTCAGCGACGCCTCGCTTTCCGACGAAGTTCTACAAGCCGTTCGTGCGCAGATTGCGGAGTTGGACAGGCCGCGGTCCGCATGACTCGTAACAAGCTCGCCCGTTGGGCCGGTGAGGCCTCGCGGGAACATCAGATCCATTCAGTTTAGAGGGCACCATTCATGTCAAATCCTGCTGTTGTCCTGGTCACCGGGGTATCGTCGGGCATAGGCCGTGCGGCGGCGGAGCGCTTTGCGCAGCGGGGATGCCGGGTGTTCGGCACGGTGCGCGCTATGGCCAAGGCACAGCCCATTGCGGGTGTGCAGCTGGTCGAAATGGATGTGCGCGACGAGGCCTCGGTTCAGCGCGCCGTCCAATCCATCATCGATTCGGCAAAGCGCGTCGACGTGCTGGTCAACAATGCCGGAATATCGATGTTGGGGGCGGTGGAGGAAACGTCGCTGGCTGAAGCCGCTGCGTTATTCAATACCAACGTTCTCGGCATTCTCCGCACTGCCAGGGCGGTGCTGCCGCAGATGCGGGACCAGCGCTCGGGGCGGATCGTCAACATCAGTTCCGTGCTGGGCTTCTTGCCCGCGCCGTACATGGGCTTGTATGCGGCCTCCAAGCACGCGGTGGAGGGCTTGTCCGAATCCCTCGATCACGAAGTGCGTCAGTTCGGCATCCGCGTGGTGCTGGTCGAACCCGCCTTCACCAAGAGCAACCTCGACGCCAACGCGCCGAAGGCCGTGTCACTGATCCCGGCGTACGGGTCCGAGCGCGACCGCGTGGTGCAGTCGATCGGCCAGTCCATGGCCGGGGCGCCGGAGCCGGACGCGGTCGTGAACGCCATCGTCGAAGCTGCGTTCGGCGCCTGGCGCATGCGCCGTCCGCCCAAAGGGAAAGCCTCCTTGCTCAGCAAGCTGCGGCGTTTCATGCCGGCAGGGCCGGTGGATGCGAGCTTGAGGAAGGATTTTGGGCTGGGGTGAACCTGACTTGGAGCAACTTTCCTCAAAGGCACTTGGAGCCGCGTGCGGTTGCACATCGGGGCCGGGATGCCTCCAAGCATCAACCCCCCACTTTCTCCGGCGACCGGTTATCACGCACGCACTGGCCTGCGATCGAAGATGCCGATCATCGGCGCGCCATGCGCGCGCATGACTGGCTCGATCTCGCGGAATAGCGCGTGGTAGCGATAGAACGGCACGCGGGGAAACGCGTGGTGAATCGAGTGCAGGTTCTGACCGAACCAGAACCACTCCAGCGGCTTCATCCAGGTCGGCATGATCAGGCTGTTGGTGTTGCGATAGCGCGCCGGCTCTTCGTACGGCAAGTGCGGGCGGTAGGCGAACCAGTAGGCGGTGAAGAAGCCGCCGGCCAGATAGCCTGCGACCAGCTGTACCAGGGTCGAAGCGGCCGGGATCAGCGCCAGGAAGGCCAGGCGCCAACTGATCGCCAGCGTCACTTCGGCGAAGTAGATGGCACGCTCGCGCCGTGGCGCCGTCGCCCAGTGTTCGCGGAACAGGAAGGTGTTCTGCATCCACATGAACTTAAATCCGCAGGTGATGAAGGCCATAAAGCCATGACGCATTCCGCTGACGACGAAGTCCGGGTCTTTGTCCGGCTGGTTGGTATAGCGATGGTGGGTGAAGTGCTCCACCCTGTGCGTGGAGTAGGGAATCATGATCAGCGGCGCGACGAGATAGCCGCAGAGATCGTTGAGCCATTGCAGCCGCTCGCGGCTGCCGTGGATGTTGCCGTGGGCCGCCTCGTGCAGCGGCGTGTACGACATATACGTCAGCGCGGCATAGATCAGCGTCGCTGCCCACAGCGGAGCCAAACCGGCCGCGAACAGCCAGAGGTTGCCAACAAAGGCACTCAGCACGACCACCACCAGGATGATTGTCGGCCACGACAGTCCGCCCGTATACTCCTTCGAGATGGCGATGGCCTGCTTGTTCAGCGCGTTCAGATCCTGCTCCATGGGTCACTCCGGGCTCCGCTTGTCGAGCCTCAATCTACTGACCGCCGGCGACGCGCGACAGCGCATTGCCGGCCTTGTGCAGGGCATATCTGGCCAAATAAAGGAGCGGAGTACATCCGATAGAGGCCATGTCAGCGCAGACGAGCGTTCTGCATCCGGTCGCCATTGCTCAGGTGATGGTCAACTTCGCGACGCGTTACGGCGTCGACGCCGAGACTTGTCTGCTTGGTACCGGCATCACCGCGGCACAGCTGCGCGACGCGGATGCGCTGATCTCGCGCGAGCAGGAAATGCGCCTGATCGAGAACCTGATCCTGGCGCTGCCGCAGGTGCCGGCGCTGGGCTTCGAACTGGGCATGCAATACAACATTGCCACGTTCGGCATCTGGGGATTCGCGCTGCGCACGAGTCGCACGTTGCGCGAGGCGCTTGAGCGATCCCTGCGCTACCTGCCGCTGAGCACGGCCTACTGTCGCTTCTGGTTGGTGATCGACGAAAGCGAGCTCGCCTTTTGCGCCGACCCCGGCGCCATTCCGCAGCACCTGCGCCAGTTCCTGCTGGAGCGCGATACCGGTACGGCCGTCAATCTGCTCAAGGAACTCAGCCTGTCCGGCATCCTCGCGCGAGGCCTGGAGTATGAAGGGCCGGCGCCTGTGCACGCCGCACGCATCGAGGTCTTGTGCGGCATTGCGCCGCGCTATGGCAGCGCTCGCAACGCCATCGTGCTGCGGCGGGAAGATGCCGAGATCCCGTTGCCGATGTACGACGCCCACCTGGCGCGTCTGTTGGAGGACCAGTGTCGCGCCCAACTCAAGAGGCGCCAAGTCAGCGGTGTGATCGGCCAGGTCCGGCAGCTGATCCTGGGGCCCCTGGGCCTGGTCGCGTCGATCGAAGATGTCGCGCAGCACATGGCCATGGCGCCGCGCAGCCTGCGGCGCAAGCTCGAAGGAGAAGGCACCAGCTTCCGCGACATCGTCGAAGCGGAGCGCCGGCAGCTGGCCGCGCAGCTGCTGCAAGGCACCCAGATGAAGCTCGACGAGATCGCGCTGCAGCTGGGCTACGGAGACACGGCCAGCTTCACCCGTGCGTTCCGGCGGTGGTTCGGGCAGGCGCCGGGGGAGTACCGCAAGTTGTCCGGAAAGTGAGGGCGGCTTAGGGCCGATCGAAATCAGTCTCGATGGCCGGGGATACTCACCTGAGGAAGGAATTTGGGCTTCGCTGAGGCTTTGATCGAGGCGGCCATGTCAGCAAAGTGGCGCTAAGTGACGCTTGCGGACACCGTCATGGCCGTTGCAAAAAAAGGCGGCCATCGTCGACGACCGCTTTCAGGAGAGGGCTCGAAGTCCGCTTAGGAAGGCCCAAAGCAGACGTCCTTGAAGCTTTAAAACAGATACTCGCATCAAGGCTAGGACTCTGACGGCCACGCCCCCGCCCCCGGCTGCCGCTATTGCTTACGTCTGAGCTACGAGGTGCGCGGTGCGTATGCGCCAGGCCGGTCTCAGCTACACGAAAAGCTTCACCACAGCCGTCATGTTGTCCTTGCCCATTCCACGCTCGATCGCTGCCCGGAACACGCTGCGAGCCGCCGCGATGGTCGGGGCGGCCGCGTCTGATCCGGCGGTCCGCAGCGTGTAGCCGAAGTCTTTCTCGATCAGCTCGATGGGAAACTGCGGCGCGAAATTGCCCGCCAGCATGAGCCCGGACACACGTCCCGCCGCCGTGCTCCAGACGGGCGTTGTGGCAACCGCTTCCAGCACCCGCCCGACGTCGGCACCCGCATGCTTTAGCAGCCCGATCAATTCCGCGAGCACCGTCACCTGGATACCCAGCAGGGTGTTGGTCGCCAGCTTCGCCATTGCGCCGGTGCCGAGTGGACCGATGTGCTGGATGGAGGAGCCCATCGCCTTGAGCACGCTTTCCGAGCGCCTGAATGTTTCGGCGTCGCCGCCCGCGAAGTAGGTCAATTGAGCTGCTTCCGCCTGTGGCGTGCTCCCGACCACCGGAGCTTCTAGTAAGGAAAGCCCTCGTTCGGACAATTGCGCGCCCAGTTCGCGAATCCAGTCGGCGGTGAGCGTGGAACTTTCGATGGCGATGGAGCCTGTAGCCATGCCTTCCAGCGCGCCAGCCTGGGGATCGAGCCAGACCTGCCGGGAGGCTTCGTTATCGCGCAGCATGGCCAGCACGAATTCGGCGCCGCTGGCCGCCTGCTTGGGAGTCTCGGCGGACTGCGCGCCGGCCTCAATCAGGGTGTGGGCCGCCTGCGGGCTGCGGTTCCACACGGTGACCTGGTGGCCGGCTTTGATGAGATTGGCGGCCATACGCGATCCCATCGCGCCCAGGCCGAGTACCGAGATCTTCGCCATCATGCTCTCCTTCAATTGACGCCCTGGACACCTGGGGTGGGTTCTTACTGCATAGCCGCCGATACGTCGGCGAGGCCATTGGGCAATACATCCGTGCCGACGGAGTCGGCTGCCATAGCCCTCTTCGTAGACCCCGAACTTGGAGCTTCCTTGCCCTAAAGTCTGAACGTCTGCTGGTCTGTGCCAAGCGCTTTCAGGTAGCTCTGCAAGGAAGGCGGCAAGCCCTCGAACCACGCCTGCTCTTCGCCCGGCCGCGGCAGGACGTGACCGTACTCGACCATATCGGTGGGCGCCAGATTGCACAAGTAGACCCAGATGGATTCCTTCGGAACGGAAGCGATCTCGCTCACATCCCTCATGACGTTGAGCATCAACTGTCCGCGCACGTCGTCTGAGCGGCCCGCGCGGATATCGCCCCGAATCCAGATGTGGGCATCGGCTGGCGTCCCACCGAGAAATCGCCTGGTCGACTCGCTCTCCTCGATGACGACCTGAACGAAGAAGGACGGGGCGCCCGTTGCTTCACTGTGGCGATGGCTGATTGCAACAGCGATCCGGTTCTTCTGGTCTTCACTCAGCGTCCCCGGCGGAACAGAACACACGTAGGTAGGCATGAAATTCTCCTGATGGAAAATGGCAGCATGCTTTGGAGGCCGACCCTGCGCCCGCTTATATCGCCTCGCCGGGCCCCCACTCCGGGCTGTAACCACCGAGCGCCGGGTGAACCATCTCGTCGCCGCTGTGCTGGGTGAATTCGACGTTGAGGTGGTCTTCGCGCAAGCCAAGAATCTCGATGCAATGCGCACAAAGTGCCTTTGCCACCGCCATGCGCAGCTCCGCTGACCGGCCGCGCCGGATGTCCAGCATCAACACCGAGACTGGCACGGGATCGGCACCACTCTCCGCGATTCTCCAGACGCCACCATCCAATTCCCGGATGGCGACGCTGATACGGCGAATGTCCACCGACATCATCCGCGCATAGGTCTCGCTCATGTTCGCCGCGAGCCGCTGCTTGTCCCCGGCCGGGTAGTGGCCATTCACGTCGAGTTGCAGGTAAGGCATTGGATGCTCCAAAAAGGCCGGCCGGGAGGCAGCGCCTCCCGGCCGGGTGCCCGTGCATTCACTTAGTGCTTGTGCGCGTTCAGCTGCTTGACCAGCACGTCGCCGAACTCCGGCGCCGACATCGGCTGCTGGCCGGTGATCAGCTCGCGGTCAACGACCACGTTGCTGTGCCAGTTGGCCACGGTCTCGACGCGCGCGCCGGCCTCGGCCAGGGCGTTCACCGGGTAGAACTGCACATTGCCGCCCAGGCCCGCCGGACCTTCCAGCTGCTGCTCCTCGCCGGTGGAGAACACCGTGAGGCGGTACCCGGCATACGGCCAGCCCGCGGCGAGCCCGTTGGCCTTGCCGTCGCCGGCGATCATCGAGGCGACGAAGGCGTCCGGATCAGGCAGCGCGGACAGCAGCACGATCGGGCCGTGGCAGATGATGCCGGTGGTGCGGTGCGACTGGTGGAAGCTGACCAGGATCTTGCCCAGGTCGCGGTCCTTCAACAGGTCCGCCATCGGCGCGTGGCCGCCCGGAATGAACAGGCCGACGTAGCCGCTCGTGCCCTCGGCGACCACCGAGGACAGGGTCTTCGGGTGCTTCAGCTGCTCGACGCCCAGCGCGTACTGCAGCGCCTCGGCACGCGCCGCGTCGTCGCCGCCGAAGAACATCTTGTTGTTGGAGTTGGCGTCCATCACCGGCAGGTCGCCCTTGGGGTTGGCGATCACCGGCTCGTAGCCGGCCGCGACCAGCTTGCGGTAGGGCACCACGAACTCGTTGAGATAGTAGCCAGTGGAGTACTTCTTGCCGTCGCGCAGGTCCAGCTCATGCGCGCTGGACATCACCACCAGCACCTTGCCGCGGGATTGCGCCGCCGAGGCGGCCGGGGACAGCGTGAACGTGGTGGCCACGGCCAGCACGGCGGCTGCCGTATTGAAGATGCCTTTCTTGAAAATGTTCATGATGTGTTCTTCCTTTTGAAGTAGGGGTTAAAGGTTTTTCAGGCGTGCACGCCATAGCGCGGGGCGGGCTTGGCGTTGGAGAACTTGGAAGACAGCGCGCGGCGGTCGGCTTCCCAGCGCGTCCACTCGGCGCCGTCCTGCAGTGGCGGAATCGTCACCAGTTCGCCCTGGTCGAGCCCCGACAACGCCGCGTCGACCAGGTCCTCGGCCGTCATGGTGGTGGGCGACTCCTTTTGCGGGGCATAGCCAGCCACGTCCCAGAACTCGGTTCCCGTCGCCGCCGGCAGCACCGTCTGCACGCGCACGCCCTTGCCGGCGAGGTCGCGCTGCAGCGCGTGGCCGAAGCTCAGCACGTAGGACTTCGACGCGCTGTAGACGCCGTTCAGGACTTCGACGGCGATGCTGACCGCCGAGCTGATGTTGATGATGGTGCCCTTGCCGCGGGCCACGAAGGCCGGCGCCACGGCGTAGGTCAGGCGGGTCAGAGCGGTGATGTTCAGATCGATCATCGCCTCCATCTCGTCGACCTTGCCGTCGAGCACCGAGGCGACGGAACCGACGCCGGCGTTGTTCACCAGCAGGGTGATGGCGGGGTCGTCGCGCAGGATGCGCTCGACCTTGGCCAGCCCGGCCTTGTCGTTGAGGTCGGCGGCGACGGTCTTCACCGAACGGCCGGTCTGCGCCGTGAGGCGGGAAGCAAGCTCTTGCAGTCGGTCGCCGCGACGGGCGACCAAGATCAGGTCGTAGCCGCGCTTGGCCAGGCGGTCGGCGTAGACAGCGCCGATGCCGGCGGATGCGCCGGTGATCAGCGCGGTACCTTGGGGTGAGCTGCTGGAAGTCGTCATGGTCGTTTCTCCGGTTGCGTTTGGTTCACCGGCGGAATGCCGGGATCGGGAGGCATTCTGGAAGCACGGCCTGACTTCATCAATGACATAGATGCAATGATTTATGCCATTGCATGGCTGAATTTATGGCCGTATGCAGTCTTATTTCTGCTATATTCAATAAATCAGGACAATTGATCCGGAGCGGTCATGCACAGCATCGGGCTGGTCGTTTATCCCAATTTCCAGGCCTTGGGCCTCGCCGTGGCGAGCGTCTTCGAATACGCCAACCTGCTGCGCGGCGAGCGGGTTTACCAGTTCCGCCTGGTTTCCGAAGATGGCGGCCCGGTGATGACCTCGCAGAGTTTTTCCGTCAACACCGAACGTCTGCGGGATTGGACTTACGACACTCTGATCGTCGCCGGCGACAACGAGTGCCGCCTGCCGCCCAGCAGCCTGCTGGAGTACGTCCGCAACGCGCCCAGCCAGAGCCGTCGCGTCGCGGCGATCTGCACCGGCGCCTTCGTGCTGGCCGCGGCCGGGCTGCTGGACGGCAAGAGCGCAACGACGCACTGGTTTCATGCCCAGGCGTTCAAGAAGCAGTTTCCCGGCGTGAAGCTCGACGAGGACCGCATTTTTGTGGTGGACGGGCAGATCTGGACGTCGGCCGGCATGGCCGCGGGCGTCGATCTGGCCTTGGCGATCGTGGAAAAGGACTTCGGCTTGGAGACCGCCCGCGCGGTGGCGCGCAAGCTGGTGGTGATGCAGCGGCGCGGCGGCGGCCAGTCGCAGTTCTCGGCGCTGCTGGAGATGGATGCGAAGTCCGACCGCGTGCAGATGGCGCTCGCCCATGCGAAGGAGCATCTGGCCAGTGATCTCTCCGTAGAGGTTCTGGCGGAGGCGGCGCGGCTGAGCCCGCGTCAGTTCAGCCGGGTGTTTCGCGAGGAGACCGGCCAGTCGCCGGCCAAGGCGGTCGAGCGTCTGCGGGTGGAGGCGGCGCGGCTGATGATGGAAACGACGCGCCACCCCATCGAGGTCATCGCCCGAGAAACCGGCTTTGGCGATCGGGAACGTATGCGGCAGGCGTTTCTTCGTTCCTTCGGCCAGCCGCCGCAGGCCATCCAGCGGACGTCCGGAGGAGCGGCATTGGCACTGTAGGGTTTTCAGTGACATCAGCCGGCTCCTCCGGGTCCACAATGCATGCCCCGGCCGAACGAACTCGCTAAGTTCCAGGCGAGCCCGGCGGCGGCGGCGGCAGTGGTGTGCCGCCGACAACGGGCACACCGTTGGCATCCATGTAGGTTTGCCACGGCTGGGTCGCTCCTTGCCCGGCATCCGGCTGCGAATAGTCGCAAACCCCGCCCGGGAACACGGACTGCAGCTGCGCCCACTGCGCGTCGGTAAACGAGACGGTATAGTTGGAGCGATTCATGGGCTTGAGCTGGCATTCGACGATGTCGTCGTGAATGTCTTCTCCCGCGGCCATGCGCGGCGACTCGTCGACCACGCCTATGCACTGGAACTCCGACAGGCTGGTACCATCCTGCGTGCCGCAGCGATCGTTCGCTTGCGCAGGGCGATCCCTGATGATTTTCTGCGCCAGATCCCCGCTGCCGCCGTCGGCCTTCACCGCCGCCAGCCACTGGTCCATGACGTCATAGGCTTCGTCCTGGGTGCCGGCATTGAACCAGAATATGGACCGGGGCGGTAGGCTAGAGCTTCGAGCCGCCGTCCACCCTCAGCGTGTCGCCGGTGATCCAGCGGGCGTTGTCGGACGCCAGGAACGCGATGGCTCCGGCAATGTCGTCGGGCTGCGCCACGCGCTGCAAGGCCTGCATGCCGAGCGTGTAGGCGCGCCCCTGGTCGGTCTTGGCGAAGCTGGACATGTCGGTTTCGACGACGCCAGGCGCCACCGCGTTGACGCGGATGCCGCGCGGCCCCAGCGCCGCTGCAAAGTGCTTCACCAGCGTGTCCACCGCGCCCTTGGTGGCGGCGTAGGCCGACAGCGTGCCGACCGAGGCGTGCGCGGCGAGCGAGGACAGCAGTACGATGCTGCTGCCCTCGCACATCGACGGCAGCAGCTGCTGCACCAGGAAATACGGCGCCCGCACGTTGACCGCAAACAGATTGTCGAAGTCCTCGACTGTGGTGTCCTCGATCGACGCGGCCTTCGACACGCCGGCGTTGGCGACCAGGATGTCGAGCCGGGCGCCGATGATGCGGCGCACCTGCCGCGCCAGCTCGTGCGGGCCATCCGGAGTGCGGAGATCGGCGCCCAGCTTTTCGGCGCGTCCGCCGGCCGCGCGGATTTCGGCCACGACCGCATCGGCCCGGGTTGCGTTGCTGCTGTAGTGGACCAGCACCTGGGCACCGGCTTCGGCCAGGGCGAGGGCCGCGGCGCGGCCAATGCCGCGCGAGGCGCCGGTGACCAGGGCGGTCTTGCCTGTGAGATTGTTCATGGGAAGTCCTCGGATTCTTGGGTGGAACCCGCTTGCCGGATCACTCCGGCAAGCGGGAAGCGGGTGGGGTTTCAGCCGGCGGTCTTGCCGCCGTCGACGCTGACGATCTGGCCGGTGACGTAGGAAGCCGCATCGGAGGCCAGGAACAGCACGGCGCCGGTGATCTCGTCGGGGCTGGCGTTGCGGCCCAGCGGGACCGTGGCGGCGAGGGCCGCCTTGTTTTCCGGCGTGCCGGTGAAGCGATCGAGCATGCCGGTTTCGGTCGGCCCCGGGGCGACGGCGTTGACGCGCACCCCGGAAGCCGCGACCTCCAGTGCGGCGGACTTGGTGAAGCCCTCCACCGCATGTTTGCTGGCGACATAGACCGAGGCATAGGCCGCGCCCTGATGGCCATAGGTCGAGGAGATGTTGACGATGCTGCCGACGCCCTGCGCCTGCATCACGCGCAGCTCGTGCTTCATGCTCAGCAGGGTGCCGAGCACATTGGTGTCGAACGTCGCGGCGTAGCTCGCGGCGGTCTGGTCGACGACCGGGCCGGGCTGGCCCTCGGTGCCGGCGTTGTTGACGGCGGCGTCGAGACGGCCGAAGCGGGCCACAGCCTGGTTGACCAGCGCGCCCACTTCCTCGTCGCGGCGGACGTCGGCCTGGACGAATACGGCCTCCGTTCCCAGGCCGCGCAGCTCGGCTTCGAGTGCCTTGCCCTCGGCTTCGCGGCCGCCGGAACCGCCGAGGCGGGGACCCGTGCGGGCGAAGGCGACGGCGGTGGCCCAGCCGATGCCGGTGAGGGGGCCGGTGACCGGGAAGGCG
>CAYWPB010000009.1:32671-37428 GCA_964458725.1 uncultured Nevskia sp. | reverse complement strand
TTCGACGCCCGCCGGCCCAAGTACAACCTCAAGTACTACGTCGAGCTGGCCAAGGTGCTGGAAAAGGCCGGCGCCCAGGTGCTGGGCATCAAGGACATGGCCGGCGCGCGCCGGCCGAGCGCCGCGCGCGAGCTGGTGCGGGCGCTGAAGCAGGAGATCGGCCTGCCGATCCACTTCCATACTCACGACACCAGCGGCATCGCCGCAGCCAGCGTCCTCGCCGCGGTCGAGGCCGGCTGCGATGCGGTGGACGGCGCGCTCGACGCCATGAGCGGCCTGACCTCGCAGCCCAACCTGGGCAGCATCGCCACCAGCCTGGCCGGCGCCGAACGCGACCCCGGTGTCGACCTCGATGCGATGCAGCGCCTGTCCGACTACTGGGAAGGGGTGCGCAAGTTCTACGTGCCGTTCGAAGCCGACATCCGCTCCGGCACCGCCGACGTCTACCGCCACGAGATGCCGGGCGGCCAGTACACCAACCTGCGCGAACAGGCCCGCGCGCTGGGCCTGGAGGCGCGCTGGCCGGAGGTGTCGAAGGCCTACGCCCAGGTCAACCAGCTGTTCGGCGACATCGTCAAAGTCACACCCACCTCCAAGGTGGTTGGCGACATGGCGTTGTACATGGTGGCGAACCACCTCACACCTGAGGACGTCCAGAATCCCAATAAGACAATCGACTTCCCCGAGTCGGTGGTGTCGCTGATGAAGGGCGAGCTGGGCTTCCCTGCCGACGGCTTCCCCAAGGAGTTGCAAGCCAAGGTGCTGAAGGGCAAGCCGCCGCTCAAAGGACGCCCCGGCGAGAGCATTCCGGCGGTGAATCTGGAGGAGGCCCGCTCGGAGGCGGAGAAGGCCGTGGGCCAGGAACTGGGCGACGCCGACCTCGCCGCCTATCTGATGTACCCCAAGGTCTACAAGGACTACGCCGAGCACCAGAAGCTCTACGGCGACGTCAGCGCCCTGCCGACGCCGGTCTTCTTCTACGGCCTGCGCGAGCAGGACGACGAGATCAGCGTCGATCTCGAGCCCGGCAAGACCCTGGTGATCCGCCTGCAGAGCCGCACCGACGTCGAGGACGAGGGCGTGTCCAAGCTGTTCTTCGAGCTCAACGGCCAGTCGCGCGTGGTGCGCGTGCCCCACGCCGGCGCGGCAAAGTCGTCGACCGAGCGCGCCAAGGCCGAGGACGGCAATGCCAGTCAGATCGGCGCACCGATGCCGGGTATGGTGGTGCGCGTGGCGGTGCAGAAGAACCAGAGCGTGAGCAAAGGTGAACCTCTGCTGGCGCTGGAAGCGATGAAGATGGAGACCGTCATCGCCGCGCCGCGCGACGGCGTGATCAAGCAGATCCACGTCGCGCCGGGCATCACGGTGGGGACGAAGGACCTGCTGATCGAGCTAGAGGCCGCCTGAGCGCGCGGCCAGGCATCGCGTTACTGCGACACCTCGCAGGGTTCGGATTCAGCCCACGCGGCCACGACGCTGACGCGCGCCGGATTCGGTCCAGCCGCCGCCGGCACCGGCCATGGCCAGGCCCATCCAGGAGCCGACCGCCGCGACGGTGGTGATGGTGGCGGCAACGCCGGTGACAAGGACGCGTACCACGGTGCGGGTGGCGGTGACGCCGATGGAATCGTTCATGTTGTGCTCCCTTATGGGTCCAGATCCTGATGCTTGTAATGTTTATGCGGCAAAGGGGTCGAGCGGTCCGGCGGCGATGAACCAGGGGTTGGCGAAGTCGCTGTCGTTGGCCTGGTTGCGCTTGCCGTAGACCAGCGGCTGGCCTTGCATGTCCAGCACCTTGCCGCCAGCCGCTCGCAGCACGGCGTCGGCGGCGGCGGTGTCCCACTCCATGGTGCGGCCCAGGCGCGGATAGAGGTCGGCCTCGCCCGCCGCGACGCGGCAGAACTTGAGCGAGGAACCAGCAGAGACGAATTCGGCAACCTTGAAGCGCTCGATGAAGGCCTTGGTCTCCTCGGTCAGGTGCGAGCGGCTGGCTTGCACCTTGAGACCCTCAGGCGGAACCGGGCGGACACGGATCGTCTGCCACTCGCCGCGCTTGCCGTCCCTTACCTGCGCACGGCGTGCGCCCTGCCCAGCCCGGCCGGCGTAGAGTTCGCCGATGGCCGGCGCGTAGACCACGCCCAGCACCGGCACGCCCTGTTCGATCAGGGCGATGTTGACGGTGAAATCGCCGTTCTTGGACAGGAATTCCTTGGTGCCGTCGAGCGGATCGACCAGGAAGAAGGACTTGCCGGTAATGTCCGGTATGCGGCCGGCGGCGACGGACTCCTCCGCCACCACCGGAATCTGCGGCGCCAGCACGGCCAGCCGCTCGAGGATCAGGGCCTCGGCCAGGGCATCGGCCTGGGTCACAGGCGAGCCATCGCCCTTGATCTGGGCGTCTTCGGGCCGCATCCGCTCGTACACCGGCAGGATGGCGATGCCGGCTTCGACGGCCACATCGATCAGTTGCTCGATCAGTTGTTCAATCACGGTGAATCCTGGAATTCGCTGGGTTGAGTGTCGGGGTGTCTGCTGCACTGCGTCATCGTCCGACAAGACTATATGAAACTGTCGCCGTGGCGCTTGACAGGCCAAAGGACTGCTAACGCTATTTTGATCGCTGCGTTGCCCCGGATTTGCGTCCAGGCAAGGCGCGAGGAGCGCAGCGTACTGAAGTACGTGAGCAACGAGCAACGCCGCATGGACGCAAATCCGGGGCAACCCTCCGGGACGGGGTCTGTTTTCGCGCATTGCCGCGTTGCTCCCTCCTTATGTACTTCAAGTACACCACGTCGGTCGCGCCTTGCACTGCGCGAAAACAGACCCCGTCGCAGCGACCAAAATAGCGTTAACAGGCCCTTAGTCCCCGTGGACGATGCCGCTCCCCTGCCCCGGACCGAGCATGGCCGCGACCAGGAGGAGAACAGGCCGTGAAAACCAAGCTGATGCTGTGCCCGGTGGAGGATCTCGACGCCGCGGTGGCGTTTTACCGCGACGTGCTGGGCCTGCCGGTGAAGTTCCGCGACGGCGGTCGCTACTGCGCGCTCGATGCCGGCGGCTACACGCTGGGCCTGGCGGCGCGCGAGGAGCGCATCGTCGAGGACGCCGCGCCCGCCTTCCACGTCGAGGACATCGACGCGGCGCTGGCAGCGATGCTGGCCTCCGGCGCCAGCGTGGTGCGCCCGCTGGAGCGCGGCCCGCACGAGCTGCGCGCGGTGCTGCGTGTACCGGGCGGCAACACCATCGTCATCTCGGCCGGGCTGTGAAGGAGAACAAAATGAATCGCTTCGACCCCCGCGAATTCCGCGACGCCCTCGGCAGCTTCGCCACCGGCGTCACCATCATCACCACCCGCGACGCCGACGGCGCGCCGGTGGGCATCACCGCCAGCAGTTTCAACTCGGTGTCGCTCGATCCGCCGATGGTGCTGTTCAGCCTGGCGAAGACGGCGCGCAGCCTGCCGGCCTTCGCCCAGGCACAGCACTGGGCGGTGCACATCCTGCGCGCCGAGCAGGAGGCGCTGTGCGGCCGCTTCGCGCGCAGCGGTGCCGACAAGTTCGCCGGGCTGGACTTCGCCAGCGGCATCGGCGGCGCGCCGCTGCTGGAAGGCTGCGCGGCGCTCATGCAGTGCCGCACGGCGTTCCGCTACGAGGGCGGCGATCACCTGATCTTCGTCGGCGAGGTGCTGGCCTTCGACCGCGCCGAGGCGGCGCCGCTGGTATTCCATGCCGGCCGCATGCATCGGCTGGAGCGGCTGGCTGCCTGAAAGCCACGCCAAACCAAAAACCACTGGACATAAAAAAAGGCCACCCGGGTGGGGTGGCCTGAAAGATCCCATAGGTGCGGGATCTGGAGGAGACTGTCGAAGCGAGAGATTCAGGGAGAAAACGCTCGCTTCACGGGGCGTATTAAACACCTGTTGCTGCGGCGCAACAATTGATTTTTTATATCAAGATCACTTAGAAAAACTAAACTATCGTGCGGTGCCACAGGCACCTATAAAACATCCAAAAGATCAATCTGTTGCGCATGAAAATGCGACCGATTCCGAGGATTACAAGGCCGCTGTAGAGCCGAAGAGACCCCTCAGGACATCACAGCAACGCTGTTGAGGATGACCCGGACCAGGGCGGCCTGTCGCTGCACACCGATTTTGGCGAAGATCGAGCGCAGGTGGGTCCGGGCGGTGTTGCGGCGGATGTCGAGCAGGGCCGCCGTCTCATCGAGGGTGGCGCCATTGGTCATTTCCAGCGCCAGACGCGTTTCCACCGGGGTCAGGCCGAACAGCTGGCTGACCACGCCAGGCGCAGGGTGGCATTCGCCGTGCGGGTCGCGCAGGAACACCGCCACCGCCGGGCGGCGCCGGCCGCCGTCGAGCGGCCCCGGCGGCAAGGCTTGCACCAGCAGGCCGACGCGGCTGCAGCCATCCTCGCGAGTGGCGGCGACGGCGATACCCTCGGCGCTGGCGGCGTGGCGCTGCAGCGCGCTGCGGATCGCGCCGCGCAGCCGACGGTCCTCGGCTGGCGCGGTGCAGCTGAGACCGGCATTCAACAGGCGCAGCCCGTCCTTGCGTCGCAGGATCGCCTCGGCCACGGCATTGCTGCGCAGCACGGTGCCGCTCTCGTCGAGGATCACCAGGCCCCGCTTGAGGTTCTCAAGGCCCTGCGCCAGCCGGTGCGTTTCCATGTCGCCGCTCTGCTCCCGGAACCCAACGTCCTCATCACGATGTGGGATTGGGCGGACCCGAGGGTGTCCCT
>CAYWPB010000009.1:0-32661 GCA_964458725.1 uncultured Nevskia sp. | reverse complement strand
GGCTGTTGCGTTTTCGTGACGGCGGTTGGCTCGCGGAACCAGGCCTGCTGCGCGGCCCTGACGGGCGGCAGCAGGCTTTGGCACCAGCTCAGCTCGGGGGCGCCGAACGCGGGCTGGCGGCCGCCGCGGCAGATGCGCAGTCGTACCCGCAGCTCCTGCGCCAGCAGCAGGTCGGCGCCGATCACCTGCGGCGGCGCCGCGCGTGAAGGCGAAAAATCGGGCACCGGCAGCATGCGGTCGCACGGCAGGTCGGTGAAGGGATGCCCCGGCGGGCAGCGGCCGCCAGACTCGTAGGGCGAATCCTGCGCCAGCCACAGCGGGCCGCCGGCGGTCAGCAGGCGCGCCGGCGCTTGTTCGGTGGCCGGCCGCAGCAGCAGCGCCACCCAGCTCGCGCCCAGCTCGGCACGGATCAGCTCCAGCGCGCGGCCCCAGGGCTGCTCCTCTTCCGCGCCTTCGTAGATCAGGCCGAGCAGCTCGGCATAACGCTCGTAAGCACTGCGCTCCGGCGCTTTGCGTCCCCGGCTCGCCGCTTGCGGATTGAACGGCATGGCAACGATCTCCCGGGCCTACGCGATGGGCCCGACCACCCAGGTGAACAAATCCAGCAGGAACAGCACCAGCATGCTGACGAATGAGGCCTCGATGACGGTGCGCGACAGGCTCCAACCCTCCCCCGCCCGCTCCTCATCGAGGCGGAACACGTTGGGGAAGCTGACAATGAAGTACAGCGCATAGCAGGCCGAGCCGAGGCTGAGCATGCGCGGCAGGTCGACATACCAGACGTTGGCCTTGGCCGAGGAGTTGACGTAGAAGAAGGTCTCGGCCCAGGCGAAGAAATAGGCCGCCGCGGCCACCGTGATGATCCACAGCGGCAGACGCAGCGCACGTGGCGCGCCCGGCGTGAGAGTCCGCACCCGCCGCATCAGCACCACCGAGGCAGTGTGGTAGACAATGAAGAAGGCGATGGCGTTGAAGTACATCCCCAGCGGCACTTTCTCGAAGTTCTGCGCCGCGGTGGACTCGTCCGGGCCGAGCAGGGCCGAGTCGAAATACAGGCTGACATGCGGGAAGCGGTAGCGGATGCCGAGCGTCTTGAAGAAGTACTCGGTGTGGAAGTAGGTGGCGAAGAACACATACACGAACATGTACAGGTTGAACTTGAACCAGTAGCTCTGCCGCCAGGGCACACCGCTGCCGCGGCGCAGGAATGCCGGAAGCAGCAGGCAGTACGGCACCCACATCAGCAGATTCTGGGTGACGTGCCAGAAATTGCCGACGTCGAGCCAGCCCAGCTTCTGGATCACGGCGTTGTAGCCGAAGAACACCGGAATGAAGCACAGGTACAGCTTCTCGGCCCAGGCCTTGTCGGGGTTTTGCGAGAACCAGTGGCCGGGGATGGTCATGTTATTCGTCATTCCCGCGAAGGCGGGAATCCAGTTCTTCTTTGAGGTGGCGCAAAAACTGGATCCCCGCCTTCGCGGGAATGACCGCCGTGGTGGTTTGGCGCGGTCTGCTCATTTCTTCGCGGCGGCGGCCACTTCACTGACGATGCGGAACACCTTCGAGCCGCGCGGATACCCGACGTATTGGGTCAGGAACACCGCCATCGCCTCCAGCTGCTCCCGGTTCAGCTCCTCGCGTTTCAGCGCCGAGCGCGCCTGGATCGTCATGGTTGCCTCGTCCCCCTGCGCAGCGATGGCTCCGAGCAGCAGCAGGCGGCGGTCGCGGATGCTGAGCGTGCCGTCAGCCCACAGCTCGGCGAACAGTGTCTCCAGCATGTAGTCGATGAACTTCGAAGCACCGGGCGGCGGCAGCTCGCCGAGGTCCTTGCAGTAGACCTCGTCGAACAGCTGTTGGCCTTTCTGTCGGTCGTATTTCTTGCTCATCGAAGTTCTCGTTGAACAGCCGCCCCTCACCCCGGCCCTCTCCCCGTTGCACGGGGAGAGGGGGACTTTCAGAAGCTCATCGGCACGCTGGTGTAGCCGCGCACGTTGGGCGAGTGCATGCGTTGCAGCTTCGACTCGTCGACGTGGAACTCTGGCATCAGCTTGAGCATCTCCTCGAAGGCGACCTTCACCTCCAGCCGCGCCAGTGCCGCGCCGAGGCAGGCGTGGACGCCGGCGCCGAAACCGATGTGGTCGCGGGCGTTGCGGCGGATGTCGTACTGGTCGGCGTTGGCGAAATGGCGCTCGTCGCGGTTGGCCGAGATGAACAGAATGCCGACCTTGTCGCCCTCGCGGATGGTGCGGCCGTGCATCTCCACGTCGCGGGTCGCGGTACGGGCCTGCAGCTGGGTTGGCCCGTCGTAGCGCATGGTCTCCTCCACCGCGCCGGGAATCAGCGCCGGGTTGTCGCGCAGCGCGCGCAACTGCTCCGGATGGCGGCTGAGCTGGAAGCTCATGTTGCCGACCAGCTTGGTGGTGGTCTCGTTGCCGGCGATGGCCAGCAGGTAGAGGAAGCCCAGCACCTCGGCGTGGTTCATGTCGCCGGCGTCCTCAGACTGCAGCACCAGGCTGACCAGGTCGTCGCCGTAGGGATGCTTGCGCCGCTCCTTCACCAGGTCCTCGAAGTAGTTCCACATGTCCATGGTGGCCTTGAGGCCGGCCTCGGGCATGGCGAACACGCCGTCGTCGCGGTGCACGCAGGCGTCGGTCCAGGCGCGCATCATGTCCTCGTGCTCGCGCGGAATCTTCAGCATGCGGGCGATGATCGCCATCGGCAGGTAGGCGGAGAAATCCGCCACGATGTCGATCCTGCCCTTGCCGTGGAACGGCGCCAGCAGTTCGCGCGCCAGCTGGCGCACGTCGCCCTCGAGGTGGGCGATCTTCTCCGGCGTCAGCACCCGCGCCACCACCTTGCGCAGGCGCGTGTGGTGCGGCGGGTCCATCAGCAGCAGGATCGGCGGCACCGTCTCGCCGGTCGGCTCCAGGGTCTGGCCATGCTTGTTGCAGAAGGTGTTGAAGTCACGCAGCACCTTCACGCAATCGTCGTAGCGCGAGACGATCCAGAAGCCGTGCCGCTCGTTGCGGTACAGCGGATCGTTGTCGCGCAAATCCTTGTAGACCGGATATGGATTGTCGTGAACGGTGTGGTCGAACGGATCGAAATGGGCCATGGATGGTCCTGCCAGGTTTGCAAATGGCGCAGCTTGGGCTTACCCCTCACCCCGACCCTCGCCCCCAAAGGGGAGAGGGGACTGAAATTGCGTCAGGCGCTGACCGTGGTTACGGACTTGGCCGTTTCCTGTGCCGCGAGCACCTCGGGCCGGCGGTCGCGCAGGTCGTAAATGGTCCAGTTGTGGTTGTTGTTGTGATACTGGCCGTTGTTGACCTGGGCGCGGTCGGTGTAGAACTGGGTGTACCAGCGGCGCAGCTTGTTGATCGGCCCGTCGTTGGCGCACAGCAGCGGCTCCGGACGGTACAACTTGCGCTCCCAGATGTAGACGTCCTCCATGAAGGCATCGTAGGACGCCTTGCAATAGCCCTGCGCGGCCGCCTCCAACACCTCCGGCGGAAACTGCTTCGGATCGGCCTTGACGATCACGCCGAACCAGTACTCCAGCGTGTTCTCGTCGATCGGGCACCAAGCGGTGAGAATGATGCTGTCGAACTGCGCGCTGTCCTGGGTTTGCCAGGTGTACTGGTAGGCCGGGCCGTGACTGATCGAGCGGACATAGAGCTTGTCGTCCTGCACATCCGCCGCCAGTCGCGTGTGCTTGCCCCACATGAGCTCGCCGCACATGGTGCCGTTCCACACCGGCAGCCAGGTATCGACGTCGAAGCCGTGGATCGGCAGCAGATGGCCCTTGTCGACGGTGTTCTCCATCACCTCGCGCGGATGCGTCTTGATGGTGATGCGGAAGCGGCTCCAGCTCCTGGTCCAGCCGGCGGTGGCGTACTCCTGCAGCGGCAGGATCTCGTAGTCCGGCGGGCCCTGCTCGTGATCGTGCCAGATCAGCACCGTCTCGTTGATCTCCTTCACGGTGTAGGCGCGGGTGCGCGCCTTGGGCGGGATCTTGTCGCAGTACGGAATCTTCACGCACTGGCCGGAGCCGTCGTAGGTCCAGTTGTGAAAGGCGCACTGCAGCAGATTGCCCTTGACCGCGCCTGCCGACAGGTCGGCGCCGAGGTGCGGGCAGAAGGCGTCGAGGCAGCGCACCTGCCCGTCCTCGCCGCGGTAGATCACCAGGCGCTGGCCGAAGTAGTCGCGCGCCTGCGGCTTGCCGGTCTCGAACTCGTCGCTCCAGCCGACCATGTGCCAGCCGCGCGCGTAGCGTGGCGAGCCATCCGGCAACCGCGGAATGGTCAGAAGGTTGCGTTGCACCGTGGCGGCGCTGCTGCGCTTCAGGTCATCGGCCATGCTGCTTCTCCTCCTCGCTCGCCACGGCTTCGCGTGGCTGTTGCCAGTGGCCGCATCCTATTACCTAAAAACATTTCTGTCAAAATGTTTTTAGGTAAATGAAAACGGCTCGCCGAAGCGGGCCGTCACCAGCACAAGAAAACGGTCTCAGTGAACGACCGGCGGCGTACTGGCCAGAGCCCAGACCGTGCCGGTGCGGTCCTGCACCAGCAGGGCCAGGCGGTCGCCGCGTTCCTCGGGCTGCAATCGCTCGACGAGTTGCAGCGGCTGGTTGCGCCACTCCGCCACCTGGCGCAGGGAGCGCACCACATTGGCGTAGCTGAGCGTGCGGCCGGCGTTCTCGCCGTGGCGGATGCTGGTCGTGTCGCTGCTGTCGAAGCTGAGCAGGTAAACCACGCCGCTGATCGTGGCGCCGGGGATGGCGCCGACCGAGAGGCTCACCTCGCCGCCGTTGCGCGCGATGCTGGAGGCCGCGCTACGCGTCCGGCCGCGCGCGGCGGCGATGGCCTGCTCCACGGCGCCGCGGCTGGAGCCGATCACGTCGGCATGCCCGTCCACCACCAGCTGCGGCGTGTAGACGCTGAAGCCGTGCGTCCCGGCATAGTCCTGCTGGCGGGCGGTGAAGGCCGCCGAGGAAAACCGGTCGACCCAGCCCAGGCCGTTCCAGTAGTCGACGTGAAAGGCCAGCGGCAGCAGGTCTGGCCGCGCCGCCAACTCGTGCAACACCGCGTCGGCGGGCGGGCAGGAGGAGCAGCCCTGGGACGTGAACAGTTCGAGCAGCACCGGACGCTGCGCCGGTGCCTCGGCGGCATTCGTGGCGGGCAGCAGGGCGGCGCCCATCAGCAGCAGGCTGGCGACACGGGGAATGGACATGGCTGGCTCCGGGAAGCGGATTTCATCCGCGGATCGTAGGCGCTGGCCGCGGCGTGCGGCCATGTTCCGGCATCCGGCCTTGCTGCCCGCGCGTCCGGATGGACCGCTAGCCGCCGCCGTCGCCGTTGAACACCGCTTCGATCAGTTCGGCCAGGCGTGCGGTTGCCGGCAGCTTCAAGCCCAGCTGCTCGGCGCTGGCCAGCGCGGCGAGCAAGTCCTTGCGGCCCAGCGCGCCAAAGGGGCTAAAGCTTTTCCGCAACATTTCCTCCCCTGCGGCCGCGAGCTTGCTGCGGTTGCCGATGAAAGCCTCCATCTGCGGCGTGACCACGCCGTTGGCGCGGCCGACTTCGAGCAGCAGCCCCGGATCGAGCCCCGCCGCCCTGGCCAGCGCGTCCGCCTCGTGCATGGCAGCGAACGCGGCATAGCTCATCAGGTTGTTGCACAGCTTCAGCGCGATGCCGGCGCCGGGCGGGCCGGCGTGAATGACCTTCTGACCCGAGGTGGCGAACACCGGACGGCAGCGCTCGACAATCTCCGCCGCGCCGCCGACCATGTAGGCCAGGGTACCGGCCTCGGCGCCGGCTGCGCCGCCGGTGATCGGCGCGTCGATCAGATGAATCCCGCGGGCCCTCGCCTGTTCCGCCCAGCGCAACACCGAAGCCCGGGTGACGGTGCTGTGCACCGCAATGACACTGTCGTCCTGCATCAGCTGCAACAAACCCTCCGCGCCTTGCAACAGCGCGTCGACGTCGCCGTCGTCGCGCACACAGAGACCGACCATGCGGCATTGCCCGGCGATCTCCTGCGGCGTGGCGGCATGGGCGCCGGCGCGCGCCAGCTCGTCCACCGGACCGGGCATCACGTCATGGACGTACACCGGCTCCTTCAGCTTGAGCAGGTGCTTCGCCATGGGCTTGCCGATGTTGCCCAGACCGATGAAACCGACGCTCATTCCGTCCCCCGGACGGAATGAGCGTCGTCCCCGCGGAGGCGGGGACCCATTTCCGAACGCTCGAAAGCAAAAAATGGATTCCCGCCTTCGCGGGAATGACAATAAGGAAGAAGCCGCGCGTTCACTGCTGCTTCCAATCCGATTCCAGCATCTTCGGCGTTGGCATGTTCGGCCGCACCTCCATGAATTCCACCGCCACGCCAGGCGGGAGCTCGAAGCAGGAAGCAATGGCGGCGGCGATGGCAGGCGCCTCGGCGGCGCCATCGAACTTCGGCCCCTTGGTCAGCCAGTCCTGCATCGCCTCGCCCAGCGCCGCCGGATCGAAGTTGGCGACGCTGCCGGTGGCGACCGCACCGGGGCTGAACACCGTGACCATGATGCGGTCATTCTTCAGCTCGTGACGCAGCTCCTTGGAGAAGTGCTCCAGCGCGGCCTTGGCCGCCGAGTACATGCCCAGGTGCGAAAACTCGTTGTCGTTGCGCACGCTAGCCGAGGAGATGTTGACGATGCGCCCGCCGCCGGCCGCGCGCAGCAGCGGGATCGCCGCCTGGCAGGTGAAGACGGCGGAGACGAAGTTCAGCTCCAGCAGCTTGCGTACCTCGGCCTCTGGGATGATCTCGAGGCGCCGCGCGAACTGGAAGCCGACGTTGTTGACCAGGCCGTCGAGCCGGCCCCATTTCGCCTGGACCGCGGCGAAGGCTTTTTCCACCGCCGCCTTGTCGCAGACGTCGGCGGCGATGCCGAGGGCGCGCCCGCTGTTCAGCGCCGCCACCGCCTCGTCAAGCCGGGCCTTGTCGCGCGCCAGCAACGCGACCCGGGCGCCGCGCGCGAGAAGCGCCTGCGCGGTTGCCAGGCCGATGCCCTTGGAGGCGCCGGCGACGACGATGACCTGGTCCTGCACCCGCCAGTTGTTCATAAGCGGCTCCTCAGGCGCGCATCCACTGGCCGCCGTCGACGTTCATGATCAGGCCGGTGACCCAGCCGGCGTCGTCGGAGAGCAGGAATACCAGGGCCTTGAGCAGGTCCTCCGGCGTGCCGAGGCGGGCGATCGGCATCTGCGCCACCATACCCTGGATATAGGCTTCCGGCACCTTGTCGCGCAGCGCCTGTGTGTCGGTGGGACCCGGCGCGATGGCATTGACGCGGATGCCCTTGGGCCCCAGCTCGCGCGCCAGCACGCAGGTGATGCCGTTGGTGGCGAGCTTGGTGAAGGAGTAGTAGTCGTAGTTCATCCATGCCGCGGTCGAGGACTGATTGACGATGGAGGAGCCGGCGCCCATGTACGGTACGCAGGCACGCGCCATCACCACCGAGCCGAGCATGTTCACACCGACCACCTTGTTGAGGTAGGCCAGGTCCACGCTCATCAGGGGATTGAAATCCAGGGTGCCGAACATCGCGGCGTTGTTGACCAGGTAGTGGATCGCGCCGTACTTCTCCTTGACCTGCTTCGCCAGGGCATTGGCCGAGGTTTCGCTGGACACGTCGACGGACACGAACAGGGCTTCGCCGCCGGATTTCTGGATTTCCTTCGCCACCCGCTCGCCCTGGACGGCGTTGATGTCGGCCACCACCACCTTGCAGCCGAGCTTGGCCAGACCCTTGGCGTAGCCCTCGCCAATGCCTTGCCCCGCGCCGGTGATGACGGCGACCTTGCCGGAAAGACTCATCTGGTTCTCCTCGCTTCGTTTGTTTTGTCATCCTTCGCTCCGCTCAGGATGACAACCATCTGCTAGCTGTCGCCCTGTCCGATCGGCATCTCCACCTCCATCCCTTCCAGCTCTTTTCGCACCACGATCTGGCAGCCGAGGCGGCTGTTGGGGCGGCGGTGGCTGGCGCTTTCCAGCATGTTCAGCTCGCCCATCGAGGGCGGCTCCAGCCGGTCCTTCCAGTTCTCGGGGATGTAGCAATGGCACGTGGCGCAGGAGCAGATCCCGCCGCACATGCCGACGATGCCGGGCACCATGTTCAAGGTGGCGCCTTCCATCAGGTTCATGTCGGCATCGACGTCCACGGTGTGGCGCTTGCCGTCATGCTCGATATAGGTGATCGCAACCATCGTTCTTCCTAGCCTGGCACCGCGACGGTTTTGGTCTGCAGGTATTCCTCGAAGCCCAGCACGCCCATCTCGCGGCCGATGCCGCTCTGCTTGTAGCCGCCGAACGGCGAGTCCGGCGCGAAGAAATTGGCGCCGTTGACGTTGAGCGTACCGCTGCGGATGCGACGCGCCATGCGCAGCGCCCGCTCCGGGCTGCCGAAGATGGCACCGGACAGGCCGTAGATCGAATCGTTGGCGATGCGCACCGCATCGTCGTCGTCCTCGTAGGGGATGGCGACCAGCACCGGCCCGAAGATCTCCTCCTGGGCGATGCGCATGTCGTTGCGCACGTCGGCGAACAGGGTCGGCTCGACATAGAAACCGCGCGGCAGATGCGCCGGCTTGCCGCCACCGCAGACCAGGCGCGCGCCCTCGCGCTTGCCGGTCTCGATGTACTCCAGCACCCGCGCCTGCTGCCGCGCGCTGATCAGCGGCCCCATGATCTGGCCCTCCCCACAGGGATCGCCGTACGGCAACTGCGCAAACGCGTGCTTGAGAAACTGCACGCCTTCCTCGTAGCGCGAACGCGGCAGCAGCAGCCGCGTGGTGATGGCACAGCCCTGGCCGGCGTGGTAGCAGACGGCGAAGCCGCTGAGCAGGGCGGTATTGAAGTCGGCATCGTCGAGGATGATGTTGGCCGACTTGCCGCCCAGCTCCAGAAATACCCGCTTGACCGTGCCGGAGGCGGCGGCCATGACACGGCGGCCGGTGGCGGTGGAGCCGGTGAAGGACACCACGTCGACGCGCGGGTCGGCGCAGAGCTTCTCGCCCACCGTGGCCGGGTCGGATGAGGTCAGCACGTTGAGCACGCCGGGTGGCAGGCATTCGGCGGCGACCTTGCCGATGAAGCTCGCGGTCCAGGGCGTCTCCGGCGCGGCCTTGAGCACCACGGTGCAGCCAGCCGCCAGCGCCGGGCAGAGCTTGGCCATGTTGATCTGGAACGGAAAGTTCCAGGGCGAGATCGCCGCGACCACGCCGGCCGCCTCCTTCCACAACAGGCGCTTGCTCGGCACGCCCATGGTATTGACCACCGGCAGCTCGGCGTCCCAGGCGTAGCCGTCGACCAGGCCGAGGTAGTAATCGAGGATGGCGATAGGCCCATCGCCCTGCGGGCCACCGCGGGTGATCGCCATTGGCGCGCCGACTTCGGCTACCGCCAGCTCGCACAACTCGGCCGCGCCGGCGCGCAGACCGTCGCGCAGCTGGCCGAGGCATTTTTTGCGCAAGGCGCGATCAGTGGCCCAACCGCTGTCGTCGAAGGCACAGCGCGCGGCGGCGATCGCCGCCTCGGCGTCGGCCAGGCCCGCGTCCGCCGCTTCGCCGATGACCTCGCCGGTGGCGGGCGCGATGTTCGGATAGCGGCGGCCGGAAGCGGCTTCGACCAGCCGGCCGTCGATCAGCAATCGCGTCTCGCCCTGCACCGCCTTGTTCATCCGCTCCTCCAGTCCGGGCACGGTCTCCGCCAGCAGCGTAGCCGCGCGCTTTTCCATGGCCGGATGCTAGCCGCATAAAACATTTGTGTCAAAATGTTTTATGTCACAGAATCGCGACACGGACCGCCGTGCCGCGGCGGCAGGGAGGAGAACGATGGGGCTGTCGAGAACGCGCCTGACGCTTACGGCGCTGCTGCTGACATGCACCGGCGTCGCGGCGGCGGATAGCGCGGCGCAGTGGCCGACCACCGGCGGCGGCGCGGAAAGCCGGCATTGGTCGCCACTGACCGACATCCGCAAGGACAACGTCGGCCAGCTGCAGCTGGCCTGGAGCTACCACAGCGGCGATTTCTCCAAGGGCGAGAGGAACCACGGCGGCACGGCGCTGCAGGTGACGCCGCTGATGGTCGACGACACGCTGTACTTCTGCACCCCCTACAACCGCGCCATCGCGCTCGACGCCGAGACCGGCCGCGAGAAGTGGGTGTTCGACGCGCATCCGAAGCTGGACGGCGTCTACACGCCGGTGTGTCGCGGCGTCGCCTGGTGGGCCGATCCGCAGGCCGTCGCCGGCGCGCCCTGCCGCACCCGCATCTACATGAACACGCTCGACGCCAAGCTGTGGGCGCTCGACGCCGCCAACGGCCGCCCCTGCCAGGATTTCGGCGAGCACGGCCGCGTCGACCTGCTGCAGGGCCTCGGCGAGGTGCGCCAGGCTGAGTACTACCCCACCTCGGCACCGCTGGCATTGGACGGTGTGGTCGTCACTGGCGCCTTCGTCAAGGACGTGCAGCGCTTGCACGCGCCGGGCGGCGCGGTGCGCGCCTTCGACGCGCGCAGCGGGGAGCTGAAGTGGGTGTTCGACCCGGTGCCGCCGGGCATGCACGCGGTCACGGCGGAGGAGGTGAAGCACGGCGCCACCCTGACGCGCGGCACGCCAAACGTGTGGGCGCCGATGTCGGCCGACCCGGAACAGCACCTGATCTACCTGCCTACCGGCAACCCTTCGCCCGACCACTATGGCGGCAAGGAGCGTGGCCAGATGGACTGGTACGGCTCCTCGGTGGTGGCGGTGGACTCGGCCAGCGGCGCGGTGCGCTGGCATTTCCAGACCGTGCACCACGACCTGTGGGATTACGACGTGGCTGCCCAGCCGGCGCTGTACCGGACGCGCGACGGCCGCCCGGCGCTGATCCAGGCGACCAAGCTGGGGCAGGTGTTCCTGCTCGATGCGCTGAACGGCACGCCGCTGTTCCCGGTGGAGGAGCGTCCGGTGCCGCCGTCGACGGTGCCGGGCGAGACCGCCGCGCCGACCCAGCCGTTCGCCACGAAACCGGCGCCGCTGGCGCCGCTGAACCTGAGCAAGGATGACATCTGGGGCTTCACCGGCTACGACCGCGGCAAGTGCCAGGCGCTGTTCGACACGCTGGACTACAAGGGCGTATTCACCCCGCCCTCGCTGAAAGGCACGCTGGAATACCCCGGCCTCGGCGGCGGCGTGAACTGGGGCTCGGTCTCGGTGGACCCGGTGCGCCGGCGCATGATCGTCAACCTGCAGGCGGCGCCGTTCACGCTGAAGCTGGTGCGGCGCCAGGACTACCATGGCGAAGCCAATGGCAGCGACCTGGTCGGCTATGGCCCGCAGGAGGACACGCCCTACGTGGTCGAACGCGGGCCGTTCCTGTCGCCGTTCAAGACGCCCTGCATCAAGCCGCCCTGGGGGCGGATCGTGGCGATCGACCTGGACACCGGCGACCAGCTGTGGGAGCACGAGCTGGGCACCCTGCACGGCCTCGCACCCTTCATCGGCGACCGCCTGCACTGGGGCACGCCGAACTCCAGCGGCTCGCTGCAGACCGCCGGCGGCCTGGTGTTCATTGCGGCCGCGATGGACCGGTACCTGCGCGCCTTCGACGCCGACAGCGGCGCCGAGCTGTGGCGCACCGAGCTGCCCTACGCCGGCAATGCAACGCCCCTGAGCTACCGGGCACGCGACGGCAGGCGCCAGTTCCTGGTGATCGCCGCCGGTGGTCACGCCCCGCTCGGCACCGAGCCGGGCGACGCCATCCTGGCCTATGCCCTGCCGGACCGATAGGCCCGGTGTAAACTTCCCGGTGCCAGTATCTCCCCCGAGCCATGCCCAAGAAGAACGAAGAAGAAGTCCTCGGCCGCCAAGCGCTCAAGACCAAGCGGACCCGCGAAAGCCTGATCAACGCCACCATCTCCCTGATCAAGGAGGGTGGCTTCGCTGCCGCCAGCTCCAGCCGCATCGCCGAGCGCGCCGGCATGACCTGGGGCGCGGCACAGCACCACTTCGGCTCCAAGGAGGACATCCTCAACGCCATCCTGGCCCTGTCCTACGAGCGCTTCATCGAGACCATGGCGGCACCGGGCCTGGACCAGGGCAGCATGGAGCAGCGAGTCAGCGGCTTCGTCGACCGCATGTGGACCCATTACCAGAGCGACTGGTACCGGGTTTCGCTGGAGATCCTGCTGGCCACGCGCGAGGAGAGCGACCATGCCGACCGCGCCTGGGAAGTGCGCCAGGGCAAGACCCACCTCAAGGTGGTGCGTCAGGTCTTCCACGACTCGCGCCTGAGCGATGCGCGCATCCAGGAAGTGCTGACGTTCACCCACTGCTGCCTCAGCGGGCTGAGCATCGAGGGCATCTTCGAAACCCAGGTGAAGAACCTGAACCGCCACCTGCAGCGCATCAAGCAGGCCATGCTGGGGATGCTGCAGGGCGCCTGAGAGCTCTTGCCCGGTCTGCACGGCCGGCGCATCAAGGAGTATGCTCGAAGGCCCGTGCCGGCAAGCGGCCCCGCGCCGCAAGGAGCGACCATGGCCAAGGGCATCCGCAAGGTGGACTACTACGTCCTGCATGCCAACGATGCGCCCGGCGAGGGCGCGCACCTGCTCAAGACCCTCAAGAAGCACAAGATCAACCTGCTGGCGCTGACCGCGTTCCCCACCGGCGGTGGCTCGCAGGTGAGCCTGATCCCGGAAAAGCCGCAGCAGCTGATCGACCTGGCCAAGCGCTTCGACTGGAAGCTGTCGTCGAAGAAGACCGGCTTCCTGGCCCGCGGCAAGGACCGCGCCGGCGCCCTGGTGAAGCTCGCCGGCACCCTGGCCAAGGCCGGCATCAACATCACCGCGGTGGACGCCATCAGCGCCGGCGCCGACCGCTATGCCGCGATCTTCTGGGTCAATCCCAAGGACGTGAACAAGGCCGCGCGCCTGCTTGGCGCCAGCTGACAAGTGGCTGCGGGGTGGCCGGCCTATAGTCGGCCCGTCCCTGACCGGAATACGGCAATGAACTTCGTCAACCGCCTGAACAAGCTGCTATGGACGCCGCTGCTGCACGCCAGCGTCTGGGCCACGCGCACCCCGCTGCGCCATCGTCTGCTCGGCCGCGGCCTGGAGCGCGGCCTCGGCGGACTGACCATGGCGCTGAAGTCGGCCCAGCCGCAGCCCGACGTGGCGGCGGTGGCGCGCGAGTGGCAGCGCATGATGCCGTCGCGGCGCATGGTGCCGATCATCGAGGAGAAGCCGGACACGGTGATCGCGGAGATCCACGCCCACTGCCCCTACCGCGGCACCGGCAACGTGCACGGCTGCCAGCGCATGATGGAATACGACCGCAAGATGCTGGAAACCATCGGCGGCGAGCTGGTGGTGCTGCGCTCGCAGGCCGAGCCGGGCGTCAGCGTCTGCCAGGTGGCGCTGCGCCGCAAGGGCGCCGACCTGTCCGACCTGGTGCCGGCGCATACCCGAGCGGGCAACCCCGCAAGCCAGTAACCGCGGGATGCAGGCGTGCCGCCTTGAGCCCGGACTCAACTCCAGGGTTTAGACTGTGTCCATGTCCGCTCCCGCTAGCTTCACCATCGGCCGCCTCGCCAAGGCCGCCGGGGTCAATATCGACACCGTCCGCTTCTACGAGCGCCAGGGCCTGTTGCAGCCGGCGCCGCGCACGCCCGGCGGCTACCGCGTCTACGGGCCGGCCGATGCCCAGCGCCTGCAGTTCATCCGGCGCGCCAAGGCCCTGGGTTTCTCGCTGGAGGACATCGGCGAGTTGCTGCGCCTGACCGAGGACGGTCACGACCGCGGCGCGGTCAAGGCCATCGCCCAGCGGCGGGTGTCCGACCTGGAGCAGCGCATCGCCGAGCTGCAGCGGATGCGCTCGGCCCTGGCCCACCACGCCGGGCACTGCTCCGGCCGCGGCGCAGTCCAGGGCTGCCCCATCATCCAGGCCCTGCTGGGCGAGGCGGAAAGTGGGGGCTGATCGGACCCAGCCGCAAGGGGGCGGTTAGGTCAATGTTCCTATCCTGTCGCAGCCGGGTCTGGCCTTAAGGTGTCGGCAGACACCGGAGTCATGCGTATGGAAGCGAATGTCACTGTGTTCCGAAACGCCACGCTGTTCGACGGCAGCGGCGGCGAGCCGCAAACCGCCGACCTGCTGGTACGCGATGGCCGCGTCGCCGCCATCGGCCCGAACCTGGCCGCCCCGGCGGGCGCCCGCAGCATCGACTGCGCCAGCCGCTGGCTGATGCCGGGCCTGCTCGACATCCACACCCATCTGGATCTGGAAGTGGAGCTGGCGCCGGAGCTGCCGGAGGCGGTGCGCCACGGCACCACCACCGTGGTAATGAGCAACTGCTCCCTCGGCGTGGCCTACGGCAACCAGCGCTGCGGCGACCAGGACCCGATCGTCGACTGCTTCGCCCGCGTCGAGAATGTGCCCAAGCACGTGCTGCGCAAGGTCGGCGACGCCGTCACCTGGAACGATTCCGGCGATTACCTCGAGCACTTCGAGCGCCTGCCGCTGGGCCCCAACGTAGTGCCGATGATTCCGCACTCGATGCTGCGCATCGAGGTGATGGGCCTGCAGAACTCGATCAGCCGCGAGCCGACCGAGGACGAGCTGACCCGGATGGAGGCGCTGCTGGAGAAAGGCATGCGCGAAGGCTACGCCGGCTTCTCCACCGACGCCCTGCCCTTCCACTACCTCGCCAACCGCCCCAACACGCGCAAGCAGATCCCGACCCAGTTCGCACCATTCTTCGAGCTGAAGCGGCTCACCGCCGTCGTGCGGCGCTGGGACCGCGTCTGGCAGGCCACCCCGCCCAAGGACAGCCGCCTCGGCACCCTGCGGGCCTTCCTGCTCAGCAGCGGCCGGCTCTACGGCAGGCGCCTGCGCACCACCGCGGTGGCGGCGATCGACCTGCATACCAACCGTATCCTGGTGAAGCTGGCACTGCGCCTGAGCAAGCTGCTCAACTCGAAGCTGGTCGGCGGAGTGTTCCGCTTCCAGGCACTGTCGGCGCCGTTCAAGCTGTGGAGCGACGGCGTCATCACGCCGATCGCCGAGGAGATCCCCGAGCTGCGCGTGCTCAACGAGTGCGACCTCGACGACCACGCCGGCCGCCTGCGCATCCTCAACGATCCGGAGTACGTGCGCGCGTTCCGCAAGATGTGGCACAAGGGCAAGCGCGGCTTCAACCTCGCCAACCTGATGCGCCGCCTCGGCAACGAGCAGAACGTGCTGAGCCGCCGTCTCGACGACATGACCGTGGAATCTTGTCCGCTGCCGAACTGGAGCGGCGAGAAGCTGGAAGCCCCCTACCGCCGCCTGCTGGCCTGGCAAGCCGGCACCGGCAAGGCACAGGGCGCCGAGGAAGAAGCATTCTTCAAAACCTTCCCGAATCCGGCCGGCGACGACGCCGATTTCGTGCTGCACCTGCTGCGGCAGTGGGACACCGGGCTGCGCTGGCACACCACCACCGCCAACCGCGATCCGAAGGTGGTGAAGGATCTGCTGTTCCACCCGTTGACGCTGCCCGGCTTCAACGACTCCGGCGCCCACCTGACCAACATGGCCTTTTACGACGGCAACCTGCGCACCCTGAAGATCGCACAGGAGGACGGCCTGCAGCGGGTGGCGACGGCGGTGCACCGCATGACACGGATGCCGGCGCAGTTCTGGGGTCTCAACACCGGCCTGCTGATCCCCGGCGCGCAGGCCGACCTGTGCGTGGTCGACCCGCGGGCGCTGCAAGCCTGGGAGCCGGAAGCCACCATCCGCTACATCCGCCGCGACCTGTTCGACTGCCAGCAGCTGGTCAACCGCCCGGAGGGCGTGGTCAGCCAGGTGATGGTCGCCGGCAAGCTGGCCTGGAACGAAGGCGCCTACACCCCCGCCTATGGCCGCGAGCGCTTCGGCCGGGTGCTGCGCGCCAAGGACCACCCGGCGGAGCAGGCGCTGGAGCAGGAAGCGCCGACCCTGCGCGCCGCCGCCTGAGGCCCATGCACGCGGCTGATGGGCCGCGATCAAAAAGGATCATTTCATGTTGAGGCGGGTCGGCCCTTAGGATGCGGGCTCACGCCGGAGATCAACATGGGCGCCATCTACCTCATCCGCCACGGCCAGGCCTCGTTCGGTCGCAGCGACTACGACGAGCTGTCCAAAGTCGGCCATGAACAGGGCCGCATCCTCGGCGCGGCGCTGAAGCAGCGCCTGCCGCAGGTCGACGCGGTGGTCAGCGGCGGCATGAAGCGCCACCGCCAGACTGCGGAGGCCTGCCTGGAAGCGATGGGGCTGCCGCCGCAGATGCAGGAAACCGCCGGCTTTCGCGAATACGACCACGACGAGATCATCGTCCGCTACGAGCCGCGTTACGCCAAACCCGAGGCGCTGATGACGGAGCTGGCCAAGTCGCCGGAGCCGCGTCGCGCCTTCCAGGCCATGTTCGGCCAGGCGATGGAACGCTGGATCGGCGGCGAGCACGACGCCGACTACGGCGAGTCCTGGAGCGTCTTCCACCGCCGCTGCAACGAGGCGCTGGACGGCCTGATCGCCGCGCTCAGCAGCTCCAAGACCGCGCTGGTGTTCACCTCCGGCGGCGTGATCAGCGCGATCTGCCGCGAGCTGATGGACCTACCCGACCTGCAGGCCTACCGCTTGAACCTCACCCTGGCGAACTGCGGCGTGACCAAGGTGATCTACAGCGAGCGGGCCAAGTACCTGAGCAGCTTCAACGAGCACGCCCACTTCGAGGGCGCGCACCGCAAACTCATCACCTACCGTTAAAGAAGCCATCATCATGCGCAAGAACATCCTCATCACCGGCGCCAGCTCGGGCCTGGGCGCCGGCATGGCGCGCGAATTCGCCGCCAAGGGCCGCGACCTGGCGCTGTGCGCGCGCCGCGTCGAGCGCCTCGAGGAGCTGAAGGCCGAGCTGCTGCGGATCAACCCGGCGATCCGCGTCTCGATCCAGCCGCTGGACGTCAACGACTACGACAGCGTGTTCACCGTGTTCCGCGCCTTCGCCGAGGAGTTCGGCGGCCTCGACCGGATCATCGTCAACGCCGGCATCGGCAAAGGCAAGCCGGTCGGCACCGGCTACTTCTGGGCCAACCGCCAGACCGCCGAGACCAACTTCGTCGCCGCGCTGGCGCAGTGCGAGGCGGCAGTGGAGATCTTCCGCAAGCAGGGCCAGGGCCACCTGGTGATGATCTCCTCGATGAGCGCGATGCGCGGCATGCCCGGCAACATCACTACCTACGCGGCCACCAAGGCCGGCGTGGCGGCGCTGACCGAAGGCATCCGCGCCGACCTGCTGAAGACGAAGATCCGGGTCAGCACCATCTACCCGGGTTACATCCGCAGCGAGATCAACGAAAAGGTCAAGAACACGCCGTTCATGGTCGACACCGCCACCGGCTGCCGCGCCCTGGTCAAGGCGATCGAGCAGGAGAAGCTGGAAGCCTGCGTGCCGTCCTGGCCCTGGAACCTGATGGGCCTGGCGATGCGCAACCTGCCGCTGAAACTGGTTGCCAGACTGAACTAGGCCCCCGGCGGTTTCTGCTACGCTGCCGGGCACTAGCGCGGCACAAACGACCGCGCGCGGGGAGAGCCAATGACCGGGATCGTTCTGCACCAATGGGTCATGTCGCCGTTCTGCAACAAGATCCGGCGCTGCCTGGAGCACAAGGGCCTGAGTTACCAGGTGGTCAACTACAACGGCCTGCGCGCGCTGGAAGCGGCCAAGCTCAGCCCCGCCGGCAAGCTGCCGGTGCTGGACTATGACGGCCAGCGCCTGCAGGACTCGGCGCGCATCGCCCGGTTCCTCGACCAGAAGCATCCCGAGCGGCCGCTCTATCCCGCCGATCCGGTGGCCCTGGCCCGCGCCCGGCTGTACGAAGACTGGGCCAGCCAGTCGCTGTATTTCTACGAGCTGTACCTGCGCATGCTCGACCCGCCGGCGCTGGAAAAAGCGCTGGACCTGGTCTGCGCCGGGCGGCCGCGCTGGGAGCGGCCGGTGGTGAAGTTCGTGCTGAAGAGCCGCTATCCGAAGAAGATCGGCCTGCAGGGTCTGGGGCAGTACACGCGCTCCGAGGTGGTGGACCAGCTGGTGCAGCACGTGCAGAGCCTCGACGCGCTGCTGGTGGACCGCCCCTACCTCACCGGCGACACCCTCAACATCGGCGACATCGCGGTGGTGGCCCAGTTCGACGAGATGATCCGCACCAGCGATGCCGCCGAACGCATCCTGGCGTGGCCGCGCTTCAAGGCCTGGTACGAGCGCTGCGGCGGACGCAATAGCTA
The DNA here is from genome assembly GCA_964458725.1 of uncultured Nevskia sp. Classification (GTDB taxonomy): domain Bacteria; phylum Pseudomonadota; class Gammaproteobacteria; order Nevskiales; family Nevskiaceae; genus Nevskia. The sequence continues at coordinate 14,341 of CAYWPB010000009.1, read as the reverse complement.
GACCTTGCTCTCCGTCCTGGCCCGGTCGATACGGCGCTGGATCGATCGCTCCAGCGGACCGCAGGCAACGAGCAGGACCATGGTGCCGGCGAAGCCCAGGATCAGGATCGGCCAGGCCGCCACGCCGCAGCTGATGCCGAGCGCCGCGACCACGAGGATGGTGGCGGCGGTGGTGAGGCCGAGCACGTGGACCTGGTCGGGAGCCCGCAGGATCACGCCGGCGCCGAGGAAGCCGATGCCCGAGACAATGCCCTGGGTCACACGGCTTACCGCATCGTAACCGGCGGAACCGTGCTGCTGGGCGTACTGGCTGACCGTGAGCACCAGGATGCACGCAGCCAGCGACACCAGGCCGAGGGTGCGCAGGCCGATCGACTTGTGGTGGAAATCGCGGTTGATGCCGATCAGGGCGCCGGCCAGCACCGCGAGGCCGATGCGCATGCCGATATCGAGCCAGTAGGTACCATCGTAGCTGGACATGGTGCGGCGGCGCTCCTCTTGTGGATTCCTCCAGTGTAGCGCCGCCGCCGGCCGGCCTGTGTAGACTGGAGCCATACGAGCCCCCGGCCGAGCCGGCCGCGAGGGCTCCACCACATACGGGAGAACCATGATGCTTCTGCAACGCCCCGCCGCGCTGCTGTTGCTGCTCGCCGCCGCCAGCCCGGCGGCCTTTGCTGCCCACACCGATCCCAACCAGGCTTTCGACCGGGAGTTCGGCGACCGCTTCTTCAAGTCCTACTGGCCGTTGCATACCGATGAGGCGATCACCGTCGGCTATTACCAGGTCGCCGGCCGGCTGAACGTGCTGGACGCCAAGGAGCGCGGCGCCGAGCTCAGCTACATCGGCCTGCAGCTCGCGCACCTGGGCCGCTACAAGCCGGACAGCCTCGACGCCGCCCACCGCAGCGACCAGGCCCTGCTGCGCAACGAGCTGGAATCGGAGCGCTGGCACTTGCAGGAGCTGCGCGACTGGCAGTGGGACCCGTCGCAGTACAACGTGGCCAACGGCTTCGCCCTGCTGCTCAACACCGAATACGCGCCTCTGGACCAGCGCCTCCGCACCGTGCTGCAGCGACTGGAGCAGGTGCCGGCCTACTACGCCGCGGCGAAGAAGAACGTGCTCGACCCCAGCCGCGAGCACACCCAGCTGGCGATCCAGCAGAACCAGGGCGCGCTGGACGTGTTCGGCGCCGACCTCGACAAGCAACTGGCCGGGTCCGGCCTGAAACCGGCGGAAAAGGCCCTGTTCGCCAGGCGCCTCGACGCGACGCGCGGCGCCATCAAGGGCTATGTCACCTGGCTGCAGGCACTGGACGCGCAGCTGGCGCAGAACGGCAAGGCCCGCTCCTTCCGCCTCGGCAAGGAACCCTACGAGAAGAAGTTCGCCTACGACATCCAGTCCGGAGGCACGGCGGACGCGCTGTATGAACGCGCCAGGCTGGAGAAGGAGCGGCTGGTCTCGCGCATGGATGGCATCGCCGACCAGCTCTGGCCCAAGTACATGGGCGACGCCGCCAAGCCGGCCGACCGCTTCGACAAGATCGGCCAGCTGATCGGCAAGATGTCCGAACATCACGTCGCGCGCGACCAGTTCGTCGACACGGTCAAGGCGATGGTGCCGACGCTGGAGCAGTGGGTCACCGACCACCAGCTGGTCGACCTCGACCCGAGCAAACCGCTGCAGGTGCGCACCACGCCGACCTACGAGCAGGGCGTATCCATCGCCAGCATCGACGCACCGGGCCCCTACGACCCCGCCGCCAAGACCTACTTTAACGTCACGCCGCTGGACAGCTATACGCCGGAGCGCGCCGAGAGCTTCCTGCACGAGTACAACGACTGGGTGCTGCCGATCCTGATCATCCACGAGGCGATCCCCGGCCACTACGTGCAGCTGATCTACGCCAACCGCTCGCCCAGCCGCATCAAGAGCATCTTCGGCAACGGCGCGATGATCGAGGGCTGGGCGGTGTACAGCGAGCGCATGATGATGGAGTCCGGCTACGGCGGCGGCACGCCGGAAAGCTGGCTGCTGTACAGCAAATGGAACCTGCGCTCGGTTACCAACACCATCCTCGACTACAGCGTGCATGTGCTCGGCATGAGCCGCGACGATGCGATCCGGCTGCTGACCCATGAAGCCTTCCAGTCGCAGGAGGAAGCCACCGCCAAGTGGCGCCGCGCGCAGCTGTCGAGCGTGCAGCTGACCAGCTACTTCGCCGGCTACTCGGAGATCTACGACTTTCGCGAGCGGCTGAAGCAGCAGCAGGGCGCGGCTTTCGACCTGAAGCAGTTCCACGAGCGCTTCCTCAGCTACGGCAGCTCGCCGGTGAAGCTGATCGAGGAGTTGATGCAGGAAGGGAAGTAAGCACCTCGCCTACATCCCGGGAGGTGCCGCACCTCCCGGGATCAGACGCCGCTGTGCCGGTCCATGAAGCCTCGCATCAGCCTCAGGTACTGGCCCTGATGCAGATGCACAACGTGATTGCCCGGGAACCAGTGGATGGCGCTTCCCTGCCAGTGCCGGTGCAGCAGGCGCACCAGTCGCGGCGGCGTCAGGCGGTCGCCGGCGCCGCCGATAATCAGCAGGCGCTCTGGCGCGAGCTTCGGCTGGTAGCTCAGCGGCGAGTGCAGCGCCAGCGCGTGGCGCAGCTGTTCCACGCCGATGCCGGTGCGGCGCATAGTGGCGTGCACCAGCCAGCGCATCGGCAGCCAGTCGCGCGCCATATCCACCGGCGTCACCACCGGCGAGTTGGGGATGCAGTAGGACAGGCGGCCGTCGACGCAGGCCAGCAGCGCCGACAGATAGCCGCCCAGGCTCAGGCCGGACACGCCGACCTCCGGCGCGCCGCGCTCGAACAGGTAGCCGAGCCAGACACGCAAGTCATGGATGGCGTTGAGCATCGCCTCGTTGAGGCTGGCCAGGCCATGGGCGAAATAGCCGTAGCCGCTGAACGGCTCGTTCCAGGCGCGGCGCGCGCCGTGGAACGGCAAGGTCGCCAGCAGGATGTCGTAACCGGCCCGGTACAGCCAGGACAGCGCGAACATGCGGGCGTTGAGCCAGTACGGGTCGGCAACGAAGCCGTGCACGAACAACAGGGTCTTGCGCGGTCCGTCCGGATGCGTCCAGTGCTGGGCCCAGGCGCTGCGGTTGCGCGCATAGCGGCGCCAGGCCGGACGTAGCTCGGGGTGCAGCGGCTGGAACGGGCTGTCGAAGCGCAACAGCCGCGCCTCGACCTGGCGCGCGCCGCGACCGATCCGGCGCGGCCGGCCTACATCCACCGGCACGCCGGCGGGCGGCGCCGGAAAGTTGTCTTCGATGCCGGCGTTGTCCGCACGGTCTCGGTAGAACGCCAGCAAGGCTTCCTCGCGCAGCAGGTGCCGGCGCGACAGCACCGGCAGGGCCAGCGCCGAGGCCATCAGGCTGCCGAGGCCGGTGCGCAGCAGATGATCGAGCGCGGCGGTGCCGTGCACCTTGAGCGGATGCAGCACGTCCAGCTCGGTACTGTCCGGCTGCAGGTAGAGGTCTTCCGGCAGCTCGTTCCACCAGCCGGCGGCGGACTGCGCCTCGCTCACCCGCCGCGGCTCAGGCCGAACTGCGCGAACACCTCGTCATTGTGCTGGCCCAGCGCCGGGCTGTCGCTCACCTGCAGGCGCGGCATCGAGAACTGGATGGGCATTGAGAAGGCCGGCTTGCCTCCCACCATCTCCACCAGACCGCGCGCCTTGACCTGCTCGTTCTCCAGCACCTCGTCCGGGCTGAGAATACCGGAGGCGCAGGTGTCCTCGTGCGCCAGCAGCGCCTCCCACTCGTCGCGGGTCTTGCTTTTGAACAGGGCCACCAGCTCCTGCCGCAGGCCCTCGCCGGCCTTGCCCGGGGCCAGCGGCTTCTTCAGCAGGTCCGGCCGCCCGGCGACGACGCAGGCGCGCTGGAAGAACTTGGACTCGAGCGAGCCCAGCGCCAGATGCTTGCCGTCGGCGCACTCGTAGATGGCGTAGTTGGGCAGGCCGCCGGACAGCATGTCCTCGCCGCGCTTCGGTACCTTGCCCAAGGTGCGCAGGGTGCCGAGCGCGACAACCTGCAGAGCCAAGGTGCCGTCCATCATGCCGACATCGACCATGGTGCCCTGGCCCGAGGCCTTGGCGCCGATCACCGCCGCGAGGATGCCGATGGCGCAGGTCAGCGCGCCGCCGGCGAGGTCGGCGATCTGGAAGTTGGCCGGGGCCGGCGGGCCGCCGGCCACGCCGAGCTGGTCGAGCACGCCGGCGTAGCCGCAGTAGTTCATGTCGTGGCCGGGCCGGGTGCGGTAAGGCCCGGTCTGACCGTAGCCAGTCAGCGCCGCGTAGACCAGGCGCGGGTTCAGGGCCTTGAGCGTGTCGTAGCCGCAGCCGAGCTTGTCCATCACGCCGGGGCGGAACGATTCCAGCACCACGTCGCTCTGCTCCACCATGCGGTGGAAGCGCTGCGCGTCCTCCGGCTTGCGCAGGTCCAGGGTCACCGACTTCTTGCCGCGGTTCACCACCGCGAACATCTCCGGCGACATGGCGCGGGTGTAGTCGCCGCCGTCGGGCTCCTCGATCTTGATCACCTCGGCGCCGAGCTGCGCCAGGTAGAGGGAGCAGAACGGTCCGGGTAACAGGCGCGACAGGTCGAGGACACGGATGCCTTTGAGCAGGGGGTTGGCCATGTCATTCATGGTTTGCGAACTCCGGTATGCATCGCCCGTTCGCCCCGAGTGTCCTCGGAGCGGACGTATCGAGGGCTTGCGCAGTCCCTTGATACGCGTCGCTGCACGACGCACTCGGGGCGAACGGGCCTTGTTGAGCCTGAATTACAGCGTACGCGAAATCAGTTCCTTCATGATCTCGTTGGTGCCGCCGTAGATGCGCTGCGCCCGGCTGTCGATATAGGCGCGGGCGATGGGGTATTCCAGCATGTAGCCGTAGCCGCCGTGCAGCTGCACGCACTCGTCGATGACCCGGCCCATCATGTCGGAGCACCAGTACTTGGCCGCCGCGGCGGCGTCGACGCCGAGCTTCCTCTTCAGCACCTGCTCCAGGCAGCGGTCGACGAAGACCTGGCCGATGGCGATCTCGGTCTTCATCTCGGCCAGCTTGAAGCGCGAGTTCTGGTAGGCCGCCACCGGCTTGCCGAACACCTTGCGGTTGCGCACGTATTCCAGGGTGTGCTTGAACGCCGCCTCGGCGCCGGCGATGGAGATCACGGCGATCATCAGCCGCCCCCAGGCCAGCTCCTGCATCAGCATGATGAAGCCCATGCCTTCCTTCGGCCCGAGCAGGTTGGCCTGCGGCACCCGCACGTTCTCGAAGAACAGCTCGCAGGTGTCCTGCGCGTGCATGCCGACCTTCTTCAGCGGCTTGCCCTTGGTGAAGCCGGGAGTGTTGGCTTCGACCACGAGCAGCGAGATGTCCTTGGCGCCCTCGCCGCTGTCGCCGGTCTTGGCCACCACCACCACCAGGTCGCTGAGATAGCCGTTGGTGATGAAGATCTTGGAGCCGTTGAGGATGTAGTCGCTGCCATCCTTCACCGCACGGGTCTTCACGCCCTGCAGGTCGGAGCCGGTGCCGGGCTCGGTCATGGCGATGGCGCCGACCATCTCGCCGCTCGCCATCTTCGGCAGCCAGCGCTGCTTCTGCGCCTCGTTGCCGAAATTGTTGATGTAGTTGGCGACAATGTCAGTGTGCAGGTTGAAGCCGATGCCGGAGGCGCCGGCCAGCGCCAGCTCCTCCATCATCACCACGCTGTAGAGCCGGTCGGTGCCGGCGCCGCCGTACTGCTCCGACATGGTGTGGCAGAGGAAGCCCAGCTCGCCGGCGCGGTTCCAGATGGCGCGGTCGACGTGCTGCTGCGCCTCCCAGCGCTCGTGATGCGGCGTGATCTCCTCGGCGATGAAGCGCCGCACCGTCTTGCGGAAATCCTCGTGCTCGGCGCTGAAGATGGTTCTTGGAATCATGCGGGCCTCCGACCCTGTTGCCTGCCACATTTACATACAGTCTGGACTGTATCATAATTTGCGCAGTGCACAAACGGCGCCCACAGTCACCATGAAGGCCGCGGCCCTGGCCGCCGCGACGCCGCGCGCGCGCCGCACCCAGGCTGAGCGCAGCGACGCGATGCGCCGCCGCCTGCTCGCCGCCACGGTGGAGAGCCTGGCTCAGGACGGCTATGCCGGCAGCACGCTCAGCTCGATCGTGCGCCGCGCCGGCGTCTCGCGCGGCGCACAGGTGCACCACTACCCCAACAAGCAGGCTCTGATCCTCGACGCGGCGGAGGACCTGATGCGGCGCAGCTACCGCACGCTCGGCGCGGTGCTGCTGTCGGTGGCTGACGAGGACGACCGCCTCGAAGCCCTGATCAAGGCCGCCTGGGAACAGCTGTTCTCCACCCCGCTGTACCGCGCCTACATCGAGCTGCTGGCTGCAAGCCAGCGCGACCCGGTGCTGGCCGGGGCGCTGCGCACGATGCTGCGGCGCGTGCGCGGCGTGTTCGAGCCGGCGGTGGAGCACTATTTCGAGCCGGCACCGGGCGCCAGGGAAAACCTCAAGGCGCTGTTCCTGCAGATGAGCTGCCTGCTCGGCGGCCTGGCGGCCCAGGCCCACGTGCTGGTCGACGAGGCCTATGTGCAGAAGCAGCTGCGCCTGTGGGCGCGACAGACGCGGCTGGTGATGCGCGCGCGCCGCGGCGTTAAGACGCCGCCGCCACGGCCGGCGGCCTGGGACCCGCCCGGTCAGGCCTGAACGCGGGATCGCAAGCCGTTACGGCCCTGCTCCCGCGCCATGGCTACTTCGATTCGACCAGGGTCTTCAGATTGTCCAGCCCGCTGCGGTAGACGCCGCTGACCGTGGTGGTTGCGGTCTTGTCGTCGGCACCCTCGGCCGGCTTGGCGCCGGTGTCCTTGCGCTTGAACGAGCCCGACCAGGTCACTTTCGACGCACCTTTGCCCGCCGGCTTCACCTCCAGGGTCGAAGTGTAGTGGCTCACCGGCAGCACGCCTTCGAGGATGGTGTAGCGGAAGCGGTGCCCGCTGTCGCTGAATTCGAGCAGCTTCTCCTTGATGGTGCCGCCGTCCTTGAGCGTGAGCTGGCGCACGGCGCCGGCCTGGTTGTTCTGGCCGGCGACGATCTCGTCGGTGGCCACAGCCGGATGCCAGTTGTTGAGCCCGTCGAAGCTCTTCACCCGGTCCCAGACCGTCGCCACCGGGGCGTTGATGACGACACTCTCGCTGACCTTGAGGCTGGGCGCAACGGCGAAGCTGTTGCCCGCCACGACGGCCAGGCCGAGCACCATGATGGTCCTGATCAGTTTCATGTGATTCTCTCTCCTTGCACCGGATGCTTTGTCGTTGGAATGCGACGGGCGCATGCGGCCCGACGCGGCGGAGTCTAGCCCCGATTGCAAGGCCCGCTATGCGCGGCCCGGAAGTGTGTCGGCGGGGAAACAACGCGGCCGACGGATGCGACAGCCGGTGAGACACGAACGGGACAAAAGCACGGCGGCGCGGCAAACCACAAGCCGATGCAGACACCCGGACGCGCACCAACAGTTCGACGCAGACAAGGGGACTTACTTGGTGAGGATCAGCTTGTCGGCGCGGGTCAGGCGCAGGCGGTACAGCTCGCCGTGGTGGTTGATCAGCAGCTCGCGGTCCTCGCCCAGCAGCGCGCGGCTGTCGAGTTGGCGCGCCCCGGCCGGCGGGGGACGACGGTCGGCATGGGGATCCAACGGAGTGGGCCGCGGCTGTGTCATGTAGATAATAATAATCATTATCATTTATAAGTCAAATGCAGTGTCGCTCACGGTTCAAACCCTGCCAAGTACTTTCCGACACATACCAGTGGCGGCTGCGCCGGTCCGGGCGCAGCCTGACCCGTCCCCTCAAGGAGAGAGTCCATGAGCCAGACGGATGAAGCCGCGATCCGCGCGCTGATCGAGAACTGGGCGCGCGCGGTACGCAACCGGGACTACGCCGGCATCCTCGCCTACCACGCCGAGGACCTGCTGATGTTCGATCTGCCGCCGCCGTTGCAGTCAAAGGGCATCGCAGCCTATCGCGAAACCTGGGACCTGTTCTTCTCCTGCACGCCGGCACCGGTGACCTTCGACATCGAGCACCTGGATGTCGTCGCCGGTGACGACGTGGCCTTCGCCACCGCGCTGATGCGCTGCGACGAGAGCGGTTCGGACGGCGGACGGGTGCGTCTCGACTTCCGCCTCACCGTCGGCCTGCGCCGCATCGGCGGCCAGTGGACGGTGCTGCATGAGCACCACTCGGAACCAGCGAAGGACTGAGGGCGGACCCGCCGCCGGCAACTAAGGCGCCTGCCGCAGGAAATCGATCAGCGCCCGCACTTTGGCCGGCACATGTCGGCTGGCCGGGTACACGGCGTACAGACCCACGCCCGGCAGGGTCCAGTCCGGCAGCAGGCGCACCAGCCGGCCCTGCGCCACATGCTCGCGCACCATGTAGTCGAGCAGCACCGAGGTCCCCAGGCCCTCGCGCACCAGCGCGAGCACGGCGGACGGCGAGTTGCAGCGCGCCGCGGCCTGCATGCGCACCACGCGGCGCGTCCCGCCGCGACTGAAAGTCCAGGTCAGCGGCGCACGCAGCAGGCTCAGCGCCACCCAGCGCAAACCGGCCAGATCATCCGGCTTGCGCGGCAGCGTGTTGCGGGCGAGAAAGGCCGGCGCCGCCACCACCCATTGCTCGGAATGCTCCAGGCGCACCGCGCGCAAGGTCGAGTCGCGCAGCACGATGCTGCCGCGGATGGCGAGGTCGATACCCTCCCCCACCAGGTCCAGCACCTGGTCGGTGGAGATCAGATCCAGCTGCAGCTGCGGGTGCAGCTCGGCGAAGCGCGCCAGGCGCGGCGAGAGTCCGCCGGGCAGGTAGTAGGCCGGCACGGTGAGGCGCAAGGTGCCGCTGAGCTCGCCGCGCACATCGCCAGCGCGGTCGAGCACGGCTTCCAGCTCGCGCAGCAGCGGCGCGCTGTCCTGGTACAGGCGCCGCCCGTCTTCGGTCAGGGTCACCCGCCGGGTGGTGCGGGTGAACAGGGTCAGGCCCAACCCGGCTTCCAGCTGGCGTACCTGGGCGCTGACCATGGCCTTGGTGCTGCCAAGCCGCGCCGCGGCCGCGGTGAAGCCGCCGCCCTCCACCACCGCGATAAACACCGCCAGCCGCTTCAGTTCCGCGCGCTTCCCACTCATCGCCAGATTGTATCGATTTCTCGAACTTTGAATTGCCGATTGATCTGTTTATCCAGCCAACCAGTGGGCGCATGATGCACGCCACGTTCACCCTCATTCGAAGGAGCAGCACCATGAAGATCGCATTGTTCGGCACCGGCATGATCGGCAGCCGCATCGCCCGCGAAGCCCAGAGCCGCGGCCACCAGGTGACGGTGGTGGCGCGCACCCCCGGCAAGCTGCCGAAGGACCTGGCAGTGCACGAGGTCCAGGGCGATGCGCGCGACGTGGACTCCATCGTCCGCGCGGTGCGCGGCCACGACGCCGTGATCAGCGCGGTCGGCGCCGGCACCGGCGACCAGTCCGGCCTGCTCGAAGCGAGCAAGGCGCTGCTCAAGGGCGTGAAGCAAGCCGGCGTGCCGCGCCTGCTGGTGGTGGGCGGCGCCGGCAGCCTGGAAGTGAAGCCGGGCCTGCAGCTGGTGGACCTGCCGGAGTTTCCCGCTGCCTACAAGGCCCCGGCCCTGGCGCACCGTGAGGTGCTCGGCCTGGTGCGCCAGGCAGACCTGGACTGGACCTACCTCAGCCCCGCGGCCCTGATCACGCCGGGCGAGCGGACGGCCAAGTTCCGCCTCGGCGGCGACCAGCTGGTGGCCGACGCTAAGGGCGAGAGCCGCATTTCGGCGGAGGACTATGCGGTGGCGATGCTCGACGAGCTGGAGCAGCCGCGGCACATCCGCCAGCGCTTCACGCTGGGGTACTGACGGCCAGGCCGGGGACGTGAGCCGCAGCGGCGGCCCTGTCCTCGGCGATGTCGATGCCCGCGCCGAGCGCAATGGCCGTTTCGATGCGTCGCTCCGGCAGTTTCTTTTCGTAGAAGCTCTTGCCCTCCAGGCCGAGGCTGCCAACGCCCTGCCAGGAGCCGGCCAGCACGCGCATGATCCGCGCATCGCGGATTTCGAGCTTGATGCCCTTGAGCACCAGGCGCAGGCTGACGTCGAACTTCAGCGAGCCCAGTACCCTGCCCTCGACCAGCAGCTGCACCTGGGGATGACGGGTGTAGTCGATGTCGTGCTCGAGCAGCGGTACCAGCGAAGTCACCTCCGGCGGATACTTGTCGCGGTCGGCGTACTGCCGGATCTCCTCGAGCTTCCTCCAGGCGCCGCCGAGCTGCTCGATCAGGGGTTCGTCGAGGGCCTCGGCCAGCTTGTGCAGCAGCACGTCCCGCACCGCGCCCCAGTCCGCCGATTTCAGCTCCCGCGCCAAGCCGCGGCGCAACTCCTCCAGCGCTCCGGGCTGCGTCTCCGGCAGCCGCGCCTTGCCGGCGTCCGGCAGCAGCACCTGGGCGACGCTCGGATTGGACTCAGTCATCTCGGACATCGGAACCCCTCCTGTACTCGATCCGTAGCACCGGTGCCGCGCGCAGGATGCGCAACTGGACCGCGACACCCACCAGCCCGGACTCCCGCGCCTTCACGCGGATTTCGCCGCCGCCCTGCACCACGGCGTACGCCAGGCGCGAGGCACCCGCCGCCACGCTCCGCCGGGGACGCAGCAGGCGCCACAGCAGGAAGGCCGCGACAACGCCGGCCGCGAGCCAGCCGAACTCCCAATGTGTCGGGGGCGGCGGTGGTTCATCGTTTGTGGCGGCCGGGGCCGGCAACGGTCCGATCGGTCGTGGCCCTGGTCGCGGCGGTTTCGGCGGCCGCGGCGGCGCCGGTTTCAGGGGCTCCGGCTGCACCGGATTGGGTGGCTGCACCGGATTGGCTGGCTGTACCGGCTCGGGCAGCGCCTCGCTGACCACCAGCCCGACCACCGTGCCTTGCGGCACTCGTTGGCCATTGGGGTATCCGTCGACGACCCCCCGCAACACCATGCCCGCCTGTACTTCAGCCGGCTGCAGCTGCGTGGTGCCAGGGCACAGGTGCGAGGACCGCAGAAGATCGGACGCCTGCTGCGGACTCTTCCCGGACAGATCGGGAACGTCGACCGACCCGACGTCGAAGGCGAACACCACGGAAACCTGGCCGCCCGCCTGCGCCCAGGGGGTGCCGGGCGGAGGCCGCTGGTCCAGCACCACGCCGCGCCTGGCGTCGCACTGCTGACTGGCCAGTTGAATCAGTTGCGGGTGATAGACGCGAACGGCGGAGAGATAGGCAGGACCCGGCGCAAACAGTGCCTCGACCTCGGCGCGCGTCTTATTCCTCAGATCGGGCACCACGGGCACGTTCTCGGAGGAGGAGCTGGTACCGCCCGCTCCAGTCCCACCGCTGGAATTCTTCACCATCGAATAGTCGTGCGGCACGGGAAGGAATTTCTGCATCGCCCGCAGGCCGCTGGCCTGAGCGGTGCCGGCTCCGGAACTGCCCTGGCCGGCCACACCGGGGTTGTTGGTGCCGTCGGTGGCACCGGAAGGAGCGGCCTGCGAAAGAAGCTGCGCGGCGGCACGCTCCTGCGCCAGCTGGGCGCGCTGCGCCTCGGCGGACGTCTGGGCGCGAGCTGTCGTGGCCATCAGCGCCGCGATGGCCAGTGTCAGGGCCAGGCGCTGCCACCTCCGCCGCGAAACAAGCTGGATCCCTGTGCGCCCCATGGAATTCCCCGTTCCGAGCCGCCTGTCGGGCATCGTCCGCCGCGGCTGGTCCGGAAACCGTGACGCATTCCACAGAGCGCGGCCGGCACGGGCACCTGCATGATGTGGCACATAAAAAAAGCCGCGCCCGTTTCCAGGCGCGGCTCGCTGCGGCAAGGCTGCCGGGCTTTACGGGCGGTAGCGGTAGTACTCCAGCCCCATGTCGTAAAACTTTGGATCGTGCGACTTGCCGATGCGTTCGATGGTGAAACCCTTGCGCTGCGGCATCTGCGCCTCCTGCGGCCACTGCGCGGCATGCAGGCGGGCGTAGTCGTCCTTTCCGACGGCCACGGCATTGCCCAGGGCCTTGCTCAAGCCGATCTTGCCGGCTGCGGTGCGCCAGTTCGGCGTGACGCGGGCCAGCACCGTCTCGGCGGCGTCGCCGCTGCCGTAGCCGACCAGCAGCAGCTGGTGGCCGTTCAGCTCGGCCGGCTGCGCCTGCGCCTCTTCCAGGCCGGCGGCGATCCAGGCCGGCAGCGCGGCCGTGTAGAGATTGCCCATGTGCATCATGGCGGCGGCGCCCAGGCGCAGCTTGCCGTCCACCACTTCCTTGTAGCGCGGGCTCTTGCGGAAGGCCTTCATGACGTGCGCGGTGAGCGGATACGGCTCTTCCGGCGGATGACCGCTGATGACCTTGTCGATCAGGGAGGGACGCTGGCCCATCTCGGCCAGCACCTGGCGCAGCTCGACGCCGCCGGCTTTGCAATAGCCTTCCAGCTCCTCGTGCTCGGCGCCGCCGTCCGCGCCTAGCGCGAACAGGTAGGCCATGGTCCAGGCGCTGACCGGCATATGGTGATACGGGCGGTGCATGAACACCGAGGCCAGGCTGCGCAGCAGGCTGGCATGGCCGCCCTGGTAGCGCTGGAACAGCGCGTCGAAGGCGCAGACCACTTCGTCGAGATAGCAGGCGGTGGAGTACTTGCCGTTGAACACCGGGAAGTCGCGCAGGCGGCCGTTGGCACCCGGAGTCTGGCCGTTGAAGCGCAGGAAGGGCTTGCGGAAGTCGGCGATGCGGTAGCTGGAGGAGCTGCCCGAAGTGTGCAGGTCCAGCGAAAGCAGCTGCGGGTCTCGGTCCACCAGCATGGCGACGGCGCCGGCGCCCTGGGTCGGCTCGCCGGTGCTGCCGCGGTCGTACTCGGCGATGTCGGCGGCGACGACGATGGCCTGGCGGTCGGCGCCGTCATAAGCCAGGTAACGCATGGCGTTCTTGACGCCGTAGAGGCCGGCGATGCAGGCCTGCTTCAGCTCCGGCACTTCGCAGTAGCGCGACAGTGGCGGCAGGCCGCGCGTGGTCAGCGCCTGGTCGACCAGGCCGCGCACGATCACCGCGCCCACCGCATTATCCGAGCTGGATTCGGTCGCGAGAGCGAGCGAGCCGATGCGCTGCGGATCGACCTTGTAGTCGAGGATCAGCTTGAGCACGGCCTCGGCGGCCATGGTGTAGACGCTGTCCTCGGGGCCGGCCATGCGGAAGCTGTGGCCCACCACGGCGCTGATCTTGTCCCAGGCGTTGCCGGTCCAGCCGCACCAGTCCTGCAGGCTGACGCGATACGGAGGAACGAACACCGAAAGGCCGCTGATACCGAATTCTTCTCGACTCATGATCTTTGCGTGTCTGCTTGGGGGATTAGCTATGGATGAAATTTTCGGCGCGCGTGGCGAGGGGACGCAAGTTGACTACCCCGTCAGCGCGCCTCACTGTGGGTCGTGGCGTATACACGGTCTTTCCAGCGCGAGCGCACGCCGCGCCAGTAGCGGATCGCCGAACTCCAGGTCATCGCCAGGTACAGCGAGGCGCCGAACGGCACCAGCAGCAGCCACAGCGGCGACATGCCGTAGTAGCGCAGGGTCGGCCAGTAGGCCAGCATCATCGCCGCCAGGCCGGCAATCGCGAGCAGGCGCGCGCCCGGCAGCAGCAGCGCCACCAGCGGCAGCCAGTAGGCCGCGGCGAACAGCGCGGTGACCAGCAGCAGCAGCAGAGTCGAATAGCGCAGCTGGGTGAAGGCGGAGCGCGCCACCATGTCGTGGATCGAACCGAGGCCGCCATAGGGGCGCAAGGACACCACGCCGCGGCTGAGGCCGACCCAGGTACGGCTGCCGGCATCCTTGACCTTGCGCGCCAGGGTGCAGTCGTCGATCAGCGCGCCGCGCAGGCTGGCGAAGGCGCCGGCCTGGTGAAGCGCCGCGGTATCGACCAGCACGCAGCCGCCCGCCGCCGCCGCGACGTAGCGGAACGAAGAATTGGACAGGGCGAAGGGATACAGCAGCTTGAAGTAGTAGACGAAGGCCGGCAGCAGCAGGCGATCCCAGAAGCTGGTGCGGCGCAGGTCCGCCATCAGCGAAACGAAGTTGCGGCCATCGCGCTGCTTGTGCGCCAGCAGCGCAGCGAGCAGGCCGGGGCGCAGCTCGATGTCGGCGTCGAGCAGCAGGGTCATCGGCGTCGTCACTTCGGCCTTGCCCTGCTCCAGCGCCCACAGCTTGCCGGCCCAGCCCGGCGGCAGCGGCTCGCC
>CAYWPB010000008.1:27450-38323 GCA_964458725.1 uncultured Nevskia sp. | reverse complement strand
CTGGCCCGGGAGGGCATCCACCTCAGCCTGCGCGGCAACGCCGTGCGCATCGCGCCGCACCTGCACACCACGGCGGAGGACATCGGGCGCCTGGCGGCCGGCCTGGCACGCTGCCTGCGCGCCTGAGCGCCCGCGCCTCCGGGCACGCCGTTCAATACATGCCGCGGCCGCTGCCGCCGCTGTCCTTGTGAGCCAGAGCCGTGGCGGCCTGCTCGCGCTGTTCCGCCAGCATGCGGTCGCGCAATTCCAGGCGCTGCGAGTCGACGATGCTGCTGCTCGCCGTCACCACCGGCCCGTCCTGTTCGGCCGGATTGCCGAAGCCGACCGTGGCCGGAACGTCCGGACGGCGCGGACCGGTGCCGTAGTTGTCGGTGTCGCCGAAGTAGATCTGCGCCGGCGTCTCGACCGGCCAGGGGTCGGCCTGGGCGCCGGCGTCGGCGGCCTGGGCATGGAAGGAAAACAGGGCGGCGGCGCCCAGGATCACGGCGATGTTGCGGAAAGCCTGCTTGTTCATGTCTGACTCCAGTGCACGGCGCGAATGCCGTATGTGGAGAAAGACGGGCTGCGGAGGGCGTTATTCCGGCGGGAATAAACCGGTGCCGCGGCGGTCGCAGCGGTCCTGGAGCGGGAGTGGCGCTGGAGCGGCGGCGCGCCTGGCAAGGCGAAGGGCCGGATACCTCCGGCCCTTGCCGAAAATCAGCTCAAGCCGCCTTACTTGACGTGCTTGTTGACCAGCTTGGTCATTTCGAACATCGACACCTGGGCCTTGCCGCCGAAGATCGGCTTCAGCTTGGCGTCGGCATTGATGTTGCGCTTGTTCTTGGTGTCCTGCAGCTTGTTGCCTTTGATGTAGACCCAGATCTTCTTGGTCAGGTCGGCACGGGTCAGCGGCTTGGTGCCGACGATGGCGCCCAGATCCGCATCCGGCTGCACCAGCATGGCGATGCCGCCGCGCGGCTTGGCCGCTTTCTTCGGCGCAGCTTTCTTCGCCGCTTTCTTGGCGGCGGGCTTCTTCGCGGCGGCCTTGCCGCCCTTCTTGACGCTTGCCATTCTCAATCTCTCCTTTACTTATCATTAGGAAGCAGTCGACTCCCGGATTGAGCATCGCACCCCCTGTGCCTTGCGGCAAGGAGGGCAGCAGGTGAATGCTTCCGTTAGCAGCTGCCGAATTCCACCCTTCACCGAAGCTGCGCTGGCCCCAGACCAGATGGCGGAAGTATTAGCAATGCCTCAATTCACGCAAAAAAGCAAGATGCGTTAACGGGAGGCTGTTTCGCGAATCCCCTCTCATTATTGGGTTCCTGAGAAAACCCCCGTGCGCGGGGACCACACAGCCAGCGCCGCCGGACCCGGCGCACAGCATAGAGAGAGGACCAGGAATCATGAATGCCCCAGTCAAACTGCAGCTCCTGCTCGACGCCCAGCGGCTGGAGCGCAACCCCTTCCCCATCCCCACCGGCTGGTTCTTCGCCGCCTATTCCGACGGCCTCGCCGCCGGCGAAGTGAAGCTGCTCAACTTCCTCAACCAGGAATGGGTGATGTTCCGTGGCGAGAACGGCAAGGTCGGCATCTCCGACCCGTACTGCCCGCACCTCGGCGCCCACCTGGGCCACGGCGGCACGGTGGTCGGCGACCACATCCGCTGCACCTTCCACCACTGGGAGTACGACACCGAAGGCTTCTGCAAGGCCATCCCCTACGCCAAGGTGATGCCGCCGATCTGCAAGAAGCAGCCGGTGCTGCGCACCCTGCCGGTGGTCGAGCGCTACGGCATGATCTGGGCCTGGTACCACCCCGAGGCCGCCGATCCGCAGTGGGAGCTGCCGGCGATCCCGGAGATGGAGGAGGCCGGCTACGTCAAGCCGCGCCGCTGGTCGGGCTCGGTTAACACCGCGATCCAGGAAGTGGCCGAAAACGGCGTCGACAACGTGCACCTGAAGTACCTGCACGGCGCGCCGATCGTGCCGCCGACCACCGCCACCTTCGACCGCCACACCATGCAGATCAACATCGGCATGGGCTACATCATCGGCGACATGTTCGGCCCCGGCCTGAACGTGATGCGCTTCACCAAGGACGGCGTCACCGCGACGATGATCTCCTACTCGGTGCCGATCACCCGCGACAAGACGGCGATGAACATGAGCTTCACCTACAAGGACTACGCGCAGGGCACCAAGGAGCGCGCCATCGCCGAGCACCTGGTGGCCCACTCCATCGGCGAGGCCGAGGGCGAGTCCAGCGCCGGCTTCGAGAGCGTCGACATGATCGTCTGGAACAACAAGAAGTACCGCGCCAAGCCGCTGCTGTGCGACGGCGACGGCCAGATCATCAAGTACCGCCAGTGGTTCAAGCAGTTCTACCCGGGCCACGAGGGATCGGAAAAGATCTGAGCGCCCGCAGGGACTGGTATCGACGACGCGCGCACGGCTTCGGCCGGCGCGCGTCTCTTTTTGAGAGAGAGCAACAGATGGCTGTGGAAGTCCTCGTCACCGACCGTGACGGCAACGGGCATACGCTCGAAGCCAGCGGCGCCCGACCGCTGATGGAAGTGCTGCGCGAAGCCAATGTCGGCGTCGAAGGCACCTGCGGCGGCGCCTGCGCCTGCGGCACCTGCCACATCTACGTCGGCTCCGCCTGGGCCGAGAAGCTGCCGCCACGCAGCGAGGATGAGCAGATGATGCTCGACGCCATCGCCGAGCTGGTCGAGGTGCGTCCCAACTCGCGGCTGTCTTGCCAGATTCCGTTGAGCGAGGTTCTCAGCGGAATCGCGGTGGAGATCGGGCCGGTCCCCTAGCCCGCGACACGCTCCTTCGGCGAACGCGAGCCGGCGGCCGACAACCTCGCCGCGGAAGGCCGCGCGCGCAACCGGCGGGTGGACTTCGCGCCGGTGGAGCCGCCGGCGGATATCAAATTCGTGGTGGAAGGGCCGAGCCAGGATTCGGTATCGGCTGCCCAGTCGCGCTAGCTACCTGGTCTTACGGCCTGGTCGCGGGCACGATTTGGATTTCGTGCGCCTCGTAGATCTTCAGCTGGGGTGCCTCCTCGGCCAGCTCGCCGGCGAGCCTGACGAACTCGCGCGAGCCGGGCACCGCGAAGTGCGCGATCAACGCGGCGCGGTCGCCCCACTCTTCGAGGAATACCAGCCGGCGCGGATTTTCGACGTCGCGGTGCACCGCATGGGAGATGCAGCCGGGCTCGCGGCGCGAGCGGGCCACATGGGCCTGGCCGGCCTGCAGCAGCCGCTCCTCGCAACTGGGCCTGGCCAGGATGCTGCCGGTGACGACGATCATGGCTCCCCCGCACATGTGGTTTTTCCCAGCCTAGCGCAAGCGCTATCCGCGCGGGTGACAGCGCCAGGCGCTACCCTAGGCACCGGCCCGCCGCCAGGACGCCACATGAATACCGCCCCGTCGCATATCCGCCACGGCTTTGGCGCCGTGCGCCCCTACCTGTACGGGCACGCCGATCTGCCGGACTTCGTGCGGGAGGTATTCGAGGCGGAGGAACTGGAGCGCACCGAGCACAAGCACGGCGGCTGTAACGTCGAAATGCGCGTGGAAGACGCCGTGCTGGTACTCGAGACGGCGGCCTCCGGCCGCGGCCACGACGGCAAGCCGCGCGGGGTGGTTTACGTCTACGTGCGCGACACGGACGCGGCCTTCGCCCGCGCCATGCGGCGCGGCGCCAGCGCGCTGATGGAGCCGCAGGACCGCCCCTGGGGCGACCGGGTCGCCGGTGTGGCGGACAGCTTCGGCAACACCTGGTGGATTGCCACGCACGCCCGCCGCTGCGTCTGACCGCCCGGCTGGTTCAGGCGCCCGGCGCGCCCGGACCTGGCGCCGTTTCGGCGGCGATCTGCCGCAGGATCTGCTCGAACACTTCCGCAGGTTGGCCGCCGGAGATGAGATAGCGGTCGTCGACGATCACCGAGGGCACGGCGTTGATGCCGCGGGAGCGCCACAGGTCTTCCGCCTGCCGCACCTCCTCGGCGTAGCGGCCCGAAGCCAGCACCTCCCGCGCCGCGGCGCCATCCAGGCCGGCCTTTACCGCGGCAGCGACGAGCACCTCGCCATCGGATACGTTCAATCCATCGGTGAAGTTGGCTTCGAACAGGGCGTGCTTGAGCGCCAGCTGGCGTCCTTCCAGCTCCGCCCAGTGCAGCAGGCGGTGGGCATCGAAGGTGTTGTGGAGGCGCCGGCTGCCGAGGGCCGACATGTTGAAGCCAACCGCGGCGGCGCGGTCGCGGATGCGCTCGCGGTTGGTCGCCACCTGTTCCGGGCTCAGGCCGTACTTGCGGGCGACGTGTTCGGCCCCGTCCTCGCCCTCCGGCGGCATGTCGGGATTCAGCTCGAACGGCTGGAAGCTGAGCCGGGCGTCGATCAGCCCGCCGGTACGTGACAGCGCGGTCTCCAGCCCCTTCAGGCCGATGATGCACCAGGGGCAGGCCACGTCGGAAACGAAATCGATCTTCATCGGTCGGGGCATCGGGCAATCCTCCATGCGGGTTCTGCCGCCAATCTGGCGCTCCGGGGCGGGGAATTCAACGCGGCCCGGCTTGCCGAAATTCCTACGCTACTGTATATATTTCCTTCATGAGCGTAGGAAAGGCGATACCGGAGCGCACCCGCGCCGCCCATCTCGGGCCGGAGCGGCGGCGGCCGCTGGTACTGGACGCGGCGCTGCGGCTGGCGGCGGCGCAGGGCGTGCGCGGCGTTTCGATGGAAGCGGTGGCGCAGGAGCTGGGTGTGACCCGCCCGGTGGTCTACGCCTGCTTCGGCTCGCGCGAGGAGCTGCTGCTGGCGCTGCTGGAGCGCGAGGAGAAGAAGCTGTTCGACGGCGTGATGGCGGCACTGCCGCAGCGGCCGGATTTCGGCAACCCGCAGCGCCTGATGGAGGAAGGCTTTCAGGCCCTGCTGCGGGTGGTAGCGGAGCACGTCGACTCCTGGCGCCTGGTGTTCGCCGCCAGCCCCGACCCGGCCATCGCCGACCGCTACGGCGACGCGCGCCGCCGCGTGGCGCGGCGGGTCGGCAGCCTGATGGGGCCGGCGCTGAAGCTGCGCGGCGTCAAGGACCTGGGCCGCAAGCTGCCGGTGCTGGTGGAAATGTTCATGTCGATGGGCGACGGCGCGGTGCGCGCCCTGGTGCAGGGCGAGGGCCGCTGGAAGCCGGACGAGCTGGGCGCCTACGTCGGCCGCATGGTGCTGGCGGCACTGAACAAGGCCTGATTTCCCGGGAGCAAACACAGTGGAAGCAATGCAGACGCAGCAGACCGGCCGCAAGGCGCGCCCCCGCGAGGATTGGGGCCTGTTCGGGCCGGATTCGCCCACCTGGAAGGTGTGGAGCAGCCCCACCGCGCTGATCGCGTTCCAGCGCTCGATCATCGTCGAGAGTTTCGACCCGTTCCTGGCCGCGGCGGTGCACCAGCAGAACGGCGTGCGCTACAACGCCACGCGCCGCTTCGACCGCACCATCCAGTACTTCCTCACCGTGGCCTGCGGCGACGCGCGCGCCGCCATCGAGGCCTCGGAAATCCTGATGCGGGTGCACGCCAAGGCCACCGGCATCGAGCCGATCAGCGGCCGCCCCTACAGCGCCAACGATCCCGAGTCGCAGCTGTGGATCCACGTCACCGGTTGGCAGTCCAACCTGTTGTGCTACGAGCGCTACGGCGGCGGGCGCCTGTCCGCCGCGGAGGAGCAGCGCTACTGGGCCGACTGCGCAGTCGCCGCGGAATTGCAGACCTGCGATCCGGCGCAGGTGCCGCGCTCGCGCGAGGAAGTGCGCGCCTACTACGAGCGCATGCGGCCGCGCCTGTGCCTGAGCGATTCCGCCCGCACCCTGATCCACTACTTCCTGCACAGCCAGCGCGACATCGCCGGCACCGGCCTGTGGCTCGGCAGCCATCTGATGGCGGCCTCGACCCTGGCCACCATCCCGCGCTGGATGCGGCGCCTGGCCGGCATCGACCAGCCGGCCTGGCTCGACGCGGCCATCGTCGCGCCGACCCGCGTCGCGGTGCGCATCGGGCGCCAGCCGGCGGTGGCGCGCGCCACCCTGCGGGCTCTGGCGCCCTCGGCCCTGCCGGTGATGGAGCAGGTGCTGCGCCACGAGCAGCCGCGGCGCGCGGAGCTGCTGACGCCGCAGCAGGCGCGCCAGCGCTACGGCCGATCGAATATGCCCGCCGCCGCGTAGGCGGCGCGACCAGGTGAGGAGCGGCGATGAACCGGCGACCAGATCGACCCCTGGATACCGGCCATGCTTGCGCCGGTATGACGATGGCTTGAGCGATCAGGCGCCCTACAGCGCCGCCCGCACACGCGCCGCCTCGGTCGAAGGATTGCTGCCGAACAGCCGCTTGAACTCGCGGCTGAACTGCGAGGGGCTCTCGTAGCCGACGCGCTGCGCGGCGACGCCGGCGTTGAGTCCCTCGTGCACCATCAGCAGGCGCGCCTGGTGCAGGCGGATGGTCTTGACGTACTGCAGCGGCGAGGTGGAGGTCACCGCCTTGAAGTGGTGATGGAAGGCCGAGACGCTCATGCTCGCTTCCTCCGCCAGGCTCTCCACGTCCAGCGGCGCCGCGTAGTCGACGTGCACGCGGCGCAGCACCTTGCCGATGCGGCCGCTGTGGCTGTGGCGCGTCGCCAGGGCGCGCAGCGCCCCGCCCTGCTCGCCGCATAGCACGCGGTAGGTGATCTCCCGCACGACCTGCGGACCGAGGATGCGCGCCTCGACCGGGCTGCGCAGCGCCTCCAGCAGGCGGATCAGGGCGCCGCCCAGCTCGGCGTCGAGCGGCGTCGCGTAGATGCCGCGCGGCGAGGTGGTGCCCTCCGGCAGGCGGTCGTCCATCTCCAGCAACAGCTCGGCCAGCTCGCCCAGGTCGATGTGCACGGCCACGCCGAGCAGCGGCTGCTCCGGGCTGGCTTCGGTCTCGCACTCCAGCGGCAGCGGCACCGAGTTCACCAGGTAGTTGTGCTGGTCGTAGGCGAAGACCTGGTCGCCGAGGAAGCCGCGCTTGCGGCCCTGCACCAGGAAGAAGATGCCGGGCACGTAGACCACCGGGGCGCGCGGCCGGCTGTGGCTGGCGCGGGCGAACTGCACGTTCGGCAGCCGCGAGGGGTTGGGCCCGTCCTGAGTGGCCATGCCGGCAATCAGCTCGGCCATGCGCCGGCGCGCGATTTCGGGGATGTAGTGCACTGAATGACCCGCTCCTGCCAAGTGGACGAAACTCTACACCCGTCCCCCGCGCGCGCAATCCACTTCTCCGGTGTTCTGGAGAATCAGGCAAGCATCCGACAGCTTCGGATATCGCCGGTACCCGCCCCGGGCGCCGAGAATCCACGGCACGCTGGACGGAAATCCCGTCGTATTTGTCACTCACACGCTTCGGTACCCGCCCCCGACACTGTCCGAAGCCAAGACATTCAGGAGCAAGCGATGACCCCAAGGAACTGGCTGATCACCGGCATCTCGCGCGGCCTGGGCCGCGCCCTGGCAGAGGCCGCGCTGGCCCGCGGCGACAACGTGATCGGCACCACCCGCAGCGGCTGGCTGGAGCCGCCGCGCGCGCCGAACCTGCGCGTGCTCGCGCTGGACGTGGCCGACCCCGAGCAGATCCGTCCCGCCGTGCGCGAGGCCCTGCGCCTCTGCCCGCAGCTCGACGTGGTGGTGAACAACGCCGGCTACGGCCTGTTCGGCGCGGTGGAGGAAGCCGCCGTGCCGCAGGCCTACGAGCTGTTCTCCACCAATTTCTTCGGCGCCTGGCACCTGATCCAGGAGGTGCTGCCGGCAATGCGCGCCCAGCGCCGCGGCCACATCGTCAACATCGCCTCGGTCGCCGCGCTGTCGCCGATGGCCGGCTCCGGCCTCTACGCCGCCAGCAAGGCGGCGCTGACCGGCCTGTCCGAGAGCCTGGCGGCGGAGCTGGGGCCGCTGGGCATCAAGGTCAGCCTGGTCGAGCCCGGCGCAATGCGCACCGAGTTCCTGTCGGAGCGCTCGATGCAGGTCGGCAGCCGCACCATCCGCGACTATGCCGAAACCGTCGGTCGCGTGGTGCGGCACAAGCAGGAGCTGGCGGGCCACCAGCCGGGCGATCCGGAAGCGGCGGCGCAGGCGATCCTCGAGTTGGTGGACCTGCCCGAACCGCCGCAGCGCCTGCTGCTGGGCAGCGACGCGCTGCGCCTGGCGCGCCGCAAGCTGGCGCAGTTGGCCAGCGAGATCGACCGCTGGGAGAACCTCAGCCGCAGCGCCGATTTCGCCGAAGAGCACGCCTGAGGCAAACGCTCACCCCGCAATCCCCTCTCCCGCTTGCGGGAGAGGGTGGCGCGTCAGCGCCGGGAGAGGGGCCGTAGATCTCTCGGAGGGTAACGGCCCTCTCCCCTGACCCCTCTCCCGCAAGCGGGAGAGGGGAAACTCAACTTGATTTCCCCTGCACCGCCCCGATATCCCTGCGCCACTACCAGACGCAAGGATCGTCATGAGCGCCCTGTTTTCGCCCTGGACCATCGGCCCGTTGACCCTGCCCAACCGCATCGTGGTGGCGCCGATGTGCCAGTACTCGGCGGAGGACGGACGCGCCACCGACTGGCACCTGCTGCACCTGGGCCATCTGGCGCTGTCCGGGGCCGGACTGCTGATCACCGAGGCGACAGCGGTGCTGCCGGAGGGGCGCATCTCCCCCGCCGACCTCGGCCTCTACGACGAGGCGACCGAGCGGGCGCTGCTGCCGGTGGTGCGTGCCATCCGCCGGCATTCGCCGATCCGCCTCGGCATCCAGCTCGCCCACGCCGGGCGCAAGGCTTCCAGCCAGGTCCCCTGGGACGGCGGCCAGCTGATCCCCGCGGATCAGCCTGGCGGCTGGCAGCCTGTCGCGCCCTCGCCGGTGCCCCTGTCTACCACCGAGCCAGCGCCGCTGGAGCTGGATGAGGCTGGCCTCAAGCGTGTAGTCGAGGGCTTCGCCGAGGCGGCACGGCGCGCCGCCCGCCTGGGCTTCGATCTGATCGAGATCCACGGCGCACACGGCTACCTGCTGCACGAATTCCTCTCGCCCCTCACCAACCAGCGCCAGGACCGCTACGGCGGCTCACTGGAAAACCGCCTGCGCTTCCCGCTGGAGGTGTTCGCCGCGGTGCGCGCCGCCGCGCCCGGTCTCGCGGTCGGCATCCGCGTCTCGGCGACCGACTGGATCGAATGTGGCTGGAATACGGAGCAGACCATCGCTTTCGCCCGCGAGCTGAAGAAGCTCGGCTGCGACTACATCCACGTCTCCAGCGGCGGCCTGAGCAAGCAGCAGAAGATCGCGGTGCATCCCAACTACCAGGTGCCGTTCGCGGCGCGGGTGAAGGCGGAAACCGGCCTGCCGACCGTGGCCGTGGGCATGATCACCGAAGCCGAGCAAGCCGAGGCCATCGTCGCCACCGGCCAGGCCGACGCCGTGGCCCTGGCCCGCGCCATGCTCTACGACCCGCGCTGGCCCTGGCACGCGGCAGCCAAGCTCGGTGCGCAGGTGCAGGCGCCGAAGCAGTACTGGCGCTCGCAGCCGCGCGGACTGAAGGACCTGTTCGGCGATACGACGATGGGGCAGCGCTGAGGCGCGCCCGTCTACTGCCCCGGCGGCAATGACAGGCCAGTGCGCAGCACGTAGGCCTGCCAGTCCCCGACCATCCGGTTGACGATGTCGTTGTAGGGATCGGTGGGCAGGCCCACAGTCTGCAGCAGGATGTCGCGCTCGTCGAGCACGTGGTTCTCGCCGCGGTCGGCGGCAATATCGAACAGCTGCCACTCGTGGTCGGCGAGCACGCTCCAGCCGTAGTACAGCGGATCGGTGCGCTCGAGCTTGTAATCGCCGCGCACGACGTAGCGGTGGTCGTACATCTCGTCGGCCAGCACGTCGTTCGAGCCACGCACGGCGCTCGCCTCGCCGCGCAGCAGCGGCAGCAGCGAAAAGCCCTCCAGCGGCGCCACCGTGCGGCCCTGGTACTGCGTGCCCGGATCGGGCTGGCCCGCCGCCGCGAGAATGGTCGGCACCAGGTCCAGCACCGAGGTCAGCGCCGGGATCAGGCGGTGACCGCCGGCGCCGCCGGGCAGGCGCACGATCGCCGGCACCGAAGTGCCACCCTCGTAGATCGAGGCCTTGAAGCCCTTGAACGGCACGCTGCTGACCAGGGACCAGGCGACGCTGCGCGTGACGTAGGAGCCGGCCTTGCCGTAATTGGCCAGGCTGTTGTCGACATTGCCGGACGGATTGACGTCGCCGTTGCCGTCCGGGCCGTTGTCGGAGAGGAACACGATCAGCGTGTTGTCATAGACGCCGAGCCGCCGCAGATGGTCGAGCAGGCGGCCGATGTTCGCGTCCATGTTCTCCAGCATGCCGGCATACACCTCCATCTGCCGAGCCTCCTGACGGCGC
The DNA here is from genome assembly GCA_964458725.1 of uncultured Nevskia sp. Classification (GTDB taxonomy): domain Bacteria; phylum Pseudomonadota; class Gammaproteobacteria; order Nevskiales; family Nevskiaceae; genus Nevskia. Next base: position 27,915 of record CAYWPB010000008.1, on the reverse strand, counting down.
TGGTCGGCGGTCAGCGCCGACCACGGCAGATTCAGCAGGGCGAACGGCGCGGACGGGCTCAGTGCCGTCACCGGTAGACCCGGGTTGGGCGCGAAGTCCTGCGGGACGATGCCGAGCGCTTTCTGTCTGGCGATGCGCGCCGCGCCGATCGTGTCGTAGCCGGTATCGTAGGCGCCGCTGTAGCGGTTCAGGTAATCGTCCGGCGCCTGCAGGGGATTGTGCGTGGCCTGCACCGCGAGGTAGGCGAAGAACGGCCGGCCGTCGCCGCGCTGCGTGTCGATGTCGGCGATCAGGCGGTCGGTGTAGGCGTCGGTGGAATAGAAGTCCGCCGGCAGCGCGACTGGCTTGCCATTGTCGTAGTGCGGCTCGTCGGCGCCGTTGCCGCCGTTCGCCGGTGGGAAGTTGTTGCCGTTGCCGGCTGCGGGCTGCAGGTACCAGGACTGGTCGAAGCCCCCCTGATCCGGC
>CAYWPB010000008.1:0-27440 GCA_964458725.1 uncultured Nevskia sp. | reverse complement strand
CGTAATGCGCACGCGCCGCGGATTCCGGATGACCCAGCGTCACCGCGAAATTGCTGGCGAAAGCGGATTCGTACTGCAGCGAGTACGACTGCTCGAATCCCCACTGCGCCGGGCCGCCGCTGCCGAGATGCCACTTGCCGGCCATGTAGGTGTGATAGCCGGCGTCGCGCAGCAGCTGCGCCACGGTGCGTGCCTTGTCGTTCAGTCCGTCGTAGTCCTCGCCGCCCTGGTACGGCAGCAGCGGCGTCAGCAGCGCGCCGTCGCCGACGATGTGGTGGTCCGCCCCGGTCAGCAGCTCGCCGCGCGTCGGCGAGCACAGCGGCGTGGCGTGGAAGTTGGTGAAGACCCCGCCCTCCCGCGCTAGCGCGTCGAGGCTGGGCGTGCGGATCTCGCTGCCGTAGGCGCCAAGGTCCGAGTAGCCGAGGTCGTCGGCCAGGATCACCAGCACATTGGGCCGGCCGTCGCCGCCCGGCACCGGCGTGGCGGAGCTGCCGCAGCCGGCCATAAACAGCGGCCCGACGAGCACCAGCCCTGCAATGAGTTTGCGCATATTTGTTGTTGTCGTGACCGCGGCGCCGGGCCGCTCCCTACCCGACATGGTAGAGCTTTCGACCGCACTTTTGCCGCGGCCATGGGGTCGAACAGCCATAGTCACAAGGACGTGGAGCATAGTCTGTGGCGGATTCCGGTACGGAGCTGGAAACCGATATTCCGGCGCGGCTGGACCGCCTGTGCTGGTGCGGCTTCCATACGCGCGTGGCGCTGGCGCTGGGCATCACCTGGGTCCTCGACGGGCTGGAGGTGACCCTGGCCGGCGCGGTGGCCGGAGCGGTGAAATACAGCCTGCGGCTCGACGACCGCCAGATCGGGCTCAGCGCCAGCGCCTACCTCGCCGGCGCGGTCTGTGGCGCCCTGCTGTTCGGCTGGCTGGCCGACCGTCATGGGCGCAAGCCTCTGTTCTTCGTCACCCTGGGCCTGTATCTCGGCGCCACCGCGCTGAGCGGTCTGTCCTGGGACTTCACCAGCTTTGCGCTGCTGCGTTTCTTCACCGGCGCCGGCATCGGCGGCGAGTACAGCGCCATCAACTCGGCGATCCAGGAGCTGACCCCGGCGCGCTACCGCGGCCGCACCGACTTGGCGATCAATGGCAGCTTCTGGCTCGGCGCGGCGCTCGGCTCCGGCGGCGTGCTACTGCTGCTCGACCCGCGGCTGTTCCCGCAGGACCTGGGCTGGCGCCTGGCCTTCGGCATCGGCGCCGCGCTCGGCGGTCTGATCCTGCTGCTGCGCCGCTCGCTTCCGGAGAGTCCGCGCTGGCTGATGGTGAACGGCCGCCTAGCCGAGGCCGAAGCAGTGGTGTGCCGCATCGAGGAACGGGCTCGGCAGACGCCGGACGGCCGCTGCGCCAAGGTGCGCCTGCGCCCGCGGGTCGAGCCGCACGGCCTGCTGGAACTGGGACGGGTGCTGTTCCGCCTCTACCCCGGCCGCGCCCTAGTCTGCACCGTGCTGATGGCGGCGCAAGCCTTTTTCTACAACGCGATCTTCTTCACCTACGCGCTGGTGCTGGGACGATTCTACGGCGTGTCCGGTGGAGCGATCGGCCTGTACCTGCTGCCCTTCGCCGCCGGCAATTTTCTCGGGCCGCTACTGCTCGGCCGCTACTTCGACAGCTTCGGCCGCCGCCGCATGCTGGCGCTGACCTACGGTCTGTCCGGGCTCCTGCTGCTGCTCAGCACCGAGCTGTTCCTGATCGGCGTGCTGGATGCGACCACCCAGACCCTGGTATGGAGCTTGGTGTTCTTCTTCGCCTCGGCGGCGGCCAGCGCCGCCTATCTCACCGCCGGCGAGAGCTTTCCGCTGGAAGTGCGCGCCATGGCGATCTCGATGTTCTACGTGCTGGGCACCGCCACCGGCGGCATCGCCGGCCCGGCCCTGTTCGGCTGGCTCATCGCCAGCGGCCATCGCGGCGAGCTGGCTGTGGGCTACGCCCTCGGCGCGGCGCTGATGCTGCTTGGCGCGCTGGTGGCCTGGCTCTATGCGCTGCCGGCGGAGCGGCGCTCGCTCGAAGAAGTGGCGGCGCCGCTGTCGCGCGCCGCTTGAAGCGGGCTTAGAACGGCTCCTTGTACGGCCGCAGGTCGATCTCCTGCGCCCAGGCCGAGCGCGGCTGCTGGTGCAGATGCCAGTAGGTCTCGGCGATGGCTTCGATCTCGAGCAGGCCGTCCGGTCCGCGCATCTGCGCCAGCTGCGGCACCAGGTTAAGCAGGCGGTCGCCGCGGATGCCGCCGTCAATGACGACGTGCGCCACGTGCAGGCCCAGCGGGCCGAACTCGCGCGCCATGCTCTGGGCGATGGCGCGCAGGCCGGCTTTGGCCGCGGCGAAGTGGGCGTAGTCCGGCTTGCCGCGCAGGCTGCCCGAGGCGCCGGTGAACAACACCGAGCCGCGCCCCAGCGGTGCCATGCGCCGTGCCGCCTCGCGCCCGACCAGGAAGCCGGCATAACAGCCGACCCGCCAGAACTCCTCGAACTTCGCTGCTTCCAGGTCGCGGAACTTGATCGGCCAGTTGTTGCCGGCGTTGAACACCACCGCGTCCACCGGCGCCAGGCCCGGACCGGGCGCCATGGCGCGGTCGAACAGGCGCAACACCTGCGCCTCGTCCGTGGTGTCGGTCAGCACGGTCTCCGCGCTGCCGCCGCTAGCGCGGATGCTGGCTGCGACCTGGTCGATCTTCTGCTGCGTGCGGCCGGCCACCAGCACGTGATAGCCGCCTGCGGCGAAACGGCGACAGATCGCCGCGCCCAGACCGGCTTCGGCGCCCACGCCGACGACGACTGCGGTTGGTTTGTCCATGATTTCTCCCCTGTGTGATAGCCGCTTTTATACCTGCACCATAACAAGTCCGTTCGCCCCGAGCAGCCCGACGAAGACGGGCGTATCGAGGGAGGGATGCCAACCCCTCGATACGACGCCGCTTCGCGGAGTCACCCGGGGCGAACGGTCATCGTGGGTTCAGCCGATCAGGCCTTCGCCGGCGCACGATAGACCGGCGCGCCCCACGGCAACCCGGTGGCGCCGCCGTCGACCACGATCTCGGTGCCCTGGATGTAGGAGGAATCGTCCGAGCCAAGGAACAGCGCGGCCTTGGCGATCTCCTCCGCCTCGCCGAGGCGGCCGAGCGGGATCTGCCGGGTCATGTGCGACTCGATGGCGTTGAGGGTGGCGGCATCCCGGCCGCTGCGCCCCCAGATCGGCGTATGGGTCGCACCCGGCACCACGGTGTTGACGCGGATGCCGCGCGGCGACAGTTCGGCGGCGAGCGACTTGGCCATGACGCGCACGCTGGCCTTGCTGGCGGCGTAGGCGCTGTAACCAGGCGCACCATTGACGCCGATCACTGAGCCGTTGAACACGATCGAGGCGCCGTCACGCAGATAGGGCAGCGCCGACTGCACGGTGAAGAACACCGCGGTGACATTGACCTTCAGCACCTCCTCGAACAGCTCCAAGGTGGTGGCGCCGACCGGCGTGTTGCCGGGAATGCCAGCGTTGGCGAACAGCACGTCGATGCCGCCAAGCTTGTCGCCGGCCGCGGCGATGGCCTTGGCCGCGGCGGGGATGTCGCCGAGGTCGGCGCTAAACGCGACGGCATCCGGGCCCAGTTCCTTCAGCGCGGCGTCGAGGGTTTCCTGGTTGCGGCCAATGATCGCCACCCTGGCGCCTTCCGCGACGAACAGCCGCGCCGTGGCCAGGCCGATGCCGCTGTTGCCGCCGGTGATGACGGCTGTTTTGCCTTTGAGTTTCATGGAGTTGCTCCTGTGTCCTGCGCTGTGCTTCAAGTCGAATCCATTTGGTTTCATTTTGAAACCTTGTTTGCACTCTACCCAATCAGGTTTCATAATGCAACTACTTAAGCGGAAGGCTGCCTTCCGCAGGATTGGAGACATGCCATGAAACGCACCAGCTTCGAGGACGCCGACTGCCCGGTGGCGCGCTCGCTCGACAGCATCGGCGACTGGTGGTCGCTGCTGATCGTGCGCGACGTGCTGGCCGGCAAGCGCCGCTTCGGCGAACTGCAGAAGGGCCTGGGGATGGCTAAAAACATCCTCGCCGCGCGGCTGCGCAAGCTGGTGGAGCGCGGCATCCTCGAGCAGGTGCCCGCGTCCGACGGCAGCGCCTTCAGCGAGTACGTGGCGACCGAGCGCGGCCGCAAGCTGTTCCCGGTGCTGGTGGCGTTGCGCCAGTGGGGCCTGGACAACTATTTCCAGTGCGGCGAGCCCTACCGCGAGCTGGTGGACCGAAAAAAGGGCAAGCCGCTGGCGAAAATCGAGGTGCGTGCCGCCGACGGCCGCGTGCTGCAGCCCGAGGACACTCGGTTCCAGGCGCTGGAGGCCAAGGCGGCTTGAGCGCGACTGCGGCCCGGGAAGCGCGCGGGCGCTTGCCGGGCCGCCACGCTCAGCGCGGCACCATGTGCAAGTACGGCTCGGCCTCGCGCAGCGCCCGCGCGTAGGACGGTCGCTGGCGCAACCGCTCCAGGTAACGCCGGGTATTCGGATACTCCTTGCCGATCGGGTGCGCCATGTCGGCATAGCCCAGCGCCGGCGAGGCCGAGCAGTCGGCCAGGCTGTAGCTCTCACCCAGCATCCATTGGCGCTGCGCCAGCTCGCGGTCGATCAGGCCGTAGGCCGTGTCCAGCGTGCGCCGCGCCTCTTCCACGCCATGCGGGTCCTTGGCACCTTCGGGCCGCAACCGGTCGCCGACGATCTTCTGCATCGGCAGGTGCACATAGAGGTCGAGCACGCGGTCATAGTGGCGCACGCGCAAGGCCTGCGCCGGGTCGGCCGGGATCAGCGCCGCGGCGCCGCGGTAGTGCTGGTCCAGATACTCGTTGATGATGCTGGACTCGGCCACTATTTCCTTGCGCGTGCGGTCCTCCAGCACCGGGAACTTGCCGAACGTCCACAGCGCGCATAGCGCGGCGCGCTCCTCCGCGTCCTGCAGGTTGACCAGCTTCGCCTGGAACGGCACGCCGTGCTCGTACAAGGCGATCAGCGACTTCTGGCAGAACGAGGACAGCGGGTGATAGTGCAGGATCAGGTCCGGTTTCATGGCTGCGTCTTTAGTGGGGGTCTTTGAGGAAGGTGCCGAGGTTGTCGAGCAGAAGGCGGGTGCCCTCCTCGCGACTGCCGGCGTCGTCGAAATCGTCGAGAAAGGCGCCTTGCTCGGTGAAGACCAGTCTTGCGCCCTTGCCCTCCGGCTCGATCTGCACCGTGGCCAGGGACACCGAGATCGGCGTGTCGCCCGCCAGCATGTGGTAGCTGTAGACGATGCGCTGGTTCTCGACGATGTCGTGGTAGACGGAATAGAAATGGTGCGCCATCGGCTGGCCCCGAACCTGGCCGATCACGACTTCCTGCCCGCCGACGCGGAAATCGAATTCGCGCTTGTGCTGCTGCCATTCGCCGGGGCCGACAAACCAGCGCGCCTTGGATTCCGCGCTGGCCCAGGCCTTGAACACCCGTGCCGGCGCCGCCGGGTAGGACCGCTCGATGGTGAAGCTGCTGTGCGCGACCTTGCGCTTGCTCATGGTTCTCTCCTGTTTCCTATTCGTCTTCGCTCTCGGCAAGGCGATCTTTATTGATCCTCGCCTTCGGCGAGGAAATCCCCCAGCCGGTCGAGGCGCCGCTCCCAGGTGGCGCGGCGCTCGGTGATCCAGCGCTCGACCGACTGCAGGGCCGGACGCTGGATGTGGCAGGTGCGCACCCGTCCCTGCTTGGCCGAGCGCACCAGGCCGCTGGCCTCCAGGACCTTCAGGTGCTGCATCACCGCGGGCATGGACATGTCCAGCGGCTGCGCCAGCTCGCTGACCGAGGCGGGTCCGCGGCTGAGACGCTCCACCATGACTCGCCGGGCCGGGTCGGCCAGGGCCTGGAACACACGATCGACTGGCAGCGATTGGTTAAGCATTTACTTAAGTATTACTCCAAGGTTCCAGTGAAGGCAAGCACCTCCGCAGTTCCCCTCTCCCGCGTGCGGGAGAGGGTGGCGCGTCAGCGCCGGGAGAGGGGCCGTGAAAGCCAGAGCCACATACCACCTTCCGTGGGAAGCGAAGCTTCACGGCCCCTCTCCCCTGCCCCTCTCCCGCTCGCGGGAGAGGGGAATCTGCACGGTCCGTCCCCGCCGCGTTGTTGCTGCGCCGCGCGCTCTTGTAGGCTGCGCCATCGCCGCCGTCGCGGCCCCAGGAAAACCACGATCATGCGCAGCACCTTCACCGCGGCCGCCCTCGCAACACTGTCCGCAGCCGCCATCGCCGCCGCTTTCCCCGCTTCCGCAGCACCGGCCAAATCCGGCGAGCTCGCCACGCTGCAGCGGATGTCGGCGAGCTTCGCCCCCACCGAACTGAGCGTGGACCTGTCGGCGCTGCCGCAGAGCGAGCGCGACTCGCTGGCGCTGCAGGTGCGTGCCGCGCAAATTCTCGACGCGATCTACCAGCGTCAGGTCTGGTCCGGCAACGGCGCGGTGCTGCTGCAGCTGCTGCAGGACAATAGCGCGCTCGGCCGAGCCCGCCTCGCCGGCTTTCTGCTCAACCAGGGCCCCTGGGACCGCGTCGATCACGACAAGCCTTTTGTGCCGGGCGTGCCGGCCAAGCCGGACGGCGGCAACTTCTACCCGGCCGACGCGACCAAGGACGAGATCGACCGCTGGATCGCCGGCCTGCCGCAGGCCCAGGCCGACCAGGCGCGCGGTTTCTTCACCGTGATCCGCCGCCAGCCGGACGGCTCGCTCACCGCGGTGCCCTACAGCATCGAATACCAGGGCGAGCTGCAACAGGCCGCCACGCTGTTGCGCGAGGCGGCGAAGGCAACGCAGCAGCCCACCTTGAAGAAATTCCTCGAGCTGCGCGCCGCCGCCTTCCTGTCCAACGACTACTACCCCAGCGACGTCGCCTGGATGGAGCTGGACGCCTCGCTCGAGCCGACCATCGGCCCCTACGAGGTCTACGAGGACAACTGGTTTAACTACAAGGCCGCTTACGAGGCCTACATCACGGTGCGCGACGAGGCCGAGAGCGCCAAGCTGGCGAAGTTCAGCGGCCAGCTGCAGGACATCGAGGACCACCTGCCGATCGACCCGGCGATGCGCAACCCCAAACTCGGCGCCTTGGCGCCGATCGCCGTGGTCAACGAGGTCTACGACTCCGGCGACGCCGCCCATGGCGTGCAGACCGCCGCCTACAACCTGCCCAACGACGAGCGCGTGACCAAGGAGAAAGGCTCCAAGCGCGTGATGCTGAAGAACGTGCAGCACGCCAAATTCGATAAGGTGCTGATGCCCATCGCCAAGGTGGCTCTGGCCAGGGCCGACCAGGCCCTGGTGCAATTCGACCCCTTCTTCACCCACATCCTGATGCACGAGCTGATGCACGGCCTCGGCCCGCACAGCATCCAGGTCGACGGCAAGGACACCACCGTGCGCCAGGCGCTGAAGGAAGCCTCGTCCGCGTTCGAGGAAGCCAAAGCCGACATCTCCGGCCTGTGGGCGCTGCAATATCTGGTGGACAAGGGCGTGATCGACAAGGCGATGGAGCGGACCATGTACGACACCTACCTCGCCAGCAGCTTCCGCACCCTGCGCTTCGGCATCGGCGAGGCCCACGGCAAGGGCATGGCGATGCAGCTCAACTGGCTGCTCGACCGCGGCGGCGTCAAGGTCAACCGCGACGGCACTTTCGCCGTGGTGCCGGACAAGATCAAGCCCGCGGTGACCGCCCTCGTCACCGAGATCATGACCATCCAGGCCCATGGCGACTACGCCGCGGCCAAGGCCATGCTCGACAAACTGGGTGTGCTGCGGCCTGAAGCGCAGCACGTGATCGACAAGCTTGACCGGGTGCCGACCGACATCCGGCCGCGGTTTGTCACGGCCGAGAAGCTGGTGATGGAGCGGAACGCGACGAAGTAGGAAACAATGAATAGAGTGAAGCGTCGCTGGTGTTCACACCAGCGACGCTTCACCTATCGCTCGAAGCCATAGTCCCGCTCAACCTTACATACCCGCAGGCGGAAAGCGCTGTACCACTTCTCCTTGCCCAGCCGCTGCGCCACCTGGTGTGCCGCCACTGCCTTCCACGCGGCGATCGCTTCCGGACTGTCCCAGTAGGAAACAGTGATACCCAAGCCTTCGCGCGCGGTTTCCACGCCGAGGAAGCCGGGCTGCCGCGAGGCCAGTTCCACCATGCGGTCGGCCATCTGGCCGTAGCCGTTGTCGCCCTCGGTGCGCAGCGAGGTGAAGATCACGGCGTAGTACGGCGGCTCGGGGGTGCGGGCGATGTCCATGGCGGGCTCCAGGGGCGGGCCGCCATTTTAGGCGTGCCGCCGCGCCCACGCTTCGTTTTGTGACGAATCGGGCGCCGGCGATCTCGTCTTTTCAGACGGCGCAGCCGTCACGCCGGCCGGCCAGTCTGGAATCCTGTCCAGCACGGAGCCAGCGGCCATGAGCATCGAGCAGCGCAACAAGGAACGGGTGCGGTCTTTCTTTGCGGCCCTCAATCGCAACGACAACACCGCCATCGTCGACGCCTACGCCGAGGACGGCCGCTGCATCACCATGGGCAACACGCTGATCTCCGGCAGCTACGGCAAGGACCAGATCCGGGAGTACGCCGGCAGCGTGCTGCAGGTGTTCCCGCGGGGCATCCGCTTCACCATCCAGGCGATGACCGCGGAAGGCGAACGCGTGGCGGTGGAAGCCAGCGCGGAAGGGCAGCACGTGTCCGGCGTGCTCTACACCAACCAATATCACTTCCTGTTCTTGTTCCGCGACGGCCAGATCGTCGAGTTCAAGGAATACATGGACACGGAGCGGGTCACCGATATCCTCTGCGGCGGGCAGAAACGACCGGCATAGCCCCAATCGTAATCCGGTTCCGCTACGCTACAGCGGCCCAGATCACCGATCATCCAATGACCAGCGTCCTCGTCACCGGCGGCTCCGGCTTCATCGCCACCCACTGCATCCTGCAACTCCTCGCCGCGGGCCACGAGGTGCGCACCACCGTGCGCCGGCTGGAGCGCGAAGCGGAAGTGCGGGCGACGCTCAAGGCCGGAGGCGCCGAGCCAGGCGGGCGCCTGCGCTTCTTCGCCGCCGACCTGGATCGCGACGCCGGCTGGGCCGAGGCGGCGGCCGGCTGCGACTACGTGCTGCACGTCGCCTCGCCGTTTCCGGGCGGCGAGCCGAAGCACGAGGACGAGCTGATCGTGCCGGCACGGGAGGGCACGCTGCGGGTGCTGCGCGCCTCGCGTGACGCCGGCGTGAAACGCGTGGTGCTCACCTCCTCATTTGCCGCGATCGGCTACGGCCATCGCACAATGCCGGAGAAGTTCGACGAAACGAGCTGGACCGATTTGAACGGCGAGGTGCCGGCTTACCCCAGGTCCAAGACCATCGCCGAGCGCGCCGCCTGGGACTTCATCGCCCGCGAGGGCGGCACGCTGGAAATGTCGGTGGTGAATCCGGTGGCGGTATTCGGGCCGGTGCTGGGGCCGGACTACTCGACCTCGATCCTGTTGTTGAAGCGGATGCTCGACGGTTCGGTGCCGGCCTGCCCGCGCCTGTACTTCGGCGTGGTGGACGTGCGCGACGTGGCGGCGCTGCACCTGCTGGCGATGACGCATCCGGCCGCGAAGAATGAGCGCTTTCTCTGCGTCGCCGGGGACTTCCTGTCGGCCCTGGACATCGCCCGGGTGCTGCGCCAACGCCTGGACACGTCGGCGACCTCGAAGGTGCCGACAATGGAGCTGCCGGATTGGCTGGTGCGCATCATGGCGCTGCTGATGCCGCGCGTGCGGGGCTTGCTGCCGGAGCTGGGCAAGCGCAAGAACGGCACGAGCGACAAAGCCCGCCGCTTGCTGGGCTGGGAACCGCGCTCCAGCGAGGAGGCGATCGTCGCGACCGGCGAAAGCCTGCTGCGCCTGGGTCTGCTGAAGCAATAGAAGCAGCTCCGCGTCATTCCCGCTGAAGCGGGACCTTCCTCCAGGGCCGAAAAAAAGCCGGCGCGATCGCTCGCGCCGGCTTCAACCGCGTAGCTCCTTAAGCCTGGCCCAGGCGCGTGATGGCCTGGTTGGTGAGGTACTTGTTGTAGACGTCCACGCCGTTGTCCGACAGCAGCGACTTGTAACCGCCGGTGGTGGACTGGGTGTGGGTGACGCGGCTCATGCGGTTGGCCTGGATGTCGTGGGACAGCACGTAGGTCCAGCTCCACTCGGAGTTGCCCTTCGGATCTTTGACGATGGCCGCGCCGTCCTGGTAACGCGACCAGCCGGGCTCGAAGGATTTCCAGATCTCGCCCCTGCGGTCGAAAGTGATATAGGCGACGAACTGCTGGTTGCGCACATCGATCCAGACGCGCTTCTTGCCGACCGGGGCGCGGGGATAGCCGGTCGGTTCGGCCTCCAGGACAATGCACTCCGGGCACATCGAGAAGTTGGCGTTGAGGAAAGTCTGGCCCTTGGGACCGCCATGGACGCCGATTTCCCAGTTGGGCTTGGAGCCAGCCCAGTTCTGGCTGACGGCGCCGAGCATGGGTTGGCGGCCGATGATCTTGTAGTTGCCCCAGGTGAGCATCGGGTCGCCGGCGGCCCAGGCGTCGGTGAGGAACCAGGTGATGCCCGGCAGCAGCGGCTCGAAACGCTGGTTGGTGGGGAACTGGCGCACGCGCTTGAACGCCGGCAGGTAGCCGTACAGGTCCGGGAACTTGTGCTGGTCGTAGTACCAGGTGCTCAGGAACGAGGAGCCGGAAATGTCCTGCGGCGCGGTGAACCACACCGATTGCAGGCGCAGCAGATCCTTCTTGTTCTGGAAGCTGCTGCCGTCGACGCGGGCATTGGCCTGGAGCTCGGCCCAGACAAAGTCGTACTGATAGGCCTGGCTGCCATCAGGGGCGATGTCCCACTGGCGGATGGCGTACTGGCAGTAGTCGTGCCGGCCCCAGGACAAGGTCAGATTGGCGATGGCTTCCTCAGGTGTCTTCGGCTCGGCGAACGGCAGGCCGCCGATCCAGGGGTTGCCGGAGCTGGCTTCGACGATGTTGCCGTCGGCGGCGAGCTTGGCCTTGCCCTTGTTCTTCAGGCTGACTTCGAGGAAGGCCATCGGATACAGCAGGGTCGGATCCTTGACGGTGGGGACGATGTTGATCTTGCGCCCCATTTCCTTGACCTGCTTGAAGGTGATGGGATCGAGCAGATCCTTGACGGCATCGACGTTGGCCGCGGTCAGGACGTCGCCGGTCTTGACCTTGCCCTTGGTGAACATCTCCACCGAGGTCAGTTCGTCGGGATAGGCCTTGCTCATGTCGCCGCTGGCGATCATCGGCCACAACGGGGCCAGCACTCCCGCTCCCGCAGCCCCGAGCGCCGCCTTCTGCAGCAGAGCGCGGCGGCCGTAGTCCACATCGTATTTACGGATACGCATAGCTGTCTCCTCCTGAGCATCCCGCACGCGCGGTGAACCTGCGCCCTTCTTATAACGCCGTAGGTGCGTTTACGCGCAGCGCCGGGATGCTGCGACCCGACGAACGGCGGATGCATGCGCGGAGATTGATCGAATCGGCAGTCGTTCCTACCCGGCCGTGTAGGAAAGGCGCGATGCGATCAGCCGACCAGGAGGAATGTGACAGCCGCGCAGCGAAATCTGCGCGGCTGGAGAAAAACGCAGCCTACGGCCCCGGATCGGCCACCGAGCCGGTGCCCTCGGCCGCCTTGCAGGCGGCGAACACCGCTGCCGCGCCGGCGGAGAGGTTGGCGGAGAACACGCTGCTAGAGCAGTAGGTGTTGTCGGGGAAGTAGGCGCCCATCGTCACTGAAGGCAGCGGTGAGAGCGCGTTGTTGTCGATCGACTGGCTAAACGAGGGATTGGCCAGCAGCTGGCGGTAGATCGGCTCGCCGAAGGCGTCCGCACCCCAGGGCAGGTAGTTGAACTCGGCCTCGTAGCCGGCCGGCGGCGTGGAGGGCGCGATGATGATGTTGTAGTAACCGTCGGCGCCCAGCTTGGCGTCCTGGTCCGCCAAGCAGGACACGGCCCGGTGCGGCGCATGGAACTCGTCGCTGCATAGCGACCAGTAGCGCACCTGCGGCGCGGTGGCGCTGATGGTGGACGCCGGCGCCTTGGCGCGGAACAGCAGCAGGTCGCCGAGGGTGTCGTTGGTCTTCTCGCGCATGTAGCGCACGTCCAGGTTCTGGAAGCGGCCGATGGTAGTGCGGTAGATGGTCATACGCGGCGGTTTGATCGCCGGGCCGTTGAGCAGGTCCAGCCCACCCGAGCCGGAGCTGCTGGAACCGCCGCTGCTGCTGCCGCTGTCGGAGCCGTTGCCCACCACATCCTGGATGTTGTTGCGGATGGTGTTACAGGAAGGCTGGTCCGGCGTGGACGACAGGGGGATGCGGGTGCCGTCGCGGGCGACGTAGGTCAAGGCCGGCAAGCTGCCGGAGTCGGCCGCACCGGAGGTCGGCAGGTACAGGCGGTATACCAGGAACTTGTGCGCCGGCGCGCGCCCGGAGAGCAGGCTCGGATTCGCCACCAGGGTGGTACCGGAACTGCTGGCGGTGGCGCTGTAGATGATGCTGACCTTGTAGGCATGGCCCGGCGCCACCGCCTGCGCCGGCGTGGCGCTCTGGCCGACGATGCCGGCGTCATTGACGCCGGACTCGGACTCGCCCCTCTCGGTATAGATCTGGAACGAGGAATAGCGCGCCGTGGGCGTGCTGCCGGCGATCTCGATCTGGTCGCCGGAGGGAATCTTGTCCGGCAGAGCCGCCACCCAGTACACCGCATTGGTGTCCGGATAGGCCACATTGGCGGTCTGCGCCGAGGATTCGAACAGCCAGCTGCAGCCGTACACCAGGTCGGCGTTGCTGGTGCCGCCATCCGAGCCGCCACCGGTGTCGACCGGTACCGAAGGTCCGCCACAGGCCGCGAGCGCCGCACTCCCCAGCAGCGCCGCGAGCGGCGCCGTGATCCATGACTTCATTGTCTTCAACCCCTGAGCTGTCCGTGCGCGACAGGATCGTCCCCCGCGCTTTCCTGATGCCGAGCGTCACCGGCCACATGCGGGCCGGTGACGCGTTATTTTTCACGACTCTAGCAAGCCCGGCTTGACGGCATGGTGAACGTCCGGGCTTACCTGCGACTTACAACCTGTCGCAAGATTCACACCGCAGCCTCAACCGCCGCTCTCGCCTTTCAGCGTGCGCTCGATCGCCTGCTGCGTGATCGGGTTGTAGCCGGGCCTGGCTTCGGCATATACCTTTTCCGCCCAAACCTTGCCGTCGCTGGTCTTGATCAGCTCGCGGTAGAGCGGCTTGATCAGGCGCATGCGGCCGATGCCGATCAGATAACGGCGCACGGCCGGCAGTACCGCCCGGTCGCCGTGGGCGATGGCGACCTTGAACCAGGCGCTGGCGAGGATGGCGTTGTGGCTGGCGCTGAGCTTGTAGCGCGTGTCGAGGGCCTTGATCTGGTCCAGGGTGGCGGATTCGGGCATGCCCTCGAAGAAGTGCTGCCACTCGTGCACGCCCCACTGCGCCGTCGGCAGCTGCGCCAGCGGCAGCTTGCCGGCCAGCCAGTCGGCGCGCGCGTGATCGACTTTGTCGAGCGCGTCGGACTTGGGCAGCACGGCGAAGTCGGGAATCTCCGGCTGGTTGAGCCAGGCATCGAGCTGCGCCTCGGTGATCTTGCCCGGCTGCTGCGCCATCAGCTTGTCGTGCAGGTAGGCCAGGAACTGCGCGGTGGTGGCACTCTGGAACGCGTGGTCGTCGAACCAGCCGCGCAGGAAGGCGTCGAAGGCCGAACGACCGTACTGCGTCTCCAGCCAGGTCAGGAACAGGTTGCCGCGCTCGTAGGGTACCGTGCTGAACACCGCGTCGGGATCGAGCGCCGGCGCCTTGCGCACCAGCGACCAGTCGATCTTGTCGAGGTGGCTCATCGAGTCCTTCAGATCGGCCAGACCCAGCACCCGCTCCATGTTGCCGCGCGCCTCGCCGAACTGCAGGTCGACCAGGCGGTAGGTGAGGTATTCGGTGAAGCCCTCATTGAGCCAGAAATCGTTCCAGCTGGCGTTGGTGACGAGGTTGCCGGACCAGCTGTGCGCCAGCTCGTGGCTGATCAGGGACACCAGCATGCGGTCGCCGGTGATCACGGTGGGCGTGGCGAAAGTCAGGCGCGGGTTTTCCATGCCGCCGAAGGGGAAGCTGGGCGGCAGCACCAGGATATCGTAGCGGCCCCAGCGATACGGGCCGAAGTTCTGCTCCATCAGCTGCAGGGTGCGCTCGGTCTCGCCGAACTCGTAGGCGGCCTTCTTCAGCAGCGCCGGCTCGGCGTAGACGCCGGTGCGCTTGCCGGTGGCCTGGAAGCCGATGTCGCCGACGGCGATGGCGATCAGGTAGCTGGGAATCTGCTGCGGCATGCTGAAATTCCAGGCGCCGCCGGCGTCCGGCTTGTCCTTCATCTCCGCGCTCATCACCACCCGCAGTCCCTTCGGCGCATGGATCTTCGCCTCGTAGGTGGCGCGCACGAACGGCGTGTCCTGCAGCGGAATCCACGAGCGGGCGTGGATCGCCTCGGACTGGCTGAACATGAAGGGCTTCTTCTTGCCCAGGGTCTGCGCCGGCGGCAGCCACTGCAGCCCGGAGGCTTGCGGCTTGCTGGCATAGGTCACGCGCACGCGGGTGGCGTCCGGCGGCAGCGCGATGGTGAGCGGCGCGCCCAGCACCTCGTCGCTCTTGCCGAGGGTGAACTGGCCCTTGAGCCAGACCTCGCCGTCGGCGCTGGTCTCGACCTTGCGGATGTCCAGGTCCTGCGTGTCCAGCACTGCTTCCTTGACCGCCGGGTCGAGGCGCTCCAGCTCCAGGGTGGCGGTGCCGGAGAGCTCACTCTTCTTGAAATCGACGTTCAGGTCCAGGGCGACATGTTTGGTACGCAGCTGCTGCACGTTGGCATAGGAATTCGCCGCCACGTTGGCGGCCGCGGTGGCGTCGAGCGGCGCGGCGTGGACGGTGGCGGCAAGGCTGGCGGTGAGCATGGCAAGGGCGGATAGGCCGGAGAATCGGGTCATGACCGGGAAAGGGAAATGGGGACAGCCGGCATCATACCGTGCGCCCGCGGCGCTGGACGCACGGTTCGTCCCAGGCGTTCCGGTACGGCACGGTGGAGCCGTGGACGCCGCACTCTTCAAGCGGAATCACTGGCTCCATGAAATTTATGGATTGTGGATCTTTTTAAGATCCAATTCGCCGGGCACCCTGAAGCACGTTACGACCACCGGAGCCGCCATGAGCAAGCCCGAAGCGCACCCCATCCTCGCCGCCGACCCGCACCCGCGCCACCGCGTGCGGGTGCTCGACACCGAGCTGAGCTATGCCGAGGTCGGCTGCGGCGATCCCATCGTATTCCTGCACGGCAACCCGACCTCGTCCTACCTGTGGCGCAACATCATTCCCCACGTCGCGACCCTGGGCCGCTGCCTGGCGCCGGACCTGGCCGGCATGGGTGCATCCGCCCCGATGCCCGGCGGCGGCTACCGCTTTGCCGACCATGCCCGCTATCTCGACGCCTGGTTCGAGGCATTGGACCTGCGGCGCAAGGTGATCCTGGTGCTGCACGACTGGGGCTCGGCGCTCGGGTTCCACTGGGCGCGGCGCCATCCGGAACGGGTACAGGCCCTGGCCTACATGGAGGCGATCGTGCAGCCGCGCGCATGGGAGGACTTCCCCGACGGGCGCGACGCCATATTCCGCGCGCTGCGCTCGGAGCGCGGCGAAGCGATGGTGCTGGCCCAGAACTTCTTCATCGAGACGGTGCTGCCGAAGAGCGTGCTGCGCCCGCTGGGCGTAGCGGAGATGGCCGCCTATCGCGCACCCTTCCCCACTCCGGCCGCGCGCCTGCCGACTCTGGTGTGGCCGCGCCAGCTGCCGATCGCCGGCGAGCCGGCCGACGTGGTCGCGGCGGTTGAAGCCTATGGCGCCTGGCTGGCGCGCAGCGAACTGCCCAAATTGTGCATCGCGGCCGAGCCCGGTGCGATCCTGCGCGGCCGGGCGCTGGAATTCTGCCGCAGCTGGCCGAACCAGCGGGAGGTGACGGTGCGCGGCATCCACTACGTGCAGGAGGATTCGCCGGCCGAGATCGGTTCGGCGCTGCGCGACTTCGTGCGCCAGGTGCGGGCCTGATCCGCCGAGGGAGCCTGAGGTTCCCTAGACGCCCGAGATCGACGGCGCCATCTGCGGCTTGTGCTTCTTCCTGTCGCTGTCGTCGTCCAGGGGCAGCGGCGTTGCGCCCAGCTCGATGCCCAGCTGGCGGAAGAAGATCTGGTAGGGCGCGACGCTGTCCACCGGCTGCGCCGCCCCGCCCTCGCCGGTCAGGAACAGCTGCAGCCGCACGTTGCCGCCGACGTCGCCGCCGGCGATGGGCTGCACATCGACCCGGGCGCTCAGCGCGGACAGATCCTGGCCCGGCGCGTAGCGCTTGAGCGTCTGGCGGAACAACTCGTCGAGCTGCTTGTCGTGCACCGGGGCGCTGACGATGTAGCTGCCGCTGACGCGGCGCTGCGCGTCGTCGCGCTCCGCTTCGAAGTTCAGGTCGCCGAGGGCGCGGCTGGCGGCGGCCACCAGGCGGTCAGGCCCCATTGTCGGGTAGCGCACCAGCTGGAAGCCCTCGCGCGCCGCGGCGCAGGCCGGCGCGTCCTTGTCGGCGCACTCCCGCACCTCGCCGCGCAGCTCGTTGCGCTGCTCTGGCGTGGCGCAGGCCGCCGGCAGGAGCGCCAGGCACAACAGCAGCGCGCGGCCCGGCAACCGCCGGTTGCCGGGCAAAGGCTTGGAGTCCGCTCTAGGCATGGCGCGCATCATAGCCGCAAGCGCCGCCCGCCGCCGCCACGCCTAAGGCGCCGCGGGCCCGTCCTGCCGCAGCATCTCCAGGTCCGCGAACTTGCGCCGCTCGACGATGCGCTGCGCCTTGCCGTCCGGCCCGGGCAGGAAGATGTACTGGATCGCCAGCGGATCGCCCTGCGTCACGAACACGTTGTCGCCCATCGCGATCATCGGCTTGGGGTCATGGCCCTCGCGGCTCAGGCTCAGACCCTTGCCCTGGCGCTCGACCCGGTAGTTCCAGTGGCCGGAGACCGAATAGCGGCCGACGTAGCCTTCCAGTCGCGCGGGGTCGAGCGGCAGCGGCGGCGGGTCCTGCGCGACGGTCATGATCTGCTGCGACACCTGCCGCCATCGCCCCTGCTCGCGCCGCCAGGCATCGGTGGCGCGATACAGCACGTGCAGGTGCTGGTCGAACACCTGTTCATTCTCGTCGAGATCGTAGCGGACCACGGCAAAGGCGCCGAAATCCGCGACCCGGGCCTGCTTCACTTCGATGGTACCGGACAGTCCCGCCGGCAGCGGCCGCAGGCTGTCGAGCAGTTGCTTCTTGTCCATGCGCGCGCCGGACTCGTCGATCTGCTCGAAGCGTTGCGACAGCAGGCGCTGCCACGGCCCCTTGTCGCCCGGCGCCAGCGCGTCGCATAGCCGCTGGGTCAGCGCCGGCAGGGCCTGCGCCGCGGGCCCTCGCTCCAGCTCGGCAAGCGCGGCGGCGCGCGCGTTGCCGGCAAACAGCAGTACACAGCCCAGCAGCAGTCCGGTGCGCATGGCTCCCCCGTGCCTCACTCCCGGCTTGGATGCGCTGTGTGCGCGAGGGGTTGGAAGCCCGGCGCGCTCAGCGCGCGCCGGCCCGGCTTTTCGGCGCCAGACGCCGCAGCTCGCGCTCCAGCAGCGAGGCGTCGTCCGCGGCCAGGCGTTGCTCCGGGGAGCGCTGTTCCGGCACGGCCAGGTGGCGCTGGCCGTCGAGAAAGAACTGGATCGGCTCGTCGCCGCGCGGCAGCCGGGCGAAATAAACATCGGTCTCGCTCAGCGCGAAGCGGTTGATGGAGGAGCCGGCGCCGCGGCCGCGTCGGGTGCCGTCGGCGGAGACCACCATCAGCTGCGGGTCTTCCAGGTCGGGCTTGCGCGTCGGCACGTAGTCGCCCCAGCCGTGGAAGAAGAACGGCACGCTGCGGCGCAGGCAGGCGTCGCGCACCGCGCGGACCCAATCCGGGTGCGGCGGCCGCGGGCTCTGGCCGCGCTCGCCGCCTGCGATGACCCAGTCCAGCGGCGGCAGGCGGCGCAGTGGATCGGATTTGGGCAGCCACTGCGGCCGTTGATCGGCGTCGAGTCCCAGGTATTGCTGCACCAGGCCCTGCAACGGCCACAGGATGTCGCGCGTCGGCAGCTCGATCCATTCCACATTGACCGAACCGAGCAGCGGCTCCAGCACGACGTGACGCCAGCGTGCCGCGATGTCGAACAGGTATGGCAGGCGCTGGGAGTAGCTGGCCGCGTCCTCGGCCGAGATGCCGACCGAGAGGTTGGGCGGCGGCGGATTGGCCAGCAGCAGCTCGCGCATGCGTTGCGGGTAGCGGCTGGTGACCAGGAACACGTGTTGTGGATGGGCCGCCACCACCTTCAGCACGCGCTGCACGAAGATGCCGCTGACCGCGGGCTGGAACAGGTCGGCCAGCGGCGCGATCACCACGCGCTGCGGCGTGGTCCAGGCGGCCGGCTCGCTCAGGGCCTGCTCGATCTCGACGCCGGCGCCGCGCTTGCTCCAGTCGACGCTTTGTCCAGCATTGGCGTTGTGCACGTCGAGCCGCGCCTGCGCCAGGCAGGAGCGGCAGCCTTCCGAAACCGGTTGACAGCCGAGCACCACGTTCCAAGGCCGCTCGCTGTGCGACAGGCTTTCTTCACGCCGCCGCAGCAGTTCGCGGTCGGTCACGCGGATTTCGAACGAATCCCCTAGCAGTGCCACGGCCTCCCCGCTGAGGTGCGCACACCGGCCCCCAGCCGGCCCCGCACACGGTGTCAAACTTCGTCCCCGCAACTGCAATAGCAAGCGCGGGGCCAGCGCCCGCGGCGGCGGCGCGCCTTGTGCGATGCGGATTTGCGGTGGATCGCCCGATTGCGGCGAAGCGGGTGACTGACAAGATGCGGCAGTTTGTGGCGGCGATCGGCAGGCCGGCCACGTTATGATGCGGCGCATGCGCAAACCCGCTCCCAGCCGCCGGTGAACGGCCCGGCCGAAACGCCGATTCCGCCCGAGCCGCGCTGGCCGGCGCTGGTGGCGCTGGCTGCGGTCACCGGCATTTTCGCGGCACAGCCGGAGTCGCTGAGCCTGGTCCCGCGCGAAATCCTGCTCGGCGTGGTGCTGGCGCTGGTGGCGCCTTCGATGGTCGCCCACCGTCTCGGCCGCAACCGCCTCAGCCAGCTGCTCGGCTACGGCGTCAGCGCGGTGGTCACGCTGGCCATGGTCGTCTCCCTGGCGCTGCTGATCCACGGCCTGCCGGACAAGTCCGCACCCGGCGCGCCGCAGCTGCTGCGCGCGGCCGCGGCGCTGTGGATCAGCAACGTGCTGGTCTTCGCCCTGTGGTACTGGCGGCTCGACGCCGGCGGCCCGCACGGCCGCGACCAGCGCCGTCGCCACACCGAGGGCGCCTTCCTGTTCCCGCAAATGGCGGAGCCCGCGCCGGACGTCCAGGCACGCCGCTGGTCGCCGCAGTTCATCGACTACCTGTTCCTGGCGTTCAACACCAGCACGGCGTTCTCGCCCACCGACACGCCGGTGCTGTCGCGATGGGCCAAGGGCCTGACCATGGTGCAGGCGACCATCTCGCTGCTGATCGTGGCGATCCTGGTGTCGCGCGCGATCGGCCTGCTGTAGCCGGCTATTGGCCGGCTACAGGATGGGGTGTTGCACCTCCGCCACCAGCTGCTGGAAGCGCGGGTCCTGGCGCACGCCGTCCCACCAGGGGGTTTGCAGCTCACCCGGTGACAGGCCGTTGGGCTGCGGCAGCAGGCGCTGCAGCTGGGCCAGCGCCTCGTCATGATCCCCCAGGATTTGATGCACCTGGGCCACGATCAGCTCCGACTTGGGCCGGATCAGCGCGTCCTTGGCATCCATGTCCTCCGAACGCTGCTCCAGGCGGAAAGCCTCGGCCCGGTTGCCGATGCACGCCTGGATGCTGCCGCCCACGGCCGCTCCGTCGCTGGACGCGGCCAGGGCCGGCAGCGCTTCCAGCTGCCGCTGCGCCAGGCGGCAGGCTGCCTGCGCTTCGTCGCGGCGGCCCTCGATCAGGTATGCCACGCCCAGGAAGAAGTTGAGGTCGTGCCGGTCCTCCTCCAGGCCGGGCCCCGGATCGCGCAAGGCGTCCTCGATTCGCGCGATCGCATCGCCGACGCGCCGCTGGTCGAGCAGCAGCCGGGTCTTGAAGAAGAACAGGCCTCTTTCGGCATGCTCGAACGGCATCGGCGCCAACAGCTGCTCCGCCGCGGCGAAATCCCCCATCGCCTGGTAAACCGCGGCTTTGCCGATGAGCAGGTCGCGGTCGCCGGGCAGCACCAGCAGGGCGCGGTCGGCGGCGTCCAGCGCCTTGTGGTACTGGCGCAGCGCCTGGTAGTTGAGCGTCAGTCCCGACAGCATGCTGGTATTGCGCGGGTCCAGGGTGGTGGCCTGCTCCAGGTGCGCGGTCGACTCGGCCCACTTGCCCTGGCGCCGCTCGACGAAAGCGATGGCGGCCAGCACCTCGGCGTTGTTGGGCAGGCGCTGCAGCGCCTGGTTGAGCCAGTCCAGCCCGCCCGCGTAGTCGGACAGCCCCCGGTAGTGGTAGTAGCCCTGCGCCAGGTAAGGCTCGCCCAGGTCGGGACGCAGGCGCAACGCCGTGTCCGCCGCGTCCCTGGCCTGGGCCAGCACCTCGGATGAACCCCGCTCGATATCGGAGTGGATATAGCTGCGCACGATCGACAGCTTGGCCCAGGCCTGGGCGAAGTTCGGATCCAGCCGCACTGCCTCGGCGTAGTCGGCCTCGGTGCGCCGCAGGTCCTCCTTGGTGAAGGCATTGAAGGCGCGCATTTCGTCGCCCAGGCCGCGCAGATAGGCCTGGTAGGCCGCGGGATTGTCGGTCGGCCGCTGCGCCAGGGCCTGCTGCTCGCCGCCGTTGAGTTTGGCCTGGAGGGCGCTGGCGATGGCCTGCGCCACCTCGCCCTCCACGCCGAAGACGTCGTCGAGCTTACGGTCGTAGATGTCGGCCCACAGATGCTGGCCGGTGGCCGCCTCGATCAGCTGCACGTTGACGTGCACCTTGTCGCCGGCCTTCTGCACGCTGCCCTCGAGGATGTTGGCCACGCCGAGCTGCCTGGCCACCTCGGGCAGGTTGTCGGGGCTGCTGCCGTAATGCTGAGTGGAGCTGCGCGAGATCACCTTGAGCGCGCCGATCTTGGCCAGCCGGGTCAGGATCTCGTCCTGCATGCCCTGGGCGAACCAGGCATTGGACTTGTCGTCGGACAGGTTCTCGAACGGCAGCACGGCGATGGACTTGTCCGGCGCCGCGGCAACGGCCGGCGCGGAAGCCGGCGGCTGCCGCCACAGCAGTCCGGCCAGCAGTGCCACCACCGCCAGGGTCAGGACGACGATGATCCAGCGATCGAGCCGGCGCGCACTCTCGCGGTGCACCGGATCGCCGTCGGCAATCTCGCTTTCCAGCTTCAGTCCCTGCGGCGTCAGCTCGTAGACCCAGGAGAGCACCAGTGCCAGCGGGAAGCCGAGCACGATGACGATCACCACCCAGCGCACCACTTCGTTGGGGATGTTGAAGAAGGGAAAGACCTGGGTTGCCACCTGCACCAGCAGCCAGCCGGCCGCCGCATAGAACGCGGCGACGCGCAGCACGTTGCGGCGGCGCAGCTCCGAAATGAAGTTTCCCATCGCTCCCGTCAAACGTTTCCGGCCGGGCGTTACTTTACCGGGAAACCGGCTCGTACCCGATAGCGCCGGCGAGGACCCGACTGCGGCTAGTTCTGGAAGCGGGGATCGTCCGGCAGCAGCTCGCGCCCCATCTTGCAGACGCGGGCCCAGCCCTCCGGGCTGAGCGAGGGCCGCAGCGGCGGCGCGATCTGGGCGAAAGTGCGGCTGTCGCCAGCCTTGTGCAGGCGCTCGGCCAGGCGGTAGCGGATGTCGGAGCGGAACGGATTGTGGTCGAGCATCTCGCGCAGGCGCTTGATGCGCAGCTTTTCCGTCACCGCCCCCTGCGACAGGCCACGCCGCGGCGGCGGTGCCGGAATGATGATGCGCTTGACCTTCTTCACCTGCACCGCCGACATCGGCACGTAGCGGGTCATCAGCCGGCGCAGGCGCAGGCGCCTCAACACCAGCGAAACCGCCAGCAGCAACGCGGCCACGGCGGTGACGGTGGCCAGGGCCTGGGCCAGCCACCAGGGCGGACCAGGACCGGCCGGCGGCGGCGCCGGCGACAGTGACGGGAAGCTGCGCGGCTGCCAGGCACCCTGCGGCTGGCGCAGCCAGGCACGGAACTGCGCCACGCGCTCGGCCGGTTCACTGTTGACCACGACCTCGTCCGGCACCTGCAGCCGGCGAGCGGCAACGACCTGCTCCGGCGACTTGGCCGAGAACGCCCCGCTATTGGCTTCGTACAAGGCCAGGGACATCGGCTCGGGCGCGACATGCCAGGCGGCGGCCAGGCTGCGCGAAATGCCGCTGAGGCCCTCGCCCGGCTTGGCCTGCCAGGTCCTCGGCCGCGGATCGGGCGGCGGCGGGGGCGGCGGGGGGGTGGCGCTGGGCCGCCCGCTATCGTTGGCGGTGTCCGCAGTGGGGCTAGCGGAGGTGGCGGTCGCGGTAGCGACAGCGTTGAAAACAGAGGCGGCCGCGGTGGCAGTGGAAGCAGCGTCGGGGGTTGCGCCGTCGCCGTAACGACGCCCCGGTACGGCTGCCTTTTCGACGGTGAGGACGTGGATGCCCGGTGCCGCCGGGCCGGCCGCCGCCGCGGGTGCCGCCTCGTTGGCAAAGTGCTGGGCGCTGAGGTCGGGCACGTCCACCAGCACGTCGATGTCCTGATTCACCATCAGGCTGCCGGAGCTGACCTCCAGGTGCAGGCCCAGGGCCGGCACCAGCACGCGCTGCCGCGTGGTCAGCCGCACCAGGGAATGCTCGGTGTCGTAGCTGGCCTGCACCGAGGCGGCGACCACAGCCTCCTCGTCCGGCAGATCCGGGCTGGGCACGACCCGCACCGTCACCTGGTTGGGATTGACGCCGGCAAAGCTGACCGGTACTGCCAGCGACAGAGGCTGGCCGATCACGGCATGCAGCTGGCTGCGGCCGTCGACCGACAGCGCCCAGCCTGCTGTGCAAGGCAGCAGTGCGCCGAGCAGGACCGGCGCCCAGCGCTTGTATCCGGATTGTCTCAACACCGCCCCCACTCCCCCGCAAGCCAAACCTGTGCGCCGCCTGTGACGCTGCGAGCGCTTCGTTCGAATGCGGCTAAGTTACAAAACTGCGTTCCGCACAACAAGGGGCTGGTACCGCCGTATAGCGGGCAAAAAAAGAGGTCGCGGGGAGCGACCTCTTCATCCGCGGGCGCCAGGTTGGGGGAGCCGGCGCGCTCCGGGGTCCAAGGGGAAGGGATCCGGAGCAGGGCGGAAAAAGCTTGTCGATTCAGGGGGCGGCGAATCGCGGCTGGCCAACCTCGATCTGCGAGTGGCTGAGACGGTGCAGCTGCCCCACGTCGTAACCCTGTTGATCCAGCCGCGCCAGCAGCATGGCGTAGGTGCCGGCGTCGACCCCCGGGTCGCGGGCGTAGATCCAGCCGAGGCGGCGCCCCGACTCGCCGACCACGGCATAGCGGTAGGCCGGGTCCACGTACAGCACGCCCAGTTCCATCTGGGTGTCGAGCGCGCGCGAGCGGTCGATCCAGCGCGCGTTGTTGCTGCCGGCCACCAACTGGTAGCGGGCACGCTGGCGCGCCACGCTCTGCATCAGGCCGCTGTCGAAATAGCGGTAGATCTCGTCGTAGCCGCCGTCCTCGCGCGGACGCAGCTCGATGCTGCTGTCGTACTGGTCGTGCTCTTCGGCGTAGGGGACGTGGGCGATGAGATACCACTGGCCGCCGAGCTTTTGCGCATCCACCGCCGGCGCCAGGGCCAGCGGTTGCGGACCCGCCGCCGGCGCGGCACAGGCCGCGGCTGCCAGGGCCAGCAGGACGAAACCGGCACCGCGCCAGGCACGTCTCACTATCCCGTTGTTTTCGTTCCGGTTCATCCTGATCCGCCACAAAAAGAGTGAGCCCTAAGTGGAGCCCGCCAGGAGGATTTCAAGTGGCGCAACGCGCAACCGATGTTTGTTCCGGCAACCAACGCAAATCAGGCGATTTGAAAGGCTTTCGTAAACCCGCTTGCCCGGCAGCGGCCGCTTCGCTTTACATCCGGCCGGTACCCACTCTTCTGAGTGGCGCTGGCCGACGCAGACAACGGCTAGGCTGCAGCGATGGATGCATTGCGCCAATCTGCTGGAAAAAACCGGAACGTACCTGCCGGACGGTACGGTTTTCCGGTACCCGTCCGGAAGATGAGTGCTGAAGCGGGGCGCAAAACCCGCTAGCCCCCTGTCCGGCAACAACAAAACCAATAAGATTGCACCTTAAATGTTTTATACAAACGGGTACCGCCGGTTATGACGCCCTGCTCACTTTGCGCAAACCACCGCATATAAGGTGTGGCGGGATGGAACCTTTCGGCTTATAGCTACGTTTACAAAAATACGTGGGCGCCTCCGAAACGCCCGAACGTGGAAGCAGCACAAACCATAACATCACGACAGAAAGGGCAAACCCATGGCATCGACAAGGCAAAGCCGCTCAGAAGCCAAGCGCGTGGAGATCCTCCGGATCGCCACCGACTTGTTCCTGGCGAAGGGATACGACGGAGTCAGCGTGGATGCGATCGTCGCCCGCGCCGGCGGAACCAAGACCAACGTCTACAAACATTTCGGCGGCAAGGCGGAGCTGTTCGCCGCGGTGATCGAGGAGCTGTGCCGGCAGATCGTGCACTCCTTCGCCGAAATGGACCTGGACGAGATGGACCCGGAAGAGGCGCTGCGCCAGATCGGCCGGCGCTTTCTCACCGCTTTGTTCACCCAGCGCTCGGTGCGGCAGCACCGCATCGTGGTGGCCGAGTCGGTGCGCTTCCCGGCCGTCGGCAAGCGCTGGTTCAAGGCCGGCCCGGAAAGCGCGCGCGATCCCATCGCCGCCTACTTCACCCGGCTGCAGAAGTCCGGCCGCATCCGAGGCGGCGTGGCGCCACGCCGCCTCGCCGGCCTGTTCCTCGACATGCTCAGCGAGGAGCAGCTGCTGCGCCAGCTGATCGCCGGCGCCGCGCCGCCCAGCACCCGCGAGATCAACAAGCTGGTGGACGACGCGGTCAGCGTGTTCCTGCACGGGGCGCTGAACGGGAAGAAGAAGTAAGACGGCGCCGCCTTCGCGGCGTCGGGCAGCAGGCTTGCGGCAGGGATCGCGGATCGGCCCCCGCCAGCCTTCACGACACCGGCCTGTCGACGCACCGGGGCATCAGCCCCGGTGTCGTTGACTGTCGTGCGCCGGCCGCCTCAGCCGCGCACGAGGCCGCGGCGGAAACGTGCGGTCAGGCGCTGCTGCCGCTCCTGCCAGCGCTGCTCCTGGCGCTGCGCGTCGAACATGGACAGGAGCATCACCGCGGCGATGATGCCGATGGTGAACAGCGCCACCGGCAGGCCCATCCAGTTGCCCGACAGCGCATTGCCCGCGGCGCAGGTGGCGCCGGGCGGGATGTGTGCCGCGGCCATGCCGGTGTAATGCATGCCGCAGATCGCCACACCCATCAGCAGGGCGCCGCAGAGCTTGGCCGGCACCAGCTGCCAGTCCGGCAGGCGCCGCACCGACAAGCCGATCAGCAGCGCTGCGATGGACAGACCCACGGCGATGAACACCGAGGCGGAAAACAGTTCCGAGTCGTAGGTGATGCGCGGGGTCATGCGCAGCGCGAACATGCCGGCGTAGTGCATCACGCAGATGCCCAGGCCCATCACCACGCCGCCGCCAGCGACGCCGCCGACGCTGAGCCGGCTGCGGCTGATGATGAACACGGCCAGCAGCGACACCGCCACCGCCGCGAACCAGGACAGCAGGGTCAGATTGAGGTCGAAGCTCAGGCCCGGGGCGCCGAGCGACTGCATGGCGATGAAGTGCGCCGACCAGATGCCGCTGCCCATGGCGATCGCGCTGGCCGGCAGCCACAGCTTCTGGTGTCCGCCTTCGAAGCAGGCGATGCGTCCGCCGAGGTCGAAAGCGGCATAGGATGCCGCCACAGCCACGCACCACGAAGCCAATACCAGGTTCAAATCGTAGGTTCCGTTCATTACAGCCTCCTAACTTCCGTGTCGGCGCCGGCCGCGAGGCGCCGGCGAGCGATGAGGATGGTAATCCTCAGTATTGTGGTGACCCCGCCGTCACGTCGCGAATGGTAGGTTTGCCCGGTTTCAGCGGCACCGCTCCTGAATGACACCCCAGCCGGGTTGGCGGCGCGCACCGCGGCCGGCAGCGTGCGATAGTCGGCGTAAAAGCCGGGAAACCGTGAGTTAATCATGGTTTCCCCAGAACCTGCCCAGGGAACCATTTCCCACACCGCCGCGTCGTCCAGTCACCCCCCGTCCCGGCCACCCTCCTCGCCCCCGCCGTGGCTGTTCGGGCTGACCAACATCCCTTTCGGCGTCGCCGGGGGCTACACCAGCGTCGCCATGCCTTTCTTCCTGGGTCGGGCCGGCGTGCCGATGTCGACCATCGGCGGCATTTCGGCGGCGGTGCTGGTGCCCTTGTCCTGGCAATTCCTGTGGGCGCCGGTGCTGGACGTGGGCCTGCGCCGCCGCAGCTGGCTGCTGCTGGCGGCGGTGCTGGGCGCGCTGCTGCTCGGCGCGTCGCTGCTGCTGGCCCTGCCGCGGCAGCTGTTGGCCTTCGAGGTCTGCCTCGTCGTGGGCCAGGGCCTCACCGGCCTGGTCAGCGCCTGCAACGGCGCCCTCGTCGCCACCCAGGTCCCGCCCACCCTGCACGGCCGCGCCAGCGGCTGGCTCAACGCCGCCAATCTTGGCGGCAATGCCATCGGCGGCGGTCTGGTGATGCGCCTGGCCGACACCTCGGGTTTGCAGGCCGCGGCCGTCGGGCTGGGCCTGCTCACCTTCCTGCCGGCGTTGGCGGTGCTGGCCCTGCACGAGCGCGTGCAGCCGCGCCGCAGCGCGCATGAGGTGTTCTCCACCATGTGGCGCGACGTGCGCCATACCGCTACCTCGCGCCGCGGCTGGACCGGCATCCTGTTCTGCATCGCGCCGGTCAGCACCCCCGCCCTGCTCGACCTGTTCTCGGCGTTGGGGGTCGACTACGGCGCGTGCAGCGGCACGGTGGAGCTCACCATGGGCTACGGCAGCGGGCTGCTGATCGCCCTGGGCGCGCTGATCGGCGGCCGCTTTCTCAAACGCCTCGACAAACGCCGCGCCCGCCTCCTGTCCGGCTTCCTAT
>CAYWPB010000007.1:0-41079 GCA_964458725.1 uncultured Nevskia sp. | reverse complement strand
GGTGCAGGTAGATCGAGGCCGGAACGATCACCAGCTCGACGCTCGGCACCGGCGGAGGGTTGGCAACGACGACTTGCGCCGGGAGGTAGGTGCTGCCGCTGGCGTTCACCAGCACGAGGGAATAGTTGTAGGTGCCCGGCGCGCCGGGAGTGACCGTGGTGCTGCCATTGACCGCGCGAGTGCCGCTCCACGCACCGAGCGCCACGGCCGAGGTGGCGCCGCTGCTCGCCCAGGTCAGCGTAACGGATGCACCGAGCGCGATGCTGCCGCTGCTTGCCACGAGCGAGCCGGTAGGCGCTAGCGGGTTGGTGAACTGGAGCGGCGAGGTGATCGTCTGGAAACCGCCGGTCTTCCACGGAGCGCGGCGCGTGGGTGCAAATGCCGCAGGCCCTGGCGTGGATAAAGGGGCATAGACAGGATTGCCACTGTTGCGCCCAACCTGACGCGTACCGAGCCTATGGTTCAATGACAGCGCGGAGAACGGCGCTGGCACAAGCCTGGCGTTGGTGATCGTGGTCACGGCCTACCGCCACGGCCCCGTCAGATCGATGAGGCATTGCCCTAGGCCGTAGTTAATGGAACCCAGACTACTGCCCGACTGGGCGATGTTGCCGCACAGCCGAATCGCAACGAGTGTACGCCCCGTCAGGCCACCGATATTCGTAACCAGGTCGAGATGAGCGAGAGGGAGATTGTGATGCGGCATATATAGCCCAGGCATAAAGCCGCGCTCATGACTGGAAGGGGTGCTGCTCTGCAATCTCACTGCGGAGCATTTGAGACCCCCGTTCGCGGGATCTGGATAATTGATGGGGTTTGAGAGGAACCCCAGGCTATTAATGTTGTTTGACGTATTGATCGACGTGTCCGGGAGGAAAGCGTGCCCAACTCCGCCAACAGCGCCAGAAATGTTGCGGGCGACCACTCCACAGTAAGGCTCGTTGCCGCTTCCAATTTGGGTGCCGAATCCGCCAAACATGACAATTTGATCAATCAGGGACGGGTTGCTGCCGGTGGTCAATGCGATGGCCTGATTGCAGATGATCGTTTCGTAGGCGGACGCAGGCGACACCAGGCTTACGAAGTCGCCGAAATACATCATCATGTAGCGGTCGGGGAAGCTGTTGTTCACTTCGACGAACAGGTAGAAAAGCTGATCCTCGCCGATCAGCACCCATTTGCGCGCAGTGCTATCCAGCGTGACGGACTTCGACCAGTAGCTGCCGTTGGTTGTGCTGACCGGGGCGTGGCCGGGCGAATTCGTCGTCGACGGGAATGGGTTGGTACCGGTGTCGATACCGGTCATGGATTCGTAGGCGATGCCGAACGCCTGCCGCGCACCCGGCGTGCCCGAACCGTCGTCGAGGATGCGCAGGTAGCGCTGGTTGCCTGCGGGAGCGCGATACACCGCCTTGTTGGTGCCGGTGTAGGGCTTGGTCCAGCCCAGGCCGGCGCGGACGGCGGTGATCGAGGCGCCGGTCGCGGGGCTTGCCGGGCTACCGCTGACCGGGAACGTCACGTGAGTCGAATCAACAATCGTGATCGTCTGCTTGCCGTTGTAGGCCGCCTGGTCGCAGCCGGCCACCTGGAGCTTCTGGCCGGCTGAGAGGCCGTGCGCTGACGCAAAGCCCACTGTGGCCACTCCGCCCGAGCTGGCGATGCTGCTGACAGCCGCCGAGCCGGCCGTAGGGTAGCCGTTGACCAGCACGTCGAGAATGCCGAGCAGCGAACCGTTCGTGCCGGTGAGCGTCGGCGCGCCGATGTCCGTGCCGAGATAGAGCTGGATGTCCACTTATGCGTCTCCTCTGAACTCGACTTGAGCCGAGTCGCTGACTTCGGTCTTGGGGCCGCTGACGATCGTGCGGGCCATCCAGATCGGATAGTTCGCGCCATCGGTGTTGAAGCGGACGACGTTGCCCGGTTGCCAGCCGGCGCTCCAGCCGCCGGCCAGGATGGTGAAGAACGGCGTGCCGGTCGCCGGGTTGATCGGCGCGCAGTCGTGCCCGGTGTCGCCCGTAGCCACCTGGCCGCGCGTCTCGCCGATCACCTGGAACGCCGTGGTGCTGGTGAAGTAGAGGCGCCAGCGCTGCTTGATGGCACCGCGGTTCTCCACGGCGATGGGGTAGTCGCCGATGTCGTATTGGCCGACGGTGCCGGTGCCCTCCTGGCTGTCGAGCCAGTGGTTGAGCCAGACGGCCTGCGTGAACAGGTTGTAGGCGCGCGCCTGCAGGTCGCCGATCAGCAATGCCGAGGCGACCAGCGTGTCACCGCTGGTGTAGTCGTGAGAAAGCGCGCCGGCCAGCTGGATCTGGCCGTTGATCTGCACATCGCCGGCACGCACCATGTCCTCCACACGGTGGTACACCGTGATCGGCTGGGCGTAGCCGGACAGATCCGCGCCGGAGTTGAAAGCGAAGTCGCCGGTATCGAGGTCGACGGTGTACAGCGTGTCCGCCACCAGGGCATTGACGGAGTCGCGCAACGCGATGCTGGCCAGGTCGGTTCGGCCGAGGTTGTAGGTGTGGCCCAGCACCACCGGGTTCGGCAGGGTGTAGGGCTTGGTGTTCATCACCACCAGCACATTGCCGTTGCGGATCATTGGCACGCGGCCATCCTGCGGCAGGCGCACTGGATCAAGCCCGAGTAGATCAGCGTCGACCGGCACTGAGCTGAACACCACGCAATTGAACTTGACCGTCTCGGGCAGCACTTCATGGGGCCGGAAGATGTGCCCGGTACCGTCGATATTGGCTGCGTTGTACCACCACTCCGCCTTGTCAGCGGTGGTCAGCGAACTGTCCAGCACCATGCGGCCGAAGTCGATGCGGACGATGCCGTTCTCCTGGTCGATGGTGCCCTGCATGTCGGCGCTGACGATGTTGCCGTTCACGTCCACCGTGGCGGTGATCTGACCCCCGTCGCGGGCCTTCACCGCGCGGACAAACAGACTGGCCGGCCGCACCGGAGCGCCAGGCGTGCGGAACCGATACTGCCAGACGGTCGGGTTGCCGTACTGCGTCAGCAACGAACGCACCGTCAGCGTGTTGGCGCCGGCCACGTAGTCCGTAAGGCTTGCAAGCCCTGTGGTGTAGTCAATCGTGCCGGCCTGCGTGCCGCTGTTGTTGTCGGGATTGATGTCGCGATAGATCAGGCCCTGGCGGTCGACATAGCGATGGCCCGCGAACAGGAAGTCCACCGAGCCGGGCACGATGGCCTCCAGCGTGTGCGGCGACAGATCCACCGTGAGCGCGGGCGCGGCCACATTCTCGGTGTAGTGCGTCGGGCTTCCGGCCGCAGCCGGCATGTAGTTCACCGTGACGCCGCTGGCCACATCGTAGGTGGAGGTGGTCATGCCGTTGGCCCAGATCCCACTTGCTGCCGAGTGGCCGATGACCCACGCCAAGATGTAGCCGAACGGCGGATTGTAGACGGGCGCATGCAGCTGCGGCTGCACATTCAGGGTCACCGCTCCCGTGGTGTAGTTGATGCTGCCGCTCACCACCTCGCCTGTGTCCTTGCGCTTGAAGCCACCCGCGCCGTCGTCCACCACCTGGTACTTCGCCCGCTGGTTGTATTGGCTGTACGTCCACAGCTTGGCGTAGGTCGTGATGTTGACGGACTTGGTCTTGATCGGCGCGCCGGCCAGCGTGAAGCTGATGTTGCCGCTGCCGTCCGCCGCCAGCGTGTCCTGGTAGCTGAGCGCGCCCGTGACGGTATAGCCGACCGAGAAGCCGCTGCCGGCGTCCTGGATGGTATTGGGCGACAGAGCGTAATCACCCGTCGCGTAGACCACCGAGCCGGTGCCGTCACCGGTCAGGTTGCCGTTGCCGTCGTCCGTGGCGGTCTTGGTGACACCGCCGACGGTCCAGGTGAAGGTCACCGAGCTGGGCGCGATGCCGGCGTGCTGGACGGTGCCGCGCACCTGCGGGGCGTTGAACGTCAAGTCGCCCGTGCGGATCTTGTAGTGGGCGGGCGTACCCCAGGAGGAAAGGACCGAGGTACCCACGTCAGGCAGGGCGCCGAGCGTGACGATCACGTCGCCAGTCTCGAAGTCGACAGTGCCGGTGCCAAAGCCGACAGAGTCGCCGACGAGCGTGCCGTCACCCTGATCGCGCAAGGTGTACCAGCGACTCTGCGCGCGGTAGCTCACCACCATCGAGCCGGGTGCAGGGATCGGCGTGCACGCCAGCACGTAGTTGAAGCCGCGATTGGACAGCGTGATCGGCACGTCCAGCGTGTTCGCGACCGGTGTAATCGCTGCCGCCGGGGTGAAGGTCAG
This sequence comes from uncultured Nevskia sp., assembly GCA_964458725.1. Classification (GTDB taxonomy): domain Bacteria; phylum Pseudomonadota; class Gammaproteobacteria; order Nevskiales; family Nevskiaceae; genus Nevskia. Next base: position 36,800 of record CAYWPB010000007.1, on the reverse strand, counting down.
GGAGTAGGAATACGCAAAATCGTTCCCACCATTCGAGATTGGCGCAATGGTGCCATTGACATAGTCGACGGTGCCGACGACGGTGTTGCCGGGTCCGACCAGGTTTCCGTTCGAGTCGTCAGGAAACACGCCGTTCCCGTTGACGGTGCACAGGCCGCGCGACATGGAACGTGCGGCGTACTGCGGGAACGGCAGGCCGTGACCATTGTCATTCGACACGGTGATCGGCACGCCGGCCGGAACCAGCGTCTGCGCCAGCGCGCCGGCCTGGGCGTTGGCCACAGGCGCCTCGACGGTGATGCTGGGAACAAGCTGGGAATAGATGCTGCCGACGGTGATGTTGAGGTCGCCGACCGAGGCCGCCACAGTTAGTGCGGTGATGCCGAAATAGTTGGCGGTGTCGGCCGGGATGGTGGTTCGCAGCAGAGTTGGCGGCACCACATCGCTGAAGCACGTCGGCGACTCGCCGTAGAAGCGGTAACGCAGCGCATCGGACAAGCCGATGGTGATCACCTGCTGCTGGAAGTCGTGGCAAACAGCCGTGTTGAAACTGCGCACGGATACGTCAACGCTGCTGACGCGCACATACTGCTGATTGGCGGCAAAGCCGGTGGCCTCGGTGGACAGGAGCAGCACGGCGCCGACGTTGGGAATCGTGGCATTCAGCGCTCCGAACGCGAGGATCTGGCGTTGCCCCGGCAGTTGATCCTCATACAGCCGCCACTCTGAAACCGGGCCGCCGATGACGTAGCTCTCGACGTAGTTGCGCGCCGCCGAGCGCTGGTCGTTGTAGTCGTCGGTGCTGAACAGGGTCAGAAACACGCGCGGGTCGAGCGGGCCGTCGGCGACGATGAAGTGCGCGCCGCTGTAGGTGTCGGTGGTCGCCGTGTCCACCTGGGCAAAGACCTTGCGCAGGTTGATGCGGCTGTAGGTGCGGTCCAGGCGCGAAATGTTCGGGAAAATGTTGTTCACCTGGTTGTCGGGGATCACCGTCCCCGACTGGATGCCGCCACCCTCGTCGGTGTCGTCCATCTCCTGGGACTGGTACAGCTTGAGCGCGCTCTGCGGGATCATGGCTTACACCTGGTAGAAGCGAAGAGTGGGGATGTAGTTGTCGTCGTCGGAGGGGTCGCTTAGGTCGACAACAGGCGTTGCCTTGAAAGGCGGACTACTGCTCGCCTGGCCGACGTTGTTGCCGTCGGGCTGAAGCCACTGGACATTGAAACTGCGGCCGTCATTGAGCTGCAGCACGCCAGCCTGGTCGGCGGCGACCAGGCCGAACAGCTGATCGACCAGGGCACGCTTGATCCAGCCGAATCTGTCGCCGCCCTCAAGCGTCATCGGCCGGCCGGCAGCCGCAGTCATGGTTTGTACGATGAGGGAGCTGCCGAGCGACACCTGGCGGCTCTGCGCAACAGGAGACCAGCTGTATTCATCGGTCCACAACAGATCCGCGCCCAGCTGGTACACCGTGCTACCGACGGTCAGGGTGATCATGAGGTGGCGCCTCCAATCGAAACGCCGCGCTGGCGTTTGAGCATGGCCAGGAAAGCGTCGGCGCTGGACTGATCGTTGAACGTTGCCGTCCTGGTCTCTGAGCCGTCCTTGAACGTCACGACGTAGCCCTGCGCCCCTTGCGCGTGCGGCGCCTGCTGCTGCTGGGCGGCCGCGTTCTTTTGCTGCTGCGCCTGCTCCTGAGCCTGCTTGGTCTGCACGCTCTGGATCTGATCGAGAAGCCGCAGGGACTCACCCAGTTGGGCGATGGCCTTTGAATCCTGGGCCGTCTCGGCCTGCGCCAGCTGCGCCTGGATCTGTTTGCGCTTGGCGTCGTTCTGGCGCTCCTCGATCGCGAGGGTATTGCCCTCCAGCTGGTCGAGCTGGTTCTGCAGATCGCCGAGGGTCTGGGAAGCGGAGGCATCCAGGTCATCGAGCGCCTGCTTGGCCGAGTTGATCGAGCCCGTGAGCTGGCTGAGCGTTTGCGCATCGAGATACTTCATCGTCGACGCCAGGTACTGCGCCGTGTCGATGTTGGCCCTGGTGGCGCCGTCCTGCTTGCCCAGCATATCGATGTAGAACTGCGCCTGTGCGGACTGCTGCTTCTGCCGCTCGGTGAGCGTCGCCGTCACGTCGGCTAGGCGGCTCCAATATTCGGAGATCGACTCGCCATTGATGATGATGTTCCTGCTCATGTCGTCGAACGCCTTGCCGGCTTCGTCGCTGAGCTGGTGGTAGTAGCTCGACGCGCCGGTGACCACGTTGCCGATCGCGCTGGCGGTAGTGCGCACTGAGTCCAGCAGATCGTTCTCGCGCTGCTTGGTCTCCAGCACCGCGGCCTGATACTCCTGGGCACCGACGGTGCCGGCCGTGTAGGCGTCGGTCAGCTGCTGGCGCAGATTCTTGAGCTGGTCCTGGTCACTGGCGGTGGCGATCGAGGCGCGGAGCTTGTCGTAGGCCGCCTGGGCCTTCGCCGCCTCTTCCTCCTGCACCTGCGCGGTCTGCGTGGCCGCCTGCTGGAGCTGCGGGTACTTCGCCAGGAGCTGGTCGAGCGAGGCGCGCTCGGCGTCGGTCGCGGCCTGGGCCTTGAGCGAGACGGCGGCGATCGCCAGGGAGGCATCGCCGTTGGCGGCGGCAAGCTTGAGCTGGGCCTCGGCCATCTTGGTGTAGGCGTCGGCGATCAGGCCCGTCGCCTGCGGATATTGCGTCCGGATCTGGTTGAATAGCGCAGAGGTTGCGTCGGCCGTCGTCTTGAGAGAATTGAGGCTCTCCAGCCCCAGGCGCTTGAATCCTTCGTCGGTAGCCGCCTGCAGGGCCTGCTTCAGCGCGGCCGTCTTGACCGAGGACGTGTCGACGGCGTGGGCGTAGTCCACCTGCAGGGCCTGGATGAGGCCCGGCAGATCCTTCAGCGCCACCTCGTTGACGGCCTTGCCCAGGCCCTCGCGGAATTGGTCGGCCGAGATCGCGCCCTTGGCGTCGAGCGCGGCCAGGCCGGCGAGGATCTGCTCGGTGCTGGCCTTGGCGTTCTTGGCGTCGTCGACAAAGGTGCTGATGCTCTGGCCGGCGCCACCCACGGCCGCCTTGGTGGCGTTGAAGCCGTCAACCAGCTTGGCCACAGCCGGCGCCAGGTCGCCGCTGAACACGGCCGCTGCGGCCTTCGCCTTGGCCGCCGCCTCGACATAGGTGGTCGAAGTCTGCTCGATGTTGACGGCGGCGGTCTTGGCCTTGGCGCCGGCGTCCTGGGCGTTGGCGGCGAAGTCGTAGAACGCTTTGCCGCCCTCGGTGAGCGCGGCCTGCACGTCCTCGATCGCGGTGCCGTTGTCCTTGGCCCAATCGATCGCGTTCTGCTTGGCCTTGTCGAATGCTTCGGTGGCGCTCTGGGCAAGTGAGTCGGCAGCAGCAGCCCACTGCTTGCTGGCGTCGCCGAACGTGACCTTGGACAGCGCATATGCCCAACCCGCGAGGCTCGCGTCGACGGCTGCCTGCATTGCATGGAAGGCCAGGGCGATGGTGTCGCCACCGACCACAACCGGATCGACCAGGAGGGCCTTGAAGGCGCCGCCGACGGCCGAGAACGCCTCGCGCACCGCCGGGTCGCCGCCGAATGCCTCGATCTTCTTGGCGACGAAGTCGATCGCGCTAGCCAGCGTGGCGCTGGCGGCGGTGGTCTTGTCGACCCCGCCCACCGTCTCGATCACGGCGGTCTTGAGGTTGGTGAGCGCGCGGCCGACCGTCTGCGGCACCACCTCGAACTTCTGCGCGATCTGCGGCGCCACCTTCTCAAGCGCCGCGAGGATCTGCTGCGGCGTCAGCGCGCCCTGCTCGGCCAGCGCGCGCAGCTGCGCCACGTTGACGCCCATACCCTGGGCGATCGCCTGGCCCAGGGTCGGAATGTCCTCCAGCACCGCGCGCAGATCCTGGCCCTGCAGCGTGCCGGCGGCCAGGCCCTGGGCAAACTGGATGATGCCGTTCTTGGCGGTCTGCGCACTGACGCCCGACAGCTGGATCGCTTCCGCGACAGCGCGGGTAACCGTCAGCGTGTCCTGCTGCGTGCCGCCGGTCTGCTGGACCGCGTTGCTCAGCTTGTAGTACAGCTCGGCGGTGGCTTCCAGCGACGTGCCGGTTTTCTCCGCGATCTGCCGCACGCCCTCGGTGGCCACCTGGAACGCCTGCTCGCTGTCGGTCGCCAGGCGCAGCCGCGATTCGATGTTCTTGGCTTCGTCGGCCACTTCGGCGAGCTGCTTGATCAGCTCGGCGCCGATGGTGATGCCCAGGAGCGCGCCCAGGGCGCGGCCGGCCAGGCCGGCGCCCTCCTGGGCCTTTGCGGCGGCCTCTGAGGCAGCGTTGCCGGAGGCGAGGTACTGGCCGGCCAGCTCCTTGACGGCCGCGCTCTGCTCAGCTGTAGCGGCCTCGGCCTTAAGTGCAGCGCGCACCTGGGCACCGGAGGCTTCGCCCGCCGCAGCTCCGGCGGCCAGCTCGGCCTCCGCGACGGCGCGGAACGCGGCATTCAGATCCGCGGCGGTTGCCGTGCCGGAGTCGCGGATGGCGTTGAACGCCTGGCGCGCAGCGGCGGCGGCCTGCTGCAGGCTGGCGCTGCTCTCGACACCGAGCGTGCGGAACGCCTGGGCGATCGCGCTGCCGGTGTTGACGTACTGATCGCGCAGCGCCTGGACCGTGGCGATCTGCTTCTCGGTCTCGGCGTTTTGCTCCAGGGCGGCAGCGACGGCCTCGGCGCGCACCTCGCCAATCGCGGCGGCGGCGGCCAGCTCGGCCTCCGCCATCTTGGCGAACGCGGCGTCGATGTCGGTGGCCGTGGCCTGGCCATCCTGACGAATAACGTTAAACGCCTGGGTGGCTTCCTCGGCCAGGCGCTCAAGCTGTGCAGTGCTGGTGATGCCGAGCTGCTGGAACGCTTGCTCGACGGGGCTGATCTGCTCGGCTGCTACCTGCAGGGCGGCGCCGACTTGCTCAACGGCGCCGCCGGCTTCCTTGAGGCCGACGGCGCCCTGTTCGCCTGCTTCGCCGAGGTCGACCACCTTGCCGGTGGTTTCGTCGACCTTGGCGTTTGCTTCTGCGGTGTCCGCGCCGACGCGGATCTGCGTGGTCAGATCGCTCATGGACACGTCCTGAACGCGGCTCTATGGCCGCTGGAGTGGGTGGGTTGCTGCGGCCTTAGCGGCCGGAGCTGGAGCCGCCCTCGATCACCTGGTGGACCTTGAGCCACTCGGCGGTGTCGGGCGGCACCTCGATCTCCTCGCCTGCCTTGTAGTCCTTGCCGGCGTGGGTGTGCGGCTTCGCCAGCTTGACCTTGACCAGCGCGGCCTTCTTGGCAGTCGTGCGCAGCTCGGCCAGGGCGGCGTCCAGCTCGGCGTCGCGCATCGTGTCGTCGAGCGCGTTCCAGGCTTCGGGGCTGAGCTTGCTGCGCTTGCGCGCGGCCTCGACCAGCTCGCCGAGCTGCAGCTTGACGCCTGCCGCCAGTTCGATGACTGGCGGCAGGCGGTTGGAGCCGAGCAGTGCGTAGTCCTTGGGGGGCACGTCGCAGCCTCCTTAGGAGCGCAGCTCGACGCTGTACGGCACGGTGGCGCCAGCCGTCAGCAGGCAGGTACCGGCCAGCTCGATCTGCATGTAGGAGCTGGAGAGGAAGTCCAGCTCCTTGGTCGGCGCCAGGGTCACCAGCGGGATGCGCACGGTGCACAGCTTGCCGGTGGCGAGATTGCGGCCGTCGAACAGAATCGCACCACGCACGACAGGCTTGGTGCCGCCCTGGATGATCGTGCTGCTGATCGCCTCGTAGGTCGCGGACACCTTGACCGGGCCGGCAGCGATGCCGCCGGAGCTGAGCGCCATCAGCAGGCCGAGGTCGCGGTTCACGATGTAGTCCGTGCCCTCGACGTAGGCCGGCGGAGAGACGCCGGTGTTGGGCTTTACCACGAACCCGGCGGCGTCGATCGCCGATTTGCCGATGTCCACCCAGCGATCGAGGATGACGTTCACCACCTGGTCGGTCAGCGTGCCTGACGCCTGCGTGTTGGTCTGCGAGGCGCCGAGGAGGCCGATCGCCAGCTGCGACGGCGCGACCTCGTTGCCGACGATCGAGATCGCCGAGGAACTCTTCAGCGGCACGTTGTCCAGCGCCTGGCCGTAGGTCAGCTTCTGCTTGGAGGTGCGCTCGGCGGGCTTGGACGGTTCGTTGATGGCGAACTTGTCCGCGTTGCCCATGTCCACCTTGCCGGTGGAAGCGCCGGTATCGTCGAAGCGGTCGAACAGCCAGTTGCCGCTTCCCAGGAATCCGCTCATTTCGTGTCTCCGTTGGTTAGGTGTTGCCCGTGCCCTCGACAGGGCGCTCGGAAGTGAAGCTCAGGGGGAAGTAGCTGTTCTTCGCCCGGTAGACCGGCGCGAACGCCTGGTCGGTCAGCACCAGGCGCTTGAACTTGGGCGTGCCCTCTTGGACCGGCGGCAGCCAGCCGTGCAGCAGCTTGAACACCTGCGTGAGCGCGGGGCCGGCATCGCTGCGGGCGCCAGCGCGCGCCCTGTCGCGCACGTTCGCCACGGCGACGGACACAGACCAGATTTGCTCGACGATCGCGCGGTTCGGCGACTCCGGGCCGCTGCCGCGACGGTAGCCGTGGTAATGCACCACCAGGGTATTGGCGCGCAGCACCGGCTCGTCGCTGTCGGTCTTGCCGGCCGCCAGCACTTCGGCGTAGCTCATCACGTCGAACGGCGCGCCATCCGCAGTCTTGACGTTGCCCTGCAGGCGCTCGATCAGCAGCGCCTCCAGGGCAATAAAGTCCTCGTTGTCCAGCACGGCGCCGCTCACCGCAGTCGCCCCTGGTAGTCGCAGAGCTGTGCCTGCGAGAACGTGCGTCCGCCGCCGACCACCTGGGCGCCGCCGGCCGCGACCGGCGAAGGCGCCGGCTCGGGGTTCTCGCCGAGCTTCAGCTCGCCGTCGGCGATCTGCTGCAGCTCGCGGGTGGACTGGTCGAAACGGCGCTGGATCACGCCGTCCTTGTCCACCTGGTCATCGTAGAGGTAATACCGGGCGCGGTCGCAGACGATGCGCGTCAGCGTCCGCACGCCCGTGTCGGTGGTGATCGGCGCGGCGAAGCGGACAGCCACCTTGGCGTCCACGTCGGCGTTGGCATCGCCGATTACCTGGTTGAGGCGCGCCAGGGCGGCATCGGCCGCCGTCACCTGGTCGGCGCTGAAAGCGGAGCGATCGCCGCCGCTGACGGTGAGCTGCAGCAGCTCGCCCGTCACGCGCACGCCCTCGGGGGCGGCGCGCTGCGCGATCTCCTCGGCGGAGAATCGCGTGATCAGGTCGGCGGCGGTCGCGTACACGGTGCGTGCGCCTTACTGCACGGGCGGCTCGGCGGGCGGCGGCAGCTCGATCACCACCGCCTTGAGCTTGACCAGCTCCTTGACCGCTTCGGCCTCCAGCTCGTGGTACTCGTCCACGAGCCGCTGGACGCCGTTGTGCAGGACCGGCGAGAGGATCTTCACACAGACCATCTCGACGGCGCCCTCAGCCGCCCGCACCACCTGCACCGCCTTGCTCGGCTTTGCCATGTCCAGGCGCTCCTTACGCCGCGCCCTGGACCAGGAAGCCGGCGGTGATGCCGGACACCACGGGCTCGCGCTCGTCGGTCACCGGATACACCCAGCTCTTGACGTCGTGGTCGTACCAGGGCTGGTCCACGGTCGGGTTGCCCTTGTAGCGGTAGGTGTAGCCGTAGCTCGGCTCCTCCGCCGACAGCGAGCCGATATTGGTGTAGGCCAGCACCGAGCCCCCGTCCCACACGTCCTGGCGCTGACCGGTGACCGGGTTCTTGAACACCGCCTCGCCGATCTTGAGCTGATCCAGGCCCAGCAGGCGCATCGCCAGCTGCACGTCGACCAGCGCGGTCTGCGTGAACTGGATCTTGAGCAGCACGTTCGGGTTGTTCTTGAAGGCGATCCAGTCGACGGCCGACATGACCATCGAGTTCGGCTTCACGCCGATGCTGGAGCGCACCGCGTTGCGATAGTTGTCGATCTGCTTGATCGGGTTAGAGCCGGGGTCGCTCCACTTGTCAGTGCCGGACAGCGCCACCTTGTGGTTGTTGTCGTAACGCGTGGCGTCCAGCGCCAGGTTGCGCTGCTGCACCTCCAGCCCCAGGCCCATCGACTTCATCACGCCGGTGACCGAGCGCGAGGTCACATCGATGCCGGGATACTGCTCGGCCTCGCTCTGGATCTCGTACGGCACCACGGCCGCCAGGCTGTGGTTCTCCAGGACGTACTTGTCGCCATCGGTGTAGCCGAGCTGAACGCGCTTCACGGCGGCGCCCGGAGCGCGCTCGGTGTCGTAGACGGTGAACGCCTCGTCTCCGAACTTGATGATCTTTCCGCCGCGCAGGGCGACGGGCACGGCGGGGAATAGGGTGAACCCGACGTACTCGGAGTTCTTGTAGCCCTGGGCGACGGTGGTCAGGATCGGGTCGATAACGCGAGCCTGGCCGGGAGTCATCTGCGTGGTCATGTGTTTCCTTGAGGTGAGGGGGCCTTGCCGGCGCGTTAGTTGGGGATGAGCAGGGCTTCGATCAGCTGCCCGGCCGCGGTGGCGGCGGTCAGCGCGCGGCCGACTACCGGATTGGTGCTCGTGCGGGTGATTGCCCTGCCGCTGGCGTCGGTCTGCAACGCATCGCCGACGTTGACGGCGCCGCCGGACAGCACCAGCTCGGTGCCGGTGACGGACACCGGGTAGCGATCGCCGATGTTGGGGACATCGGTGCGCGCAACGCCCTTGGTGTTGGCGGCGGCGCCGGCCGGCGCGTCGGCGTAGGTGACGAAGGTGTTGGCCAGGATCGCGGCCGATGCGATGCCGGTCAGAACCTTGTCCGGCGAAGAAGTGGGGAACGTGGACATGGGGCTCCTTTACGAGACGGCCTTGACGGCGGCGATGTAGTCGACGGTGGGGTTCTGCTTCTGATAGGCCAGTGCCTTGGAGTGAATCTCCAGGCCGTGGCGGTCGACCGGCGTGTTGTCGGGCGACGTGAAGCTGACGATGCCGCCCACGACCGGGCCGTTGCCCTTGGCGTGTTCGCCCAGCGCGACGACGGGCTGCAGCTCCTTCAGGAACGTCTTGAAGCGCTCCAGGGCGTCGACGCCCTCGGCGGTCTTGCCGTCCGCCTCGGCGAAGGCCAGCGGCTTGACGGCGGTCAGACCCATCGCCAGCTCCACCAGGAAGTTCTGGTGACGGGGATGCACCTTGGCGTCCTTCACCAGGCCGCCGACGAACGCCACCACCTCGGTGCGGCGGCCGGCGTCCTCCCTCTGTTTGAGGGCGTTCTCGCGCGCAGTGATGGAGGCGCGATCGCGTTCGAGCTGGGCCTGCTGCTCGGCCAGGTTCAGGGTGTTCTGCTGGGTCATGCTCGGCTCCGAAAGTTCGATGGAGTGGTCTTTCGCCCAGGCTTGGGCGGTGTCGGGAAGTCCGTCGGTCCAGCCGTGTTCCTTGGCCAGCTCGATGATCTTTTTGCGGACGGCGTCGGGGTCTTTGGCCTTGCCGGCCAGGCTCCAGGCGTTGCCCACGTCCTCGGAGCTGGCGATGGGATAAGAGTCGTCGGGACCGGCAAAGCCTCCCTTGATCTTTCCTTCGTTGAGCTGCTTGCGGCGGTCGGCATTCCAGGCCGCGAACATCACCGGCCCGCAGTCGGGGTCGGCGCTGCCGGACTCGGCGCCGGCCTGGTAGGCGGCGGCAGTCTGCAGGCTCGCGATCATGCCGTCGGGCAGAACCCTGTCCGCCACCTCCTGGCCCTTCTCGCCGATCAGGTAGTCGCGCAGGCCGCGAAACAGGCTGCCGATGGTCCAGCCATCAGCACCGGACGCCAGCTCGATCGTCACCAGGCCCTCGGCCTTGCCGGCGAGCTGGACCGACTTCAGGCCCTTCACAGCCGGCGCGGCGGCGCCCAGGAAGCCCACATGCTTGATGTAGTAGCTACCAGGCTTTGGGTTGTCGGGGTGATTCGGCGGCCACAGGCTGGTGCTGATCTTCTTGACGCGGCCGGCGCCGACCAGGCTGACCAGGCTGTCGTCCACCTGGTGCGGGTCGCCGTGCAGCCCCTCGGCATCGAACGCCGCACCCTTCAGCCAGCCATAGGCTGGCATGTCGTGGGCGGGGTGGCCGATGACGAGGGGCGCCTCGTGCAGCGCCGGATCGTAGGCGGCTGCGGCGGCGGCCAGGTCCGCCGTGGTAAACGTCACCGACTGATTGTTCATGTCGGTGAAGGTGCCGGGCTTCAGGAGGTGGATGCGCTTCATGGCCCGCATCGTGGCGGGGGCGCATCCTGGCCGTAATGCTAACGCGCGTTAACAGGCCGGGAGGGGTGACAGTCACAGGGTCGCAGGCCGGAAATTCCCGGTCAAGTGGGGTTGCGTGGCGCAGCCTGCGGGCGGGTATCGCTTAGGGAGGCGTTAGGAAGCGCCCAGGCGCCGCGATCGGCATCCTGCGCGTGGGGCTGGGGCGGAAAAGGCCCTCCAGGGCCTTCCAGGGCCGTTTCTGGCGGTCGCCGGTTTCAGGGCAGCTGGGCGGCTTGCTCGAAATAGTCCGCCACCAGGTCGAGCAGGGTGGCCCGGTCGGCGGACGAAATGCCCAGGAAGGGGCGCGGCTGGGGATTCCGGGCGCGCGGGTTGCCGCGCTGGAATGGGCCGCCCTCGACGCGGTTGGTGCCGATCCGCGCCTCGGTGGCCGTTGCCTGGAACGTGATCGTCTCGCCCAGGGGGCCGTACAGCGTGCCGATCTTGCCCGCGCCCTTGGACTCGCGCTTGCGCTTGCTCTCGCGGTATTTCTCGTCGAGCGGCGCCCAGGGGTTGCCATCTGGGTCGGTCTGCGTGACGAACCTGTACCTGGTGGACTCGGCCAGCTCCTCGCCCACCTCCAGGAAGAACGGCCGCAGGTTGGCTCCGGCGCGCTGGATCTGCGTCAGCACGGCCACGGTCTCGCCCACGTCGACGGTGAGGGTGATGCCACCCATCAGTTCAGCTCCCCGCCCAGGGTGGCATCGCGGATCTGCGGGTACACCGCCTCCAGCTCGGGCGGCAGTTCCCACTGCGCGCCCAGCAGCGCCGCCATGTCGGCCGGCCGGTGTAGCGGGTCGACGACGCACCAGGTCTCGGGCAAGACGCGGTGTGGCGCGCCGTAGGGCTTGCCGGCGTAGTTCTTCACCAGGGCGCGCACCTGGTCGGCGTCGGCGCCGCGGATCTTGCCCGTCTCGCTGTCCCAGCTGAAGCGCAGCGGCTTCTGGCTGTGCCAGTCGGCGAAGAACTTGCGGGGCTGCAGCTCCAGGTCGAGGTTCACTTGAAGTACCAGAGGGTGGACAACACCAGGCGGAGCATCTCGGGATCAAGCAGCAGCAGGCGCCCGAGCATGGCGGGATCGCCGCCCAGGGCGTACTGAAAGGCGACCGCCATCACCTCCAGCGCCGGATCTGTGCGGCCCTGGTACTCGCGGCCCTGATATGGGATGACGTAGTGGTCGGCGCGGCCGGTTTCGGCGTCGAGGCCCACCACTTGGGCGGCCTCGCCGGCCGTGCGGCGTAGGTGCAGCTGCTGGAACAGCTTGTCTAGCTCCGGCTTCACCTGCTGGATGCGGTGCACCAGCTCGTGCAGCGCGGAGTCGTCGCTGGTGCCCTTACGCAGGCGCACCAGGCCGGCGCCGCCGTCTTGCGCTCGGTACGCCGAGCGGTAGTCGACCGTTTCGGCCTGCAGCGGCCCAGCCAGGTCTGAGGCCAGGGTCCAGTCGTCGGGCAGCAGCTGCGAGACGCGGCGCACCTGGTCAGCTGCAGCTCCGTTCACCTTGACCGGCGTATCAATCGAGCGGCGCTCCGACAGCGCCTGCAGGATGCGCTCGCGCAGATCCGACAGGTCGGTGAGATCCGCGCCGGTCTCGTCCTTGGTGAAGCCGTCAAGCAGCTGCTTGCCCTTGGCCAGCCACTCGTCGAGCCTCTGTGGCGTGGCCTCGGCCACGGCAACCGGCGGCGGAGGCACGGGCGGCCTGGCGTCCAGCACACCGCGCAGATCCTCGGCCAGGTCGCCGGGCAGGCTCTGCAGCTGTTGGCGCAGGACGCTGCGCACCTGGTCGGCGCGGGTCGCGCCTGGTGCGTGGTCGAACCCAGGGTCGATGCCCTCGGGAACGGTGACCACTCGCGGATGGCCGCTGCGCTGGCCGACGGTCACCTGGTGGTACTTGACCGGCGGCGCCACGTCGACCTTGAGGCCCTTGCGCTTGAGCGAGGCGGCGCTGTTGGCGACGACGCGACACTGGCAGCCCCAGCCGTTTTGCGGGAAGTGCGTGAGCCACCAGCGATCCGTCGCCGGCAGCGTCAGCCCATCCCAGGCCAGGTGCTGCGGCCGTGGCACCTTGACCAGGTCGGAGTGGTAGTAGGTCCAGTACGGCCGCACCGAGAGCATTTCCGGGTCGGTGAGCTGGGCGTAGCGCCCGGCCTGGTAGCTCTGCGTCAGATTCGTCGAGTAGGTCTGCTGGGTGCGCCAGCCGAAGCTGCCGTTGTAGCTCCAGCCGTAGCGATCGACGATGGCGGCAAAGTCCCTGCGAAATTCGTCGAGCGTGGTGCCCTTGACGATCTCCTTCTCGATTGCCACGCGCAGATCCGCGAGCAGCTCGGCCTTGTAGGCTCCGGCCACCATGAACCCGGTGTCGTGGCCGTCCTTCCACACGTCGAGGTACGACTGCGTCGGTACGTTGACCTTGCCCAGGAAGAACGCGATCTGCTCGGCGAACGGCAGCGAGCTGTAGTTTACGTCGGCCACCTCAGCGGCCCTGCGCGATCTCGCGGCGGCCGGCCAGGTCGGCGGCCACCAGCGCCTGGCCGATCACGTGCGCCAGCGATGTGGTGGGCATGGTCGGGAACATGCCTACCAGGCGATCGCGGAATTCCTGCAGGCTGTCCACCCTGCCCATCAACTCGATCACCGGCCGCATCATTTCCATGTGGGCGGCCTCACTGGCGCGCTGCAGGTTGTCGACCATGCGCAGCGGCGGCGCGACGAGCTGCTCGGCGAAGGCGAACGGCAGGCCGCCGCCGCCAGGCTGCGGGCCGACGAAGTCGTAGAAGTCGCCGTAGATCTCCTTCACGGCGTCCGGACGCAGCCGGTAGCCGATCCGGTTGAGGATCTCGTCGCGCTCGGCGCGCGACTTCAGATCCTCGGCCTCGGACACGTCGGTCCAGATCTTCGGTGGCTTGGCGTTGGGATAGTTGATCCTGCACAGCCACGGGATCAGCGTCTTGTTGAGCGTCTCGTCCAGCAGATCCGCGTCGGCCTTGGTCAGCTCGACGCGCACCTCGTTGTGGACGTTGGCCTGGCCGGAGTTGAGTCCGGTGGACTTGGCCGAGGTGGTCATGGTTTCGCCCAGGACCGCCTCGCTGATCTCCTCGTCCAGATAGCGCATCAGCGCGTCGTACACGCCCTGCGCGCCGCCACGGCCCTGCGCCTCCAGCAGCTTGATGATCATGCCCTGCGGGATGATCACGCCCGAGTCGTTGGCGATAGCGCCGATCGCATCCAGCAGGGTCTGCTTCTGCTCTGCGGTAGCCGTCGGCGGGTACTCGCCCACCGGCGTGGGGTTACCGAACTTGTCGGCATACACCAGCCAGAACTGCTTGAGCTTGCGCTTAAACAGGCAAGGCCAGAACAGGCGCGTGCCCATGCCCAAGCCGTAGGGGTTGCCATCCTTCGCGCCCGAGCGGTGGACAATGAACTTCATGTCCGGCACGGATTCGCCCTGGACGGCGTTCTCCAGGGTCAGCAGGCGCAGCTGCGAGAACTCGTCGAACACAAACCGCCGCTGATTCTTGGCGATGATCTCGCGCGGGGCGATGCGCCGCTTTTCCTCGTCGACGTGGTAGACGATCTCGCCCTCGGCGTGTCCCTTCAGGATCGCATCGAGCAGGTTGAAGCGCGCCAGCTCGAAGTTCATGCCGCCAAGCATGTCCTTGATGCCGTCGCTGGCTTCCTTGTCGGCTGGCGCATCGGACGCCGACTTGAGCGCCCACTCCCGCGCGATGACCGCCATCTTGCGCTTCTGCAGTACGGCGAAGGCGTGGCAGTCGCGCTCGATCTCGTCGTAGATCTCTATGCCGGCGTTGCCACCACGCGTAAGCAGCGTGAAGTCGTGCGGCCGCATCAGGCCGTTGAAGATCGGCTCGAAGTAGTCCTTGCGAGCCGTAGCGACTTCGCCGGTCAGCACTTCGACCTTCGGAACGGTCTCGACCTTGTCCGGCAGCTGCTCGGCCGTCGCCGTGATGTTGTTGTTCACTGGAACCTCCCGAAGTAGTCCGTAAAGCCGCCGGACTCACGCGGCCGGCCGACCGCGACAAACTCCATCGGCACCACGGCGCGGCGCATGGCGTAGTGGCCGAGGAAAAGAGAAATGGCGGCGTCGCCGTGGCGCTGGCGCTTGCCCCGGCCTTCGCCCTTCTGAGCGCGCAGCTTGGGCAGCTTGGGAATGCCGTTGATCAAGCGGATGGTGCGCAAGTCGTCGCGGATCTCCGAATCCCTGGGGATGCCGTCGAGCGTGCCGTCCTCGAATCCGGCTTTGAACTTGGGCATGTGCTCCAGGTAGAACTTCTCCGACAGCTTCACCTGGTCGATCACCGTGGCGCCGTACTTGTCGGCCGCATGCTCGGCCACCGAGGCGCCGTTGCCGCCGGCATCGAATGCGCCACTGCGGAAACGCGGCAGCCGATCGACGACGTACTCGATCAACTGCTCCTGCTGCTTGAACGGCATGTTGGCCACTTCGACCATGAACGGCGGACGCAGCGTCAGGTCGCTGTACTCCGCCAGCGGCGTATACACGGACTGGTCGCCGCTGCGGCCGAAGTCGCCGCCGATGCCGTGGGCCAGGGTCTTGTCCAGGCGCTGCAGGTGCGGCAGCAGCTGCGCATCGAGCCAGTCCGCCACTTCCTTGCGGCGCAGCGGCTCCGGCGTCAGGTTGAACTCCCGGCTCCAGGCTTGACGGATGATCGGCACGTCGCGCGTCATGCGCGACTCGATTAGCGCCAGCGACAGGTACGCGCCGCTGCCCTGGGCGGGGACCACGTCCAGCTCCTCGTCGGCGTCCTCGCCGTAGAAGCCGTAAGCGTCCTCCACCCACTTGTCCTGCGCCTCCTGCGACCACTCCAGGCCGCGCCGCATGCAGACGCGGGTATACAGGCCCTCGTCGACGGCCTGCATGAAGGTGATGCGGTGAACGGTACCCTTGCGCTTGCCGGCGCGGATCTCGCCGATCAGATCGTTGAACTTGTTGTCCTGGCCGTCGTGGGTGCTGAGGATGTGCACCTTGTCGCCCCACAGCAACATCGCCAGCGCAGCCTTGATCAGTTCGGCCAGATCGTTGTGGAACGCCGCCTCGTCGATGACGATGACACCTTGCTTGCCGCGCAGGTTGGTGGGGCGCGACGACAGCGCCACGATGCGATGCCGCGAGCCGGGGAACCGGATCGCAAACATCTTGATGTGCCTGGTGTCGCCGTTGCTGTCGATGTCCTCGAACAGCCCATCCTCGATCTCGGAGGCGGCGTAGTCGAAGGCGCGCGCCCACATGGCGCAGGCTTCGATGTATTCCAGGGCCATGTCTTGCGTCGGCCC
Organism: uncultured Nevskia sp.; assembly: GCA_964458725.1. Classification (GTDB taxonomy): domain Bacteria; phylum Pseudomonadota; class Gammaproteobacteria; order Nevskiales; family Nevskiaceae; genus Nevskia. The sequence goes on along the minus strand of CAYWPB010000007.1, from coordinate 21,161 downwards.
GATGTAAAAGACGTTGGTGCCGTTGGACGCTGCAGCGGTCAGGACGTTGTCGGAGGCTTCGGCCCAGGTCAGGCCGATACGGCGCGACTTCTCAGCCACCTTGAGCGGGCTGTCGTCGGCGGTCCAACGCTGCTGATACGGGAGCAGAACCGGTGGCGGGTCGTTCCGCTTGAACCCCGCGTCGAGCAGCTCGCTGTGGTGATCGCGCATGGCCTCAATCAGCGATGCCAAGGATCTGCTTGCGGATGTCGGCCACCGCCTGGTCGCTCAGGCCGCCTTTCTTGGCGATCTTCTCCACACCGGCCGCCGCAGCTGCAGCTTTCTCCCTCACCTCGGTCTGCCACTTCTTCTGATTGACGCTGGCGCGGCTCATGTCGGCGATCGCGCGCACCAGCTTCGGCAGATCGATGTCCTCGGGCGACACCTCCATGTCGAGCAGCACCTTGTACGCTTTCTCCTGGGCCAGGCGCAGCAGGGCCTCGTTGACGGCGTTGTCGTCGTCGGGGTTCTCCGCGACGATGACGCGGGCCTGCTCGGTCACCAGCTTGAGGGCGTCGCAGCGCTCCTCGAACTTCTGCCCGTAGCGGCCCAGGGCGGACTTCGAGATCTGGTATCCCTGCTTGGTGAGCCACTCGGCCAGCTCGACGTAGCCCTTGAAACCGCCCTTGACCAGGCGGGAGTTCAGGTCGGCGCGGAGCAGCTCCGGCAGCTGTTCGACGGCACTGCGGCGGGGCATGTCAGAACCATTTCTTCGGGCGGGCGATGCCGGGCTGGCATTCGACCGTGTACTCGACCACGTCGACGCCGTCGCGGGTCAGCTCGGCGACCCACACGGCCGAGTCCTTGCCCTTCAGCTCAATCAGCTCGCGGTGCGCCAGGTAGTCCAGCTCGCGGCGCAGCGCGCGCGGGCTGAGCGGCAGCTCGATGTCCTGCAGAGTGCGCAGGAGGATGGTCTCCGACACGGGCACAGGCCGGCCGGCGTCGAGCGCCTTGAGGATGCGCCAGCGGGCTTCTTCGCGCTGGGCTTTTTCCATGTCGATTTCGCTCACTTCTTGTCCTCGCGCAGGGCGTCGAATTTGGCGTTGAGGGTGTCGAGCTTGGCGTCGATGGTGCCGCTGAACCTGATCCAGTCCTCGCGCCGCACATACTCGTTGGGCAGCTCGGCGCGGAGCTTCAGCAGGTCCAGCTCGTTCTTTCGCGTGGCCTTGGCCAGGTCACCGAAGTCCTTGTCCATCTGTGCGCGGCGCTCCTGCCGCAGCGTCTCTGCGGCGGCGAACCGCGCATCGATCTGCTTGAGCAGCAGCTTGCCGAAGCCGAACAGCATGGCCAGGAACGCAAGCGCCAGGGTAATGACCTCCGGGGCGTTCAGCGTCACTGCGCGTTCGCCTTCTGCTTCGCTTCCTCGAAGTCGAGCACTGCGTTCAACTGGTCGGCGATGGCGCCGCACTGCTGGGCGTTGGCGTCGTGGTTTCCGAGGATCGCGGCCTGGTCGACTCCGGAGTCGAGTTCGTCTGCAGCGGGATCGGGCGCGGCGGGCGCTTGGCCAGCTCCGTCGGCAACTCCGGGCAGGCCGGGATCGAGGGCGCTGTTCCACACCCGGACAAAGCCAGCAGTGAACACACAGCGAGGCAGAGGCTGCTCAGCAGCGCCGGGAGCCGGACGATAGACAGTCGTGACACGGGGCACCTCCTTGATGAGGGTCTGGTAAACCACCTGGTCCTTGCGGCGCTGCAGCTCCTCGAACTTCTCCTGCAGCTGCTCGCCCTTGTTCTGCAGATCGGCCACCCTCAGGTCGTGGTCGTGCTGGGCCTGCGCCTGGGCCAGCTCGGCGTCCTGGCTGGCGTCGTGATGGCCCTTCCAGTAGCCGCCGCCGGCTAGGAGGCCGACGATCAGGGCGCCGCAGATCAGCTCGGCGAGCCACTGCGGGATTCCCAGCTTCACGAGGAAAGGAAGGATCACGACTTGCCTCCTGCGCCGCTATCGGGCGGCGTGAAAAAGTGGATGGCCTGAAAGGTCTGCGAGCGGACGATGCCGTTCAGCACCGGCAGCACGAACGCGATCCAGGCGTAGAGATGCGCGGGCAGGACGCTCTGCAGCGCCGGGTAGTTCTGCGCCAGCAGATCGATCAGGACGATCAGCAGGGCCAATGCGTTGAGGCGGATGGTCTTGCTCTGGTACCAGGGCTTGCTGGGCATGCTCAGACCCTCGGCGACCAGAACGCGGCCACCTCGTTGCCCTGGTCGAGGATGGCCTGGGCCTCCTCGCGGGTCTTGCAGACGCGGACGCTGGTGCGGCTGGCCATCGGGCCGGCGTCGAGAAACACCGTCACGTTGACGCAGTCCTCGTTCCAGACGCGGGTCACCAGCGCCGGATGCTCGTCGGTGCTGTTGAACTGGATGCCCTTGCAGATGAGCCAACGGTTGATCGCCAGCGACATGCTCTTACTCCCTATCGCCACGCAGCTGCGCGTGGGCTTGATCGAACAGCTCTTTGAAGATGCTGCCGCTGCCACTGACGGCGACGATGCGGCGGCGTTCTACAACTGGAGCCGGGCAACGACCTTGGCCCGGCTCCGCCAGATCTGCCCCCGGTGCGCGCAAGGTCTCGCGCTCCGGGCCTCGTGGCGTCGTCGAATGCGTGGACGTCACGGAGGGGTCCAGGGCAAGCCCAGGAACAGGTTTTCCTCGGCCTCGCGGCGCTTCTTCAGGCCCTCGGACTCGTGCACCAGGCCGGTGTACTTGTCATGCACCTTGTCCCACTTGTGGAACTCGGCGGCGGCGCCGGCATCGTCGTCGGCGAGCAGCCGGCGGCGCAGCGTCGACGTGAGGAACGCCGACGGCTTGATGTTGAAGGTGAAGGCCAGCACCGCATCGAACTGGCGCTGCAGCAGCGGGTGCTTGCGCCTGGCGGACAGCGCGTTCAGCTGCTCCTCAAGCGGCGCGATGTCCTTGAGGAAGATCGCCTCGCCTTCGGCACGGGTATGGTTGAACTTCTCGCCGGGGAGGATCAGGTGCCCACGGTAGATCGTGGGGCGGCCGCCCTGGTCCGGGTATTCCTGCAGCTCGAACGCCTCGTAGGCGTCCATGAGCGCCAGGCCGGCGGCGGAGAGTCGGAGCTTGGTGGGGACGGCATCCATGCGCGCCAGTGTCCTGGCGCATGGGGTGCTGCCGTAATGCTAACGCGCGTTAGCGCGAGGGGGTGCCGCTCAGTTGAGCTTGGCCTCGGGGTCGGCCACTTCGTCGACCTTCTGCAGCTGCATCAGCGCAGTGGCCTGGTGGGCGTCGAGCGGGCCGTAAAATCGCTGATCCGTGCCGTCCTGGCCAACGATCCGGAGGAAGATCGAGCCGCCACGGTAGGAGATCAGGTCGCCAAAAGGAAGGGTCAGGGTCGAAATACGCTTGGGCTGCTGTGTCACTGGAAACGGTACCTGCGTGGAGCTTTCGGCCATCTTACAACAGGGTTTGCTGCTTTTCCGCCTGTTTTTCGCTCGACCAACGGTAAAGCGTCCACTGGTGCACCCCGAACTCGACGGCCAGTTCAGATGCCGGCCGCCCGGCGGCGAGCTGCTCCAGCGCGCGCTGCTTGAGCAGTTCCCGGTGGTACTTGGTGGCTTTGGGCACCACCAGGTAGTCCCCGCCCCAGCGCCTGGCCAGCTTGGTGGCGGCCTCCAGGCCCACGTGGACGGCGATGGGATGCTCGGCGCTCATGGCCTGCGGCACCTTGATCCGCACGCCAGGCCAGGCCGCCGAGAGGTTCAGGGCGGCCTCGACGCCGATCGCCTGGGCCACGTCGGCCAGGACGCCCGGCAGCAGCTTGGCCAGGTCGCTGCTCACTTGTAGTGGGGCATCTCGTCGAAGATCACGACCGTAGCCTCGGCGCCTCGCCCCTTCCGGCGCTTGGCGTCGATCGACAGCGCGGCGATCAGCTTGAGCAGCTCGGCCTCGCTGCACCAGGTGAACAGCTGCACCCCGAACATCCGCTGCGCCATCGCATCCGCGTAGGCGTCATCCCTGGCCGGCTCCGCATTGATCAGCAGTGCGCGGATCTTCGCCGCCAGCTCGGCCTTGCGGTTGGCCGGCCGCTGGCGCGTGCGCAGCTGCGGGCTGCCGGGCTTGGTGTGGCGCACACGGGCCACGAGGTGGTCGATCATCGCCTTGCGGCCGGCCGCGTCCAGATCCGCCGCGGATTCGGACTTGGTGATCTCCCACAGCACGTTGCGGTACGCCGCATCGTCCAGGCCCAACTCCTTAGCCAGGATCTTGATGCGGGCGATCTCGCGCTTGCGCATGGCGTCGGCGTTGCCCTTCATGTGCCGGCCTTCGCCTTCCAGCGCAGGCCCTTGGCCGCGTCGGACAGCAGGAATCGCTTGAGGCGGTCGGCCGAGGCGATCGCGCGCGGCGGCTCGGCGCCGCCCCGGATCATGTCGTCGGCGAGCCTGGCCAGGGCGTCATCGAGCATCTTCTCGTTGAACACCCAGTTCCAGCCGGGCGCCGGCATGCCCTGCTGGCCGCTCATGACAGCCCCAGCTCAGCACGGAAGTCGGGCTTGGGCTTGCGCATCATCGCGGCGATCTGCTCCAGGCCCGTCATCGAGCGCGAGTAGAGGAAGCCGCACGCGCGCTTCAGCTCGGCCTCGTCGGCCGCGAAGAAATAGCCCGACTCGGGAAGGCCGCAGATCCAGAAGCCGTCGCGGCGCAGCTCCTCGATCATCTTGCGCAGGCGGCGCTCGTCGCCGTCGACGGCGAGCAGCCCGCCGATCTCGCTGACCAGGGCGCTGCAGGAAATGCCGTTGGCTTCGCCGACGTGGCGTTGCCGCAGGGCGTTCAGGACGGTGTCACGGTTGATTGCAGACATGCGCTTTCTCCTGTGCGCGAAGAGACAGGCGGGTGTTGTGGGCCAGGGTCAGGGTTTCGGGCAGATTCCGGCCGGTGAACACGCGCTGCATCCAGCCGTTCCAGCCAGCGCGGATCGCCAGGGCGGAGACGTTGTTGCCGTCGCGGTCGGGATAATCGGACTGCAGGCTGATCAGCGTGCCGGGCTCCTTGAGCATCGACAGGACGAGCCGGGCCGTATTCGCATCGTCCTGCAGGGACTTGGCCGTTTCGTAGATCAGCGGGAACAGGTCGAACATCGCCTCCGCGAACTTGAGGTAGGCATGGCTGCCGCGACCGCGCGTGCGCGCATCCTCGAACAGCCGCTTGAGATCGTCCATCTGAACCTTTTCGCTCATACGTCGGTCGCTCCCTTGCTGCGGAGGAAGTCGATCTTCTCCGCTTCGGTCATGGGTGGATGGTTGAAGCGCTGGCGCATCTGGATCTCGCCATTCAACTCGATGCGCGCCATGTGGTTATTGCCGTCGCGCTGGGCGCTCGCTTGGCGCTTGCGCGCCTCCTCGGCTTCCTCGGCTGCGGCAGCAGCCTTCGGCGAGTCGCCGACGATGATCCGCACCAGGTAGCCGTGGGACTTCATCGGCAGATCCAGGCGCTCGCGGCCGTCGAGCATCTGCTGCATGGCGCTGATGAACAGCCCCGGTGAGGCGGGGAACGGCCGGCCGCGCCACTCGACGCTGCCGGCCTGGATCATGGCCTGCAGCTCCTCCAGCAGCTTGCAGGCGCGGTCCCAGGCCAGGGCGCGCTTGCCGGGCCGGAACAGTCCGATGTAGCGCACGGCGACCGCGCCAGCGCCTCCGGGGAGGGCCGTGGCGATCGCCGCGAACTTGCGGGCGTGTTCGTCATCGGTAAACAGCTCGATCGAGCCGTGGAGGCCGCAGGGGCACGTCAGGCGCATGCGTCGACCCCCACGTAAAACATATCCGCGATCACCAAGCCGTCGCGCCTGGTGCGGTACCGGGTCTGCGCGTGGTGCTGGGCACCATAGCCCAGGTGGCACGCCTGGCACATCGCCTTGAGGTTGTCGTCGCTGCAATGCTCGGGGATGTGGTCGAGGTGCGCGATCGTCAGCACGATCTCGATGATCTTGAGCGGGCCATGCATGGTGGCCACGGTGAAGGGTGGACGCACGCGCTCGTCCTTCGGGAACGCATCGCGCAGCGGTCCCTTGGGGACGCGGTGAAAGACGCCCTGGGCGTCACGGTAGCCCCAGACGTGGTTCGCCACGCCGCACAGCTCGCAGCAGTTCCGGGCGCGCTGCAGGATGCGCGCGCGGATCTGCGGCCAGTCCGGCGGGTAGCGGTCGCGGTTTTCGGGTCGGATGGGCATTACGCCGCCTTGCGCAGCTCGGCAACGTCGATCGCGATCAGGAACTCGTACATCTGCGGATCACCGACGATGCCGGTGCCGTCGGGATGTGGATCGTGCACGAGCCGCCCTGGGCCGTTGCCGTCCAGCTGCCACACAACGCTGTGCAGCAGGCCCGGGAATCTCGGCGACTCGCCCGAAGCGATGCACAGCCCGCGCGGCAGCCACTCGTTGAGCGGCGGCTGGAACATCATCATGTCCAAGCCGAGATTCTCGCGCAGCCAGGCGCGCACCTCGTGATAGCGCGCGAGCTGGGCTTGCGTGTCCTCCGGCCAGTCCACAACGAAGTGCGGCACCGTGGAGGGATCGCGGTCCACCAGGCAGGCGATACTCGTGCGGTAGCAGTCGCCGGTCGACTCTGGCGGATTGTGGCGAATGAGCTGCTTGAAGGGCGTCACGCGGCGCTCCGGTTGGGGTTGGCAGGATGTTTGGCCCAGGCAGCGGCATGCTCAGGGCACAGGTCTTTCTCGGGAGCTGGCGACACCGTGCATTTGGCGCAAATCGGCTTGTCGCACGTCTTGCCGTTGGGCAGCTTCCAGTCGCACTCGCGGTCGGCGATCTCGCGGCACTTCACGCAGCCACGGATGCGCTTCGGGCCGCAGACGATCACGCCCATGCCGTTGATGCGGAGGGAGCTGCAGGGCATGGTTAGCGCCTCGTCGGCCCAGCCAGGGCCGTGCGCTGCAGCCCCAAGGCGTTGTCGTGGACCACGCGGGCATCGCCTGCAGGCGTGGTGATCTGGTCTGGTCGCACCACCTGCAGGCCGACTCTGAAACGCTCTTGGTCGGCCTTGACGCTGTAGCGCATGCCGCCCGCCTCGTATGAGCCATCTACCCATGCGCCTTGCCCGAGGATCTCGACGAGCTGGGTCGCCTTGGTCAACGGGAGCAACAGCTCGTGGTAGCCGATCTCAACAACAGCCAGAGGCCCCTTAATCTGCTTGGCCATCACAGCACCGACTGGACGGGCACGATCACGCCCTGCTTGTAGGTCGACCAGCGGAACTTGAATTCCGCGCCGACGCGCCAGGCGACCGAGCAGCGCGGGCACTGATAGGTGCCGGCCGGCAGCTCGCCGCTGACCGGCGTGCTACAGAACTCTTCGATGTCAGCTTCGTGGCCGCACTCGCAACGGATGTTGCACAAGCTGCTGCCGAACTTGACGGCGGTCACAGGAACCACCAGAAGTGGCGGGGATCGAAGGACACTCCGAGCATCAGCGCCAGCAGCACGTCGGCCTTGGTGGCGGTAGTTCTGCATGTTGGGCGGCATCAGCGGCCCTCCGCGATGCGCATGATCTCGTTGCAGATCTGCGCCGTCCTGGCATCCTCGCCTCGGTCGCCATACAGCTCACTGGCGAGTGAGCGGATCTCCTGCAGTTGCTGGGCCTGCCGGCGAAGATCGTCGCGCAGCATGTCCTCCTGCAGCTCCCGGTCTGCGGGTGTGGCCATCAGCGGGCCTCCTGCGGACGGCCGTTCGGGTACTGCCAGCGGTCGCATACGTCAACCTGGTACGGCATCAACACCGTGGAGTTGTTGCCGACGTTGACCGGCATGAACTCGGTCACGGTGTGCGAGGCCAGGCACTCGCCCCAGGGCTTGGCGATGGCCGTGTAGGCGATCCAGGCCATGCCGGCCAGCACCAGGATCACGATCAGGCACTCGATGATGGAGAATCTGTCGAACATCACGGCCTCCGCGACTTGGGGCGCTTGTGCACGTCGGTCAAGGTCAGCACCAGGCCGACCAGGCACAGCGCGATCATCGCGCCGGAAATGCACATGACGATCTTGCTGACCATCAGCGGGCTTCCACCAGGTCGAGCGGCGACGGCCCGGCCAGGTGCTGGTAGTTCCCCTGGCGGGTGTAGCTGCGCAGCGCCCCCTTGACACGGAAGATCAGCGGGAATAGCGGGTGCGGTTCCATGCCGACGAACTCAGCCGGCTCGCCCTCGCGGGTCACCAGCTTGGCGCGGATGTTGATCTCGCCCGTGAGCATCACAGCACCGCCAGGTCGAGGCTGATGGCCTCGTAACGGTCGCTTTCGCCGACGCGCTCGTAGAACCGCACGTAGGTGGTGCTGCTGGTGGCGCGCATGCTGTCGTTGATTGCCTGCATGGCGCGGCCCCACTCCTCGTCGTCGATGTCGAGGCGCTTCAGGCCGAGGATGCGGGCGGTGTTGAGGCGGCCCTCCTTGTCCACCTGGAAGGCGTCCAGGACGAGCGCGCGGAGTTCGGCACGGGCGCCGTTTGCCCAGCGCACCACGCAGCTGTCGATCAGCTGCTTTGCCACCTGCAAGCGCTCGTCGAAGGTGATCGTGTCCTGCACCTGGCGGACGATCTTGAACCGGCCGTCGAAGCTGGTCAGGGTGATGTTGCCCTTCTTGCCGCCCAGGGTGGCGCCGTACTCTGCGGCGGACAGGTACATGAAGGACTCGATCTCGGTGAACGCGGACTGCTTGAAGCTGGCCAGGCGCTCGCCGTGGTACTTCGCCAGGGTCGTGAGGCACAGCACCAGCTCGTCGCGCATCTTGTCGACGGGCTTGATCATCGACTCGGGGACCAGGCGTCCTTGCGGGTCGCGGCGGTAGCCTGGGGGATTGGTCTGCTCGGTCATGTTCCGTCTCTGGCGTTGATGAAGTTCTGGCCCTGGACGATCACCCTGGGCCTCGGGGCTGGGTCACACAGGCGAAGTAGGGAAACCCGTGCCCTGGCTGGCGCTGATATGCGACTCCTGCGCCTGGTCGGCTTCGGCGCTCGTGGTGGTCGCCGGAGCATCTGCAAGTTGGTTTCTGGACTCGGCGCGCGCACGGGCCTCAGCGTCGGCGCGCAGCTCGTGCCAGCGGAGCCGGCCTTCCACGGGGCGCGTCACTGCACGCTCCCGGTGGACCAGGCCAGCTCCACCTGGCCGAAGTGCGCGCGGTACTCGACGCGGCCCTGGTCCAAGCTGCGCAGCAGCCCCTTGACGCGGCACTGCAGCTCGGGCGCCACCTGGTCGAGGATCAGCAGCGGCCGTGCCTTGGTGCCCTGATGCAGGCGCTGCTCGCGCACGCTGCAGCCCAGCTCGGCGAGCAGGGCGCGTGCGGCGTTCACCTGGTGGATGCGGCTGGACAGATCCGGCGTCAGCACGCGCATGGGGCGCTGCGACAGCGGCAGCTCGACGACTGTGCGGCTCACGGCATGGCTCCTTCCGCGCAGAGCGCGGGCTTCACCTCGACGATGCGGGCGTACCTGGGCAGGCCAGGGCCGGCGTCGACGTACTCGACCTTGAGGCGCGGCGTGGGCGGCTCCATGCCATCGACCGTCACGTCGTCGGCCAGCAAGTAGCGCGTGAAGTGGCCCTCCACCTTCACGGCCACGACGACGCCGAGGATCAGCAGCTCGCCCAGGGCGCAGCGCATGTGGCTGGACGTGCGCCAGCCGGTGCAGGACGCCTCCAGCCCGACGAGGCTCTTGCCGGGGACAGCAGCGCCCATGCGGCGCTGATGCATCAGGCAGCTGATGATTTCGCCCTGCAGAAATTCGAGGACGGTGTTCATGGCGGGGCTCAGGCTTCGCCGCCCAGGTCGGCGTGGGCGGCGCGGATGTTCTCGGCGGTGATGGGCTTGCCGGCGGCGAGGAAGGCCGCCATGCGCAGCACCTTGGTGCAGACGCGCAGCGCGCCGGGCCTGGCGCCGATCTCCTGCAGGAGTTCGCGCGCGGCGCCCTGCGGCACGTTCCAGGCGTTGGCCAGGGCGTCGACGTCGGCCTTGACCGGCTTGTTGAGGCGAAGGCGCTTGCCGATGCGGGAGAACAGCTGCGCGTACTCGGCCGAGCGCGTGCCGCCCGTGATCCGCGTGTACACGCTCTCGTTGCCGACGATGGCCAGGCCGATGCCGGTGGCGTCGTGGATGCCGCGGATCGCCTCAAGGGCGTCGCCGTGCAGGTGCTGGGCCTCGTCGATGATCAGCAGGCCGTTGGTGCCGCGCAGCTTGTTGTGGATCGCGCGCTGGATCTTCGCGGGCGACGGGGAATTGGTGCGGATGTTCAGCACCTCGGCGATCGCCTCCAGGGCGGCGACCAGGCGCGAGTCGCTGCGCGTCATTTCGACGTGCCAGACGTTCGGCCGCTCGGTGCGGTACTGCCTGCAGGTCTCGGACTTGCTGTTGCCGGCGCCGCCCATGATCAACACCAGGTCGGCGGCGATGTGCGCGTAGGTCAGCGTGGCGCGGATCTTCGCGGTGGTCGGCGTCTCGAAGAACGGCGGCCGGGCCGGCATGGCCACGTCGAGGGCGCGGCGCTCCTTGCGGCCGTTCAGCCAGGCGCGCAGCTTCACCTCGATGTTGCCGTAGTTGCCGGTGTAGGTGCAGCTCAGCCACTGCGACACGGTCGGCAGGCTGTGGCCGATCTCGCGAGCGATCTCCGATCTGCTGATGTTCTCGCCGTCCGGGTTGGTCAGCTCCAGCACCTCAGCGCGAGTGCGGACGCAGTCGGGGCTCTGCCCATCGTTGCTGGTGTTGCCTTCGTAAGCCATGTGCTACCTCCTGAAAGAGGCCCTCTGGGGGCCTAAAGGGAATTGGCCTGCTTCTTTTCCCAGGCCGGAACGAGGCGGCTCAGCACCGTCTCGGTGAACTCGTCCTGCAGCTGCTCGTTGGCGCGCTTCGCATCGCGGCCGGGCTGCTGCACCTTCTTGAAGTGGCCCTCGACCACACGCGCATCTGCAGGCGCCGCTGCAGGCGCCTCGGGCGTGGTGGTGCCGTAGAGGGCCGCGCGCTCCAGGGCGTCCATGCGCGAGCTGTCGGCGGCGATCTGCTTCTTGGCCTTGATGACGCGCGCCTTGAACTTGGCGTGTTCGCGGCCGGCCGTGGTGTCGTTGAACGCCACCGTGGGCTGGTGGTCGGCCTTGCAGATGTAGCGGCCATCCAGGCTGTAGATGTGCGCGTCGGCGGACAGGTTGTCCGGGTCGTAGTGGACGGAGACTTTCTGCCCGATGTACTCGCTGAGCGCCTCGGCGAAATAGGCGTTCTTTCCGTAGGGTCCGCGACCGGCCTCGACGCGCACGCGACAGCGGTCTACGGTGACGATCTCGCGCGCCATCAGCAACAGTCGGCGCTGGCTGTCGGTGAGGCGGCGCGGCGCGGCCTTGGCGATGCCCTGCTGCCACGCCTGGTCGAAGCTCAGCACGCCGCCGCAGACGCGGCTGCGGCGCTTCTCCTGGGCGTTGTGGCGCGCGACTTCCTCCGCCAGCACCTGGCGGAACTCCTCGTAGTCGATCGCGGTGTCCTTGCTGTAGCCGCGCTCGTGGAACTTCGGGTGCGTGGCCACCGCGTCGTGGATGCCGCCGATACCGAAGGCGCGCTCGATCGGCTTTGCGCCGGGGTTGCTCATCTCCATGTCGGGGTTGGTGAAATGCGGCTGCATCCCGAGCTGGAGCAGCAGGCCGACGCCGTCGTCGGCCTTGTCCTTGAAACGGTGGCGCGTCTCGGCGCCGGCCGTCATCAGCTTATTGGCGGCGACGCGGGTGTTGTCGATCCAGAGGTAGCGCGGCGCGCACTGCGCGGTGAGGTCGTACACCGCCAGACGGAACAGGTCGGTGTTCTCGGTCTTGCCCGTGCGCCAGGCCAGGATGCGACCGCTGTAGATGTCCTGCCAGAGCCAGGCGGTGGCGGTGTTCAGCCTCTCGCCATCCGGGAAGCGCACCCACAGCTTGTCGAACTTCAGGCCGTCGCCGTTGGCGGCTTCGCCTGCTGCGAACACACTGCGGTCTCGATCCTGCGGCGGCAGCAGGCGCGCCATCGCCTCGGGGCCGTGGCGCAGCAGCACCTGGGTGAACTGCGACACGTCGGCGTCGAGGCGGCGCTCCAGGGTGCGTGCGGCGGGGATCGTCCAGCCTTGTGCCTGCGCGATCTCCTGCAGGCGCCGGTAGGTGATCGCGTGCGTCGGCGCCTTGCGGGTGAGGTAGTAGCCCTTGTACCAGTCCCAGGCGCGCGGATCGCAATCGGCGGTGACGGCGCGGCCGGCGTAGTTATCGAGCAGCAGGATCAGCCAGTAGCAACGCGGCTGCTTCCACACCTTGGACAGCCAGCGGTTGAGGCTGGCGTAGGCCACGCCGTCGCTGGTGGAGACGGCCAGGGCCGCCTGGCGCTGACTGGAGACCACGCCCTGGTCGAACAGCATTGCCGCGCGCTGGCAGTGTTCGTTCTTGCGGGCGGCCTCGTCCTTCATGCCCTGCGGCGCGCGGTCGAATCGCACCTGCAGGGACTCCCAGTCGTTCACCTGGTTGGCGTTGAGGATCTCGCCGGTCTCGGCGTCGACGGTTGGCTCGGCCGCCGCCGTCACGCGCTTGGGAGCGATCTCAGCTTTTACTGCGCGCAGGGTGATTGCCACCTGGGTGGCCTGCGGCAGGCAGGACACGGGGAACTCGTGTTCGCCAGCTCGGCCGGGGCGCACCTGGTGCGGCCAGTTCTTGCGCGAGGCCATCATCTGGACCCCACGAAGCGTTGACGGCATGCCGGTCAGCCCGACCAGCTCCGCCGCAGAATAGAAAGGCCGGCCCGAATTGGCGCCGGCAAGGCTCAGGGTCTGTGGGCCGGTCACTTGGACAGGTCCCGCTGCAGGCGCTTGAGGTCGCGCAGCTTCGTCGAGAGCTGCTCCTGCATCGCGCCCAGGCGGCCGATCTCGGCGTTGAGGGTGTCGGCGCCGATCAGCAGCTGGCCGCCGCGCACTCCGGCGTACCAGTTGCCGAGCCGGTAAGAATCGCAGGCGACTTCCAGCGCCGGGCCGAGGTAGAACGGGATGTTGAACTCCTCGCGGGCCGGGGAGCTGTACCCGTCGAGCATGTTTTTGCTAACGTCGCGGCCCGTGAGCCGACTCATCTGCATGGCGACGGCGTAGCGGTCGCGGTCAGGGTTGGCGGCGTGGGCCTCGGCGAGCATTTCGGACACCAGCTCGCTCACTTCGGCACGGTAGGAGGCCATCACGTCCGGCCTGGCCGGCACCGGGGCCGGGACCGCGAACAGGTCGCGGGTCAGCTCGTCGCGGCGGGGGCGCATATCTAAGCCGCCGCCTTGGCTTGCAGATTGCGAGACACCCGTTTGGGGTTATCCTTACCACCATGATGGTAAGAACCGTGAACTTTCGTTCCGCGTTTGGCGGGCAAGCCGTGCCTGTCGTACCGCTCTGGGAACAGCTGCTCCGGCTTGAGGCCCAGGGCCTGGGCGATGGCCAGCTCCATGCGGGGATAAGGGCGCAGGAAGGCGTGGTAGAGCGTGGTGCGCTCGACATTGGCGCTGCGCGCCACGTCCGCCAGGGTCATCCCCATCAGCATCAGCCGGTAGATCACCCAGACGCGGCGCTTGACGGGGTCTTGCACCACTTCCTGGGGCGGAAGTTCGGCCGATTTCTGCGGGATGTTTTTTGCCATCGAGAGTTTGAATATCCGTCCGTTGTGGTGGCAAAAATAACCACGTTCGGTTGTCAATACAACCGTTCGTGCGTCAAATCGAGCGATAAAAACAACAAACGGTTGATTTTTATATGAATAAAACGACGCACGAACGTGTTGATGGACAACCGAATGATGTTCAGGCGTCGGAGTCTGACGCGCGAACGAAGTACGGGCCGGCTGTTGAGATCGGCAAGCGCCTTAAGGAGCTGCGAGGGGATAAGAATCAGCGCGACTTCGCCGAAAACGAGCTAGGCATAGCCCCTAATACCCTCGGGAAGTACGAGCGTGGCGAGCGTTTACCGGATGGCTTGGTTCTGCTTCGCCTGGCCGCAATGGGCGTCAACCTGCATTGGCTGATGACCGGCGCGGAGTCCGGCCTACCTGCAACGGCGCGGGATGTTGGCGTGTCCTACGCCATTGGCCGCGAGGCAGAGCGCATCCACCTGGCCTATAAGGTGATCGACGACTGGCTGATCGCGAACCGGAAAGGTATGGCGCCGCAGCGCAAGCGGGAGCTGGTGCAGTTCATGCTCGACCACGCGCCGGATATTCCGCCGGATCACCCTGGCGATCTGCAGGAGCCGCCGACGAAGGAAGCCGCTGAGGTTTCGATCCGCCAGTTCGCCGACAAGCTGCTCAAGGTCGCCGCGTGAACCTAGGGGTCCTATCTCCTCATGAGGGTGGAGTCTGGTTCTCTCCAGGCGCTAAAGCGGTTAACCGAACATTAATCTCTGTGATTTTATTGGGTTTACCGGCGGTAACAGGCTATCCGCGTACTGATCAGTCGCTTACAAATTCCTCACGCACTCAGGGGAGGAATGCATTGCGCAAGACACTGGAGGAGGAGCTGGTCAAGCTCTTTGGCGAGGGGATGCAACAGGGCGATGTCTGGAGCTGGGTGCCAGGCGACGGGCTAAAATCCCCACCTGGTGTCTTTGGGCCGCACCTTAGGGCGCCCAAAGCCGCCCTTCGGGTCTCCTTAGGCGTACCGGCCGGTGCCTCACACCATGTGACGGTATCGCGGGGTTTCCGCCGCCGCCTCAAACCGCGACGTTCCGATGCCCAGCCGCCGACCGCCCTCTAAGTGCTTGTTATGCCGGGCCGATCCCGTTTCTTCCCTTTTCTTCCATGTTCTTCCCCTTTCACCTCACACCATGTGTCAGCCCACAGTGAGGGGCCAGCTTGTGCTGTCGACCATAACTACCCCGGCTTCGGCACCACCCGGAACGTCGCCTCGAACAACTCCCGGTTCGCCGCCACCGTGATCGCCTGCGCTGCCTCGGCCGCCTTGCGGTAGTGCAGCCGATGCAGCGCCACATCGCCGCCGACATGCGCCGCATGCGCCAGCACCGCGTGGGCGAAGGCGACCTCCCACGGCAGGCCCTCGCCGCCGGAGAAAACCGCGAACGCCGCCTGCGCGTACCGCATCGCCGGCGCCGCGTTGCCCAGCAGCGCATGCACCTGCCCCAGCAGCAGATCCGCCCGCGCCGCGTTCTTCGCGTTGCCGATGCCGCGCCACAGCAAGCGCGCGGCGTGCGCGGCATCCAGCATCTCCTCATCCTCATCCGCCGAGCGCGCCGTCGCTTCCGCCAGGGACCAGGCACGGTTGTTCGCCGCCGCGGCGAACCGCCGCTGCCACTCCAGGCTTTCCTCCGGGTTCGTCTGCTGCGTCATGCGACGGCCTCCAGCTCAAGCAGGATGTGCTGAGCGCAGCGAAGCGCATCTTCCGCGCGCCTCACTCGATTGATGCGCCTCGCTGCGCTCAGCACAGCCTGCACTGACTTCAAACGCCAACCCCGCCCCCAGCATCCTACACCCACCGAACAACCCGGCCGGGACCGCATTCCAGTACCCGTCAGGATGCCACGCCCGGCCGGCCGGATCACCCCGAACACCGCACACCGGAGAACACCACGTGACCCAACTCACCCGCCGCGACGCCATCGGCCTGTCCGTCGGCCTCGCCGGCGCCTTCGGCCTGGCCCAGGCCGACGACCACCCCGCCGCGCCCGCCAAAACCGCGGCCGCCGCCGGCATCGACCGCTACGACCCCTCGCCCTCCCTGGCCGGCATCCCGCTCATCAGCAACATCGTCGTCCACCGCGACCTTGCCTACCTCTCCGGCATCACCGCGACCAAGCCGGGCGACATCAAGGACCAGACCCGCGAAGTCCTCGCCCGCATCGACGCCCTGCTGGCCAAGGTCGGCAGCCACAAGTCCAAGCTCCTCACCACCCAGGTGTGGCTGACCGACATGAGCCTGTTCGCCGCCCACAACGACGCCTGGAACGAATGGGTCGACCCGCAGAACCGCCCGGTGCGCGCCTGCCTCAACTCGCCGCAGCTGTGGCACACCGGCCTGCTGGTCGAGATCATGGCGACCGCGGCGATATAGCGTTGCGGGGCGGGTGCGACCCGCCGTTTACCGCGAGCAATCCCGCAAGTTCACGCGGTCGCTAAAGTAGGATGCGCTGAGCGCAGCGAAGCGCATCTTCCGCGCACCTCGGTTGATGCGCTTCGCTGCGCTCAGCACATCCTACTCTTGCGCGGCCCGACGACCGTCGACCCTACTCCGCCATCCCGAACCGCTGATGCAGAATCGTCGTGCTCACGATCCGGTGCAGCACGGCATCGACCTGCGTATGCACCTGCGGCGGCAGCCCGGCCAGTCCGCGATACAGCTTGCGCGCCGCGGCGGGGTCGAACACCGGCTGCGCGTCGAGCGCGGACGAGGCCAGCACGTCGCCGAACAGTTCGCGCAGCGGGTCGTGCTCCAGGATCTTGATCGGCGGCGTCGAGAACGGATGCTTCTCGCGGTTGTAGACCGGCTCGATCAGCACGTCGCGCGTCGCCTCGCGCAGCACGTGCTTCTCGCGCAGGCCCTGGATCTTCAGGTGGACCGGAATGCCCGCCGCGTACTCGGCGACGTGGTGGTCGAGGAACGGCACCCGGCCTTCGATCGAGTGCGCCATCTCCATGCGGTCGCCGAGCAGGGTGAGGATGAAGTTGGCCAGCCCGGTCTTGGCCCACAGGTACAGCGCCTGGTTCAACGGATCGCGCCCGCGCAGGCGCGCGTCGACGTCGATCCCGGCCAGCACCTCCGCGTAGGGATTGCCCGCGGCCAGCCGCCGGTCGGCGAAGTACTCCGCCATGCCGTCGCCCATCGCCGACCAGGCCAGCAGCCACGACGGCGTCCAGCCCAGCCGCTGCTCCACCGTGTCGAGCGCGGCGGCGCGCGAGCGCTTCTCGTCGACGATCAGCGCCGGCACCGCCTTGTTCGAGGCGCGCATCGCCTCGAGCAGGCGCGCCACCGTCTCCGGGTCCTGCCGCTCGCTGTTGTAGAGCAGCACGTCGCGGCGGAACGGCGCGTAGCCGCCGAGCATCTCGTCGGAGCCCTCGCCGGTGAACACCACCTTGATGCCGGCGTCGCGCACGCCGCGGCTCAACAGGAACTTGGCCACGCCGTGACCGTTGAAGAACGTCGTCTCCGCGTGCCACACCGCATCGCCATAGGCATCCGCCAGCGCCCGCCGCGTCGCCGCGATCGGGTGATAACTGGCGCCGGAGCGTTCGGCCTGGGCCTGCGCCAGCGCCGACTCGTCGTACAGCGCATCGTCGAAGCTCAGGGTGAAGGCGCGGATCGGCCGCGTCATGTGCCGCTGCGCCAGCCCCAGCACCGCGCAGGAGTCGATGCCGCCGCTGAGGTAGCAGGCCACCTCGACGTCGGCCACCAGCCGCTCGCGCACCGCGTCGTCCAGCACTTCGCGGAAACCCCGCACCACCTCCGCGTCGGTGCGCCGGTCCGCCGCCAGCGCCGCCGCCGGTGGAAACGCCAGGTCCCAGTACGGCTGCACCTGCACCGCGCCATCGCGCGCCACCGCATAGCAGCCGGGCGGCACGGCGTGGATGCCGGCAAACAGCGAGCGCGAGTGCAGGCGCGCCTGGTACACGTCCGCCAGCACCGCCTCCCTGTCCCAGCGCGCCGGCACCCCCAGCGCCAGCAGCGCCTTGATCTCCGATGCGAAGTACACGCTGCCCTGGTGCACCGCGTAGAACAGCGGCTTGATGCCGAAGCGGTCGCGGATCGCCAGCATCGTCCGGTTGCGCCCGTCGGCGATCACCGCCGCGAACTCGCCGCGCAGCCGCCGCGCCATCTCCATCCCCTGGCGCAGGTACAGGTGCAGCGCGATCTCGCTGTCCGAGTCCGTCCTGAACACGCAGCCCTCGGCTTGCAGCTCGCCGCGGATCGCCCGGTAGCCGTAGAACTCGCCGTTCACGATGAGGTGAACGTCCCCGCCCGCGTCGGCCATCGGCTGCTCGCCATTGTCCAGCCCGATGATCGACAGCCGCGTGTGCCCCAGGAAGGCCTTGCCGTCCGACGCCACCCAGTGCCCCACCGCGTCCGGCCCGCGGTGCCGCAGGCTGCTCAAGGCCCGCTCCAGCGCACCCGCCTTCAGCGTGCCGCCCAGCAGTCCCGCCACCAGTCCGCACATGACTTCCTCCTCGATCTCCTCTGCCCACGGAGGCGGGAGAGGGTCAGGGTGAGAGGCAAGCTTTATCGCATGACCGCGCTTGCTCACTCGATGGATGCGCCTCGGCATGACCGAAGCAAATCCCTTCAGGGCGCCCGGCACATCCTACGCCCTGTCGGGACCCGTGGACACGGATGAGCGTCGCGGATCCGGGCGGACTCCCCGACGCATCACGCAGGGTGTGGTGAGCTTGCGAACCCTCAGGAGTAACGCGCGCCGTGCGCACCTTGCTCCGCCTCAGCCCAACCTACGCGCGGCGCTGTTCACGCCCGGCCGCCCTCTGCGCCGCTCTCTCCAGCCGCCACAGCATCCACCCCCGAACGACCAGCGCCAGCACCGCCGTGGCGACCAGCAGCAGACCCACCGGCATGATCCAAATCGCCAGCGGCCGCGGAATCAGGATGTCGTCCGTCTGCGGCGAATACCAGCGATCCACCAGCAGCCGGATCGGGCAGACCAGGCCGAACGGAAGG
The DNA here is from genome assembly GCA_964458725.1 of uncultured Nevskia sp. Lineage (GTDB taxonomy): Bacteria > Pseudomonadota > Gammaproteobacteria > Nevskiales > Nevskiaceae > Nevskia. The sequence goes on along the minus strand of CAYWPB010000007.1, from coordinate 2,478 downwards.
ATCGCGAGGCCCTCGATCAGGATGGAGAGATAGGCCCACTTCAGGAACGCCGTCCAACGGCCCAGCAGGTGGCACCAGTTGATGCACAGCAGGCAGCCGAGGTTCCACACCGCGATCAGCGTATGAACGGTCTGGATCAGCAGGAGCATCTCGATCCCCCGGCGGTTCGCGCCAAGACGGCAGCGGACTCACCGCGCATGCTACTCCCGCTGGCGGATTGCACCCGCCCTGCGCCCGCTTTTCCTCCCCGGCACCACCCGTTCGTCCCGAGTAGATCCGCAAGGATCGTATCGAGGGAGAGCACCCAAGGTCGATCGGCGCGGCGCCGCGTGCGGGGCCTCACCCCGCCCCGTAAGCCTCCAGCGCGATTCTCATGATCGCCCGATACGCCGCGCCATACAGCCCCGACAGGCGCAGAAACTGAATCGACTCCATCAGGTCGGAGGCGTCCAGGCCGGTCCATTCCCCCGCCACGCCCTGATACAGGAAGATCGGCACACTCACCAGCCAGCGCAGCCGGCGCACCCGCTCGCGCCCGAAGCCCGCAGCTTGCAGACGCCGGTTGCGCGCCTCCACCTGCTGCGCGGTGAACGAGGTATCCACGTAAGGGTCCAGGATGTCTGCCCAGACGTGGTAGCGCGGGCGCACCGGCAGCGCATGCCGGCCGCAGAACTCCTGCAGCGACGCGGTGGGCCAGCCCGGCAGATAGATCAGCTCATCGCTGGTCCGCACCACGCAGCGGGCCATATCCACCTCCACGATCTCCCGCACGCCGATCCGCAACAGCGCGCCGTCCAGTCCCGGCCGGAACGGATAGCCGTCGATCAAAATCGCGTCGTCGCCGAAGCTGAGCTCAGGTTGATTCATGCAAAGCGCGGGCGCTGGAGCGGCAGGCATTCAGGTGGGCCGGTGCCGACGAAGACCGTGCAGGTGTCCCGCGGGATCGCGTTCATTCCAGCGCATAGACATCCGGCCCCCGAGCGGCGGTTACGCCATCCGCCGCATGCAATAACCGAACCGTCAAAACCCCAGCAAGCGGTTCACCAGGCCCAACGCCAGCCCCACCAGCGAGCCCCACAGCCCCCACTGCAGCGCCCACGACAAATCTTCGCCGACGCCGCGCCGCAACCAGACCCGGGTCATCGCCATGGCCTTGTTTTTCATCGCACCCTCCCGCCGCAGTTCGTGGCTCCGTCCTGGCAAAGCCTGTCTGTCGTTGGTCCCACTCTTGAATACACGCCTCCCGCCGGGAAAGGGTTCCTCCTCCACTGCCGCCGGGAAGACAAACTGTGCGCTGGATCACAAAACACCTCGGCCGTTAGTCCCCCCTCCCCCTGCGGGAGGGGGTAGGGGGAGGGGTAAAGCCATCCGCGACAGACGAGCAAGCAGGAGGCGCTGAGGGCTGCGAAGCGCATCAGTCGAGTGAGGCGCGACGGGATGAGCGTCTCGAATCCGAGTTCGTAGGCTGGGTTGGAGCGCAGCGAAACCCAGCGTATTCGTCACGCAGCAAGCCCGCTGGGTTTCCGCTGCGCTTCAACCCAGCCTACGCGCTGACTCGCTGCGCGATCTACGCCCCTGGATCGCCGGACCGTGATGGAGGCGAAGGGGCGACCGGACGAGAGCGTTCATTGGCCTGAGCCAGCAAGTAGGATGTGCTGAGCGCAGCGAAGCGCATCAGTCGAGTGCATCGCGCGGAAGATGCGCTTCGCAACGCTCAGCGCATCCTACGCTCGCTAATTCCAGGCCACAGCCTGCACTTTAGCAATGTCGGCAAGGCCAGCCGATCGGTGTCCACCAATTGCAGAGTTTCCACCCCCTCTCCCCACGAAAAGTGGGGAGAGGGTTGGGGTGAGGGGCATCAGCCATCCCAGCGGCGCGGCCATAAGAAGCCCCCCCACCACATCGCCCAACACCACCCGTTCGTCCCGAGTAGCGCCGCGAAGCAGCGCGCATCGAGGGACCGCAATCCGCTACGTATCATTCGCGGATGTAACTACGCGGTACTTGAAGCCCCGCATATACACGCTCATGTTCAGAGGCAGATAGAGACCACCTAACCCTCCAAGGGCGGCGGAAAAAAATATACCGTGTACATTCAGCCGCTTCAGAATTTCCATCACGCACAACAACACCGCCAGAGACACTGCCGCTGCGGGTAATGTCCAGAGTACCCGCCACGTCCAGGCTGGTTTCAACTCACTTCCACATTGGGCGCACCTGTACTTCCGCCCCACGAGTCGCGACGTGTCCGGCAACGAAAGTATCTTCCGCCCGGAGCAGATTGGGCATGGTGCTCGAAAGGAAGAGCTTCGCTCTGACGACACGTCGTTCACTCCGCCCTGCCCATTGCCGCAGCAAGTAGGATGTGCTGAGCGCAGCGAAGCGCATCAGTCGAGTGCGTCGCGCGGAAGATGCACGTCGAGTGCGTCGCACGGACGATGCGCTTCGCTACGCGCAGCTCATCCACGCTCGCTACCA
>CAYWPB010000006.1:0-41963 GCA_964458725.1 uncultured Nevskia sp. | reverse complement strand
ATTCCTTGCCCTGCTGGTCCCAGATGCGGGAGCCGGCGCCGCGCACCGGGATGATATCGGACGGCGCGTAGTTCGGCACCATCACCTCGTTGAATGTCGCCCGCGTCACGTTCTGCATAAGCTCCGCCTCCAGCGAAAAAGGCCCGGCTGGCGGGCCTTGTGTATTGGAATATGGCGGAATTATACGCCCCCGACCGCTGGGCACACCCCCGCGGCGGGACGCGCAACACGCGTTTCGGGACGGCCGAGGATTCCCTCAACGATCGGGCCCTGGCCGAGCAGGTAGCCCTGGCTGGCAGCAACCCTCGGTATCCAATCAAGCCGACGCCGAGCAAGCTCAGATTTTTTCGAAGATGTATTCATTACACCCAGAACCCTGCAATCCATGCGGGTAGCCTGGCAGTACATGAGTCTGTTTGGTCCGGAACCCCAACCGGGACACGTGGAACTCCACTTCCTCTGGCGTGGCTGATTCGTATGGATACCCGCCGAGCCAGTCGTGAACGTCGTGATAGAAATTCATGCCTCGATCACGTTGCTGGAAATACCCTCTCACGTCGTATACACGTCCTCGCATCAGGGCCTGCAGCGAGCGGCGCGCAAGACGCGGGGTCTCAAGCCCCGTCAGCCAAACGTAGAAGCACCCCCGCAGCGCGGCCTGCGCGCGCTTCGACGAGCGGCTGTAAATCCTCTTCTCCAACTTCCAGAACCCGCACAAGGGGGTCTTGGCATATAGCGCGATACAGAAAATACCGCCGGCTTTGACCGCCTTAGCTGCGTTCGCCACCGCGCGATTCATATCCCCGGTATGGTGCAAAACGCCCCAGCTGTACACCACGTCGAAGGTGCCGATTTTGGCGAAGTCGTCGCTCAGCACGCTAACGACCTCGGCGCGCCACGTGCGATCGGGTGCAAAGGTCGAGAGCACCTTCCGCGTGGTGGACACCGAATTCGGATCGATATCGACGGCAGTAACCGAGGCGGCACCGAGCCTGAGCGCCGCCAGCGCATGTATTCCCGAGCCGCAGCCAATGTCCAAAAAGGCTTTTCCCGACAGATCCGCCCCGACCAGGCGCGTCAGCGCTTCGCAGGCCTTTGCGATTTTGGCTTCATCGATGGATTTGGAGTAGTCCGCCCAGTTCTGACCAAAAGCGAAATGAGCGTCCAGCTGGGTTGGGTCTGTTGTCATGACTTCCACTATCAGGATGGTTTGCTTGTCGATTCGGAAACAATCAGCTGTGCTTGCCAAAATCCGGCGGACGCTTTTCGAAGAAGGCGGTGGCGGCTTCGCGGAATTCGGCGCTGCGCAGGCGGTGGGCGAAATGCTCCGCTTCGCTGTCGATGCGCTGTGCCAGGTTATCGCCGCCGGACTTGAGCAGCTGCTTGGTCAACAACAGCGCTTCCGGCGGCTTGGCAGCGAGCTTGCGCGCCAAGCCACGCGCCGCTTCCTGCAGCTCGGCAGCCGGTACCACTCGGTTGACAAGCCCCAGCCGTTGCGCGGTGGCCACGTCGAAGGGTTCGCCAAGCAGCGCCAGCTCGGCCGCCTGCACGTAGCCGACCCGCTGCGGCAACAGCAGAGTGCTGCCGAATTCCGGCACCAGACCAAGGTTGATGAACGGCAGCGACAGGCGCGCATCGGCAGCAGCCAACACCAGGTCGCAGTGCAACAGCAATGTCGCGCCGACACCCACTGCCGGCCCCTGCACCGCCGCCACCACCACTTTACGGAGAGTGGACAGGGCACGCATGAACAACATCACCGGCCCCGGCTCCGGGCCGGTGCCAAGTTCCGGCGGATTGTTCATGAAGTCCTGCAGATCGTTGCCTGCGCTGAAGGCGGCGCCTTCTCCGGCAAGCAGCACTACCCGGATCGCCGCTTCGACTTCCGCCCGCCGCAGCGCCTCGACCAGGCCCTGGTACATGGGGATGGTGAAGGCGTTCTTCTTGTCGGGGCGATTGAAGCGGATTTCGAGGACGCCATCCGAGAAGTTGGTCAGGATATTCATTGGATCAGTGTGAAGGGCCGGCCTGGGCACCACCTTCGATGCCGCTCCCGGCTTGTACGACCGCCTCGTTCCTGTCGCCATTTCTTCGCCGAAGATATAGAGCGGCGAGGCTGCGAGAGCCGGGATCGCTAAGGTGGGAGCTATCGTAGTAGACGGGGCGCCCGCCGAGCACCGGGCTGCAGGAAGTTTTGTCGCAGAACAAATCGTGAACCTGCACGAAGTCCACATTGTCGGTTTGCACCAGGGAAGCAAAGACCTGGTCAGGCAGCTTCTCCCGCGCTTGATAGGCCTCGAAAGGAACGCTGCAATCCAGGCGATGCCAGGTAAACGCTTCAGCCAGCAGGACACACTTGGACGGATATCCGAACAACGGTACAGCTTCCAGGATGTGCACCCGCTTGTGCATGGCGACAAGCCGGTCGACCGTTAATATCAAAGCACCTTTTACAGCCTCGATAGTGGCCTCCCTCGAAACCGAGGGACTCGAAGGCCGGGCCATGTACCAGACGACGAAATAGCCGCCCCAGGCGCCGGCAAGGTACACGTCCGTGACGTTGTTGTTGCCGGCAATCTCTTCCAGGGCCGCGTTGTTGAATTTCTCGCAGTAGGCGGAATTGTAGTCCGGGTCCATCCTCTTAATGTCGATCGCCGGCAGACATGCATTTTTTGATATCTGCCTGAAGCGGAATCCATCCGCCTTGCCCAACTCATCGAGAAAGGGAGCATAGGAATCGGCCTGGGAATCACCCCAGAGGACGGCGCTGTACTTCTCCCGATCTGCGGCGGCCGCCCCTGCAATGCATTTGCCGACTGGCGGAAGCCGGTCCTCGCCGACGTCGCAATCCTGCCTCATGAACGGGGCAGTGTTGGCCTGCAGCTCGCCTTCGAGAATTTCGTCCGGGAAGCGTACTGCCAACCCCCGCGAGGCGATCAGTCCAATGCTAGCCAAGGCAATGGCCGAAGCAGTGGAGGCGAAGAATTTGAATTCTCGACCACCCAGCTTCCCGGACGGGGAGCGGAATGGAACTTCAATGTATTTCCAGGACAGTACGGCCGCAAAAAAAGAAAGAACGAGTAACACCACAGCCTGCACCGTCGTAAGGTTGCGGGCCAGCACGTAGGTAGGGATCGAAAGGATGGGCCAATGCCACAGGTAAAGCGAGTACGAGATCAGGCCTATGAATACCATGGGACGGCATTTGAGCACTCGCACCACCAGGGTCTCGGTCGATGCGCCTGAATAAATGACCAGGCCCGCGGAAATGCACGGCAGCAGACCAGCGATTCCAGGAACCGTGGTGCTCTTGTCGAAGAGGACGATACTGGCACCAATGCCCGCGATGCCGCAGATCGCCAGCACCTCGCTGATCAGGCGCCCAAGAGCTCCAGGCCGCGGCTGCGGTACCAGGCCAAAGGCCAGGCAGGCGCCGACAAGCAGCTCCCAGGCCCTGAACACCGGCAGGAAGAAGGCCCAATTAGGTCGGGACTTCAGGATCATCTCCGCCCCCAACAGCGATAGCGCCAGCATCACCGGGATGAGCAAGCTGAATCCACGACGTCCGAGCCGGCGCAGCCCAAAAGCCATGAGCAGCGGCCAGAACAGGTAGAACTGTTCCTCCACACCGAGGGACCACATATGCAGCAGGGGCTTGTCGCCGCTCGCTGGATTGAAGTAGTCGATGACCCTCCAGAAGTAGATATTGGCGCTGAAGAAAGTAGCAGAGAGCGCGCTGAGCGAGAAATTGCGCAGGTCCAGTGGCAGCATCAACGCCGAAGCCGCCAGCAGGGTCAATGCGATCACGGCAAGCGACGCCGGCATCAACCTGCGGATTCTTCTTTTATAGAATTCCACGAAGCTGTAAGTGCCGGCTTCACTCTCGGCCAGCAGCAGCTGTGTGATCAGGTAACCCGAGATTACGAAGAAGATATCGACGCCGACGAATCCGCCACTGAAAAGCTTGAAGCCTGCATGGAAAAACAGTACGGCGAGGATGGAAATCGCTCGCAGCCCATCCACGTCAGGGCGGTACTTGAAAGCCTGCTTCATCAGAACTTCTCTTGCTCCCAGAAATAGCATCGCGAGGGCCAGCCATCGACGATGCCCCGGCTCTCCGCGATCTGTCGCCCCGCGCTAACTCGACGCCTGTTCCATGACTTTGCCGATCACCTGGCAGGTGCGGTCGATCTGTGCCGCGGTCAGGGTCGGATGGACCAGAAACGCCAGGCTGCTTTCCCCCAGTTCACGGGCGACCGGCAGGCGCTCCTTCGGACGGAAGCCAGTGTTGTCGAACGCCTTTTCCAGGTAAACCTCGGAGCAGCTCCCCGAATAACAGGGAACGCCCTCGGCCTTGATGGCGTTCATGATGCGGTCCCGGTCCCATCCGGTCGCGAGTCGGTCGGCTCGCACGAACACGTAGCAGCGATACCAGGCGTGCTCGATATGCTCCGGCACTACCGGTACGCGCAAGGCGTCGCAGTCCCGGCAGGCTTGCAGGATGCGGCCGGCATTGCTCACTCGCGTCGCGTGCCATGCCGGCATATATTTCAGCTGCGTCCGCCCCAGTACCGACTGCATCTCAGCCAAGCGCCAGTTGGTGCCGAAGGATTCGTGCAGCCAGCGAAATCCGGGAGGGTGCTCGCGCTCGTAGACCGCATCCCAGGACTTTCCGTGGTCCTTATAAGACCAGCCGTCGGCCCACAGCGCGGGATCGTTGGTGGTAACCATGCCGCCCTCCCCGCCGGTGGTCATGATCTTGTCCTGGCAAAACGACCAGGCGGCGACGGCGCCGAGGCCGCCCACGGAGCGGCCGCGATACAGGGCGCCATGGGCCTGGGCGCAGTCCTCGATCAAATGAATGCCCCGAGGCTCGGCTAGGGCGCGAATCTCGTCCATTTCGCAGGGCCAGCCGGCCAGATGCACGCAAATGATCGCCTTGGTCCGCGGCGTCAGCACCGCCTCGATGGTAGCGGCAGTGATGTTCTGCGAATCGCGGTCCACATCGGCGAATACCGGTCTGGCACCGGCGGAAACGACGCAGCTGGCCGAGGCGAGGAAGCTCCTGGGGGTGACAACCACCTCGTCACCCGCCCCGACGCGCAGCATTCGGAGCGCCAGATCGAGCGCGACGGTACCGTTGGCCAGGGCGATGGCATGCCGTGTGCCGGACCAGGTGGCGAAGTCCTTCTCAAACTGTCGCCCCTCGCTTCCGGTCCAGTAGTTGACGCGGTTCGAGCGGAGAACCCGCGTTACTTCTAGAATTTCCTCTTCGGAAAACGAAGGCCAGGGCGAGAATTCGGTATCGAGCATTGGATAGGGTAACGTCGCGGCCCGGGTACTCAGGCCCATTTTAGAAGGTCGGGAAGGCAGCCTTGCCGTCCTTCCCGACCTGACTCAGTGGGGTCCCGCCTTCTTGGTCAGCAGATCCTGTACTTCCTGGTCCGAGTAGGCCTTGTCCCACTTTCCCGGGTCGGTGCCCTTCAGCGAGCTCCAGGAGCTCCCCTGCGGCAGGCCCAGCGTCTTGTCATGGTCGCTGATGCTCGGCACCGCCATGTGCGCATCGACCATCAAGCTGCTCTTCATGCGGTAAGTCGAACGCAGCATGGCCTGCGCCTTCTGCCCCCGATCGGGGCCTTGCGCCGCATCGTAGTCGTCGTACGCTTCGACGTACTGCGTGTACAGCACGAGATCGTTGATGCGGGCCTGGATTTTGTGGTCGTTGGTCATCGACTTGGCCTTGCTCAGCAGGGCGAAAAGCCTGTCCGTCAGGCTGCGATCCAACGCCGGAGAGGAGGAACCGTCGATCAGCCGATAGTAGTCGGACATCGTCGCTTTTGCCGGCCCGAAGCTCTTCTCCAGAAAATCATCCGTCAACGCGTCGATGTTTTGCGCTTCGCCGACGTCCCACAGCTCCCGCGACAGCAGATACATACCGAGGCCGCTCTGGCCCCAGCTGTCCGTCGCCTCGGCTACGAAATACCGTGCCCCCATCGAGTAGAATCTCGGGATCGCGGTACGCAGATATTGCAGGCTTGACACGCGCGACTGCCCCGGCAAGCCCCAGTCCCAGCGATAAACGCCGAGATAGTCGCGGATGCCGATGGTCGCCCCTTGGCGTTTCCAACCCTCGATGACGCCCAGGGCGCTCGAGTCCAGGCTCGACAGCATGTGGCTGAGCGCGCGCACATCCCCGTTCGTCTTGAGGCTGCCGCCCGCCTTGGTCAACGCCAATGTATCGGCGCTGGTCACCAGAACGACGACATCGGGATCCACCGTGATGGTCGGCGGCCGGAAGTAGTCGGCGTAGGCGTAGACGCCGATCTTCTTGCCTTTGTATTGGGCACGCACGGCAGCGGCCACCTCGTTGGCGAGCGTGATGACGCTGTCAGAGAGGTTGGCGGCTCCGGGAACCCTGGAACAATCGCACCAGCCGCCGCCGTCACTAGGACTCATCGATAGGCTCTGCGCCGAGGGATGCGTCCTGAAGTACTCCAGGGCATAGCTGGCCACAGCTTTGCGCAGCTCCGGGTTGGCCAGGCAGAACTTCTGCGGCATAGCGGGGACGTTACAGGTGAAGTCGGCATGGGCTGCGAACGTCGCCTTCTGATTGGCAATCAGTGTTTCGTACTGATGGCCAACGTCCAGATAAGCGCCCGGAAGGCGGTTCTTTTCCTGCCAATCGGCGAACGGAGCCTGGCTGTATTCGGCCGCTCCGCCGCCATAGAAGATGCTGCGGGTCTGGAACGAGGGGTGGCCGTGTACGTACATGGACGCGGTCACAGTATCGAGGGATGGGATGACTTCCCAATCCGCTCCGGGGAAGAACTGCCTATACCCCAGGCGATAGAGAAAATCCCACACCGCATAGCCCACCGCTGCATCGGTGGCGCCGATGAGATAGACGCCGGACTTGGTCGACTGCAGCAGGTAGTCCTGGGACGAGTCGGGATTCTTATAGTCGAAGAAATGCCCAGGGAAGCCGCTCAGCGCAGGAAAGTCTGCAACGGTGCCGACGGCAATGCCGCTTTGGCCGTCGCCTTCGACCACCTGAAACCTGGCGCCGCTGATGCGCTGCAGATAATCCGCCAGCTTCGCCGCCGCGCTACGCGTACCGCTGGAAGCGCCGTGGGCGACAACGATCGGGAAATTCGCTTTCTGCGCGGCGGCGAGGACCAGGCTGGGAGCATCGCCCTGCGCCCGCAGAGCAAGTGGCATCAACAAGGAAGCTGCTGCCGCGATCAGCGCGGCGAGCGCCAGGCAGGGCCTGGGCTCTTTGAATTTTTTCCACATGGCTTTCGTGCCTCCAGTGCCCTTGTCGTCAAAACTTCCCTGATTTCATGGCCTTGTCCTGCATCAGGCGGAACGGGCCTTGGCCGGCACCCCGAGCACCGTGAGGCCGGATGCTACATCGGACACTACGGCCGCGCCAGCCCCGACTACGACGTCCGCTCCGATTTCTATGTCCTGGCGCACCACCGCGCCGATCCCCACCCAGGAGGCATTGCCGATCCGCACCCCGCCCCCCAGCCGCACACCAGGCGAAAGGTGCACGCCGCGGCCAAGCACGCAATCGTGATCAATCGAAGCTGCCGTATTGACGATACAGGCCTCGCCAAGCTGCGCATCGACATTGATGACAGCGCCGGCGAAGACCACGCTGCCGCGGCCGATTCTCGCGTACGAGCTGACGATTGCGGCAGGATGGATGATGGTGGCGAGCGTCCGCTGCAGACGGATCAGCGTATCCTGCACCTGCAAACGACGGCGGTTGTCGCCGATCGCCACCACGAACTCGTCGCCCGCGAAGTCGGGAGACGCGATGTCCTCCAGCTTCCCGATCACCGGCCAGTGCCCGCCAGCTGTCTGCAACTCGGGAAACCGATCGTCGAAAAAGGCAAGTTCGCGGTGCGCGGCCGCAAGCCGCGCAGCGTCCGCCACTACCTTGCCGTGACCACCTGCCCCGACAACCATCAGGCGCTCGGCGTTGCGTGCCGGTGCCGGGCGCGTCACGGCTTCTCCTCGGCGCCGCGAAAAGCCTCGGCCGTTTCGTGGCCCGGCTGGTTGATGCCGTCCGACCGCAGCACCTTGACCACGGTCAGAAGCAGTATCTTCGTATCCAGCCATAGGCTGCGATGATCCACGTACCAGGTATCCAAGCGGAATTTGTCTTCCCAGGAAATTGCATTGCGGCCGTTGATTTGAGCCCAGCCGGTAATTCCAGGGCGCACGTCCTGGCGACGGGCCTGCTCAAGGGAATAGAGCGGCAGGTACTCCATCAGCAGGGGACGCGGCCCGACCAGGCTCATGTCACCCCTGAGGACGTTGACCAGCTCTGGCAGCTCGTCCAGGCTGGTGCGGCGCAGAAAGCGTCCGAAGTCGGTGAGGCGCCGGGCATCGGGCAGCAGGCGGCCGTCGGCGTCCCGTGCCTGCGTCATGGTGCGGAACTTGTACATGCGGAATGGGGCACCGTTCAAGCCGGGCCGGATCTGGCTGAAGATCACGGGGCGGCCGAGCTTACCGCGCACCAGGGTGGCGATCACCACCAGGATCGGTGAAAGCGCCAGGATCGCGATCAGTGCCAGAGCTAAGTCCAGGATGCGCTTCATCGGAAATCAGGCCAGTCCCATCATATTGAGCATCTGCTGGTTGACCAGTTTCACATCGTAACTCCGCTCCGCCAAGGCACGACTATTTTTTCCCATTATTTCAACGAGATGCGGCTCTTCTAAGAAGCGGCACATAGCGTCGCTCAAGGCCGATGCATCGCGCACCGGAACCAGCAGGCCGTTCTCCCCAGGAACCACGGTCTGGCGGCAGCCTGGGGCATCGGTGGTAACGATCGCCCGCCCCATCGACATCGCCTCCAGCACAGTCCTGGGCATGCCCTCGGCATAGGAAGGGAGCACGTAGACCGAGCATTCCCGGATGGCATGGCGCACATCGGCGACCTCCCCGAGATATTCGAGCCCTCCCCGTGTCACACAGGCGTCGCGCTCGTCCGCAGTAAGGGCCATCGGATTTATGTCATGAGCCCCCACCAGCAGGAAGCGCACGTTGCTGTAGCGTTTCCTGATCTGCCGGGCCGCCTCGGCGTATTCGAGGATGCCCTTGTCCTTCAACAGGCGGGCAATGAGAAGAAAGGTGCATCGCTCTGGCAACGGCCGGTGAAAACCGTAGTGCGCGACGTCGACTCCCGAACCGTTGACCACCACGGTTTTATCCGCCGACACGATCTTGAGCTTCTGGAACGTCTCCTGATTGTCGGGATTCTGGAAGGCGACGCGCTGGCAGGCTGACATCGCGGCGCGGTACAACAGACCGACAACGCCCCCGACCAGCCGCTGCTTGGCGGTCTCCCGGCCGAAGGCGTACCCCAGGCCGGTGATCAGCGCATAGCGCCGGGGCACGCCGGCTATGCGCGCAGCGAGGCTACCCCAGATCAGCGGCTTGACGGTGTAGGACAGCACCACGTCAGGGCGATGCGTCCGCATCAGGGCAACCAGGCGCAACAGGTAGCGCAGGTCGGCGAAGGGATTCAGTCCGGTCCGGTTCATCGGCACCGCTACGCAACGGGCTCCGATTTGCGCCAGCCCGCGCTCGATCTCGGGGGAAGGATCGGGCGCACAGGCCAGCACTTCGTGGCCCTGCTCACACAGGTGGCGAATCAGCGCGCCCCTGAAGTTGAGCAGCGATGGAGCATAGCCACCAATGATCAGGACTTTCTTGGTCATGGACGCGGGTCCTAAACCCCGCCGGAGGGGACGGAGCAGCCGGCGGCGTCCTGTCGATACAGAATGCGGCCCTGGCCAGGGGCCATCGAAACCCTTTCGACCGGCTCACCGGACAGGGTCTGATATCCGTCGGGGATGGACAAACTCGGTAGTGGCGTCGGGCCGGCCGGCTTGGCAGCGGCGGACGCAGACGGTGCAAACAACGCCATCCCGCGACTGTAGTAGCGCACCAGGATTCCCGTGGCCAGCTGCCGATAGGAACCGCAGCCGTCGCCCACCGGCCGGTCGAAGCCACGAAACTGCGGCTCGCCGCCGTATTCCTGGATGCCGGAAACATACACTGCAGTGGTCGGCTCAGCCACCATCAGGTACGACGCGACGGCAGTCTCCACCGCGACGGCGCTCGGATGCTCCAGCTCCAGGATCAGATACAGGGCTTTGTTCCCCTGCGTAATGGCCCTTGCCGCGGCGTAGCGGTCGGGGGTCAGCGGTGGCGAGGACAGCTCCATGGTGATGCCGTCGACGGCCGCCAAGATTCGCTTGAACAGCGGCGAATCGGCATCGAGATCCACGTCGTAGTTGATGACCAGCTTGCGGCCGGCGCGGTGCAGCGCACCCGACACCTGCTCCAGCCACAAGACCATGGCCGCGCGGTATTTTTTGTCGGAAGCAGGAAGATACCGCTGCACGAACCGCCCGCCCCGCCTGACGCCGCAGATCTGGGCGAAGTTGCGTGTCTGGAAGTTGTCCAGCGCAATCGCCCGGGTCAGTGCCGGAGCGGCAAGGAATTTCCCGATCTGCCATCTAACGACGGCCGGGTTGGCGATATCCAGGGGAAGGTTGGCGTCGCCAAACTGGTAGGCGATGGATCGCTGGTCGCAGCGGTAGGCGATCCACGACGGATGTCTGGCCAACCAATCTCCTTCCGCCTTCTTTTCCGGATCACGCGCAAACGGAAAGTACGTGCTGAGCAACGGCGTGGGGGACGCCGCCACGTAATCCTCCAGGGTGCGATCGGCCGCGCCCCAGACGAACACGTACTCGGCGCCGTGGGCCTTGATCCAGCCCGGGGACAGACGATAGTCGAACACCAGGAATTTCTGCGGCTGCGCACAGTCCGCAGCGGGCGGCAGCAGGACGGCAAGCAGCAGCAGCGCGTGCGTCATCGCAGACCGCATGCCGAAGCGACTCAAGCTAGCGCCTTTGTCTCATTGTCCAGCCAGGACTGGAACATGAGGATGATCCAGAGATGGGCATCCCAGTTGCGTACGCCCGAACGATGCTCCGCCCATTTCTGCCGGATCGGCTGGGGATTGAAGTATCCATCCCGCCGCAAGCGCGACTCGTCGAGCAGGGTTTCGGCCCAGTCCCGCAGGGGACCACGCAGCCAGGCCGCCAGGGGTATGCCGAAGCCCATCTTCGGCCGTTCGATCAGCTGTGACGGCACGTAACGATACAACACGTCGCGCAGCACCAGCTTGCCCTTAGCAGATTCAGCCTTGTAGTGAAGCGGCAGGCGCCAGGCGAACTCCACGACGTTGTGGTTGAGGAACGGCACCCGCGTTTCCAGGCTCACCGCCATTGCGGCGCGATCGACTTTGCAAAGGATGTCGTCCGGCAGATAGCTGAGCGTGTCCAGCGCCATCATCTGCTGGAAGAAATCGTCGACCCTGGGCTGGCGGCCGGCATCCGTCAGCACGGTGAGGGGCTCGGCGCCGCCGACGACCAGATCCTTCGGATTCGGCCACTGGCTGACCATCTGGCGATACAGCTCCTGCTTCGATGCACAAAGGATTGCGGCGCCCTTGTGGATCTTGTCCCCCATGTTCGCCTTCCTGAGCCCCGCCGGCAGCAGTGGAGCGGACAGGCAGGCTAGACGGTTCCAAGCGGCAGGAGACAGGCTGCGGATCGTCGACGCCATCGGCCGGCGCAGCGCCTGCGGCAGGAGTGACAGCTTGCTCCAGAAGCGCTGTGCCGTGGCGTAACGCGTGTAGCCGCCGAACAACTCGTCGCCGGCATCACCGGAGAGCGAGACGGTGACGTGGCGCCGAGTCAGCGCACTGACCAGATAGGTGGGAATCTGCGAGGAGTCAGCGAACGGTTCGCAATAGATCGCAGGGAGGTTCGGCACCACCTCCAGGGCCTGCTGCGGTGTGATGTAGAGCTCGGTGTGATCCGTGCCCAGGTGCCGCGCCACCGCCTTGGCGTGCTGGGCCTCGTCGTAGCCTTCCTCGTGAAAGCCGATGGTGAAGGTCTTGACGGGCCGGCTCGACTGCGCCTGCATCAGGGCGACCACCGTGGAAGAATCGACCCCGCCGGAAAGAAAGGCTCCCAGCGGGACATCCGCTACCATCTGCTCGGCGACCGCCTCGCGCAGCAGCGTGTCGAGCGCCGCAGCGGCGTCCTGCCGCGTGCCGCGGAACGGGTCGGCGAGACTGGAGGCGATGACCCGGCGCGGGTCCCAGAACGGTTCCGGTTCCGCTTCCTGCAACGCAGCGGAAAACTTCACGGTGCAGCCGGGGGTCAGCTTGCGGATGCCGCGATAGATCGAATACGGCGCCGGTATGTAGTTGTGCCGCAGCAGCAACGTCAGCGCGTCACGATCGATCTCCCCGATCCAGTCCGGGCAGACCTTGAGCGCCTTGAGCTCGGAAGCGAACACCAGGCTGCCGTTGCGCAGACCGTAATACAGCGGCTTCTCGCCCAAGCGGTCGCGGGCCAGGGTCAGCGTCCGCTCCCGGCGGTCCCACAAAGCCAGCGCGAACATGCCGGTGGCTTTCTGCAAAACTGCATCGAGGCTCCAGGCCTCGATGCCCGCAAGCAGCGTCTCGGTGTCCGAATGACCACGCCAGGCCGGAGCGTCGTTCGCCCCCTCCAGAGCCTGGCGTAGCTTCATGTGGTTGTAGATCTCGCCGTTGAAGGCGACGACATAACGGCCGGAAGCGGAGGTCATCGGCTGGGAGCCGGCGGCCGACAGGTCGACGATGGACAGCCGCGCGTGACCGAAGGCTATGCCGGCGTCGGTATCGCTCCAAGCACTCTGCGCGTCCGGGCCGCGGTGGCGCAGCTGCGCGACCATGTGGGCAATCGCCCGGCCCGAAATCCCCGAAGGGTTGAAATAACCGACTATTCCGCACATCAGACATGCCCCTCGGCCAGTGATTCCCGCCAGACCGAATGATAGGACTTGATCATCGTTTCCAGTGTGAAATGCTCCACGATGCGGGCGCGGCAATTCCCCTGCCTTTCCCGCCAGGCTAGGCCGTCATGCCGTGCCGCCATCGCCGCGGCCATGGCGTCGGCCAGCGCCCGGCTGTCCGATCGCGGAACCACCCATCCAGTGTCGCCGGCGATCAGCGCGGCATCGCCGGCGTCGGTCACCACGCAGGGGGTGCCGCAACTCATGGCTTCGGCCACGACGTTGGGAAAAGCCTCGTGGGAACTGCTGAGCACATGGATATCCAGAGCGTTCATCACAGCAGGAATGTCGTTCCGGGGTCCGCACAGATGCACGTAGTCGCGTATTCCGGAATTTGCGAGAAGACCCATCAGCTCGCCGTTTCCCTCGTGCACGTTGTTGCCTACCAGGATGCAACGCCAATCGGACCGGATTTCGCGCAACCAGGTTAATGCTGCAATGAGGTTGGGGTGATCCTTGGGCGGGTCCCACCGCGCTACAAGGCCAAGCAAAATAGCATCGTCGGCCAGCCCCCACTCCGCGCGCAGCGCCCGGCGCGCCTCGGCATCCGGCCTGAACCGGTGGGAATCATAGCCGTTGGGAATGATGGACATCTTGCTCCGCGGGTACCCCAAGGCGACGTGCGCCTGCTCCGCCTGCCGCGAGCAGCTGACGATCCGCGCCGGGATAGCCCGAGACAGGGAAACGCAACCCGACACTACCCAGCGGGTCGCCCGGGACAGCTCCCGCAGATTGTGGCCGGAGTGGCGGATGCCCCAGACTACCGGCGACTTGCGTGCGGCGACCCGGGCGGCCAGCCCCCCGATCAGATCGGCGTGATACATCCAGGTCTGCATCACATCAGGCTTGATCCTGCGGATCAGGCGCACCAGCTCGAGTAACTGCCGTGGCGTAAGCAGGCGCACCCCGTTCAGGGCCATGCAGTCCACACCAGCAGCCCGAAGCCGCGGGCCGTACACACCGTCCCCGGTGAGAGAAATGACGACATGTTCGGCATCCCCGTCGCTGGTCACTAGGCGGAACAACGCGCCCTCGGCGCCGCCGCCGTTGAGGCCAGTGATCACGTGCAGGATCTTCACGGCCGTCCACCTTCGAACAGAGCCTCGTACTGCTCCACCACCCCGTCGACCCGGTAGGCATCGATACTGCGTTCGCTCACCCGAGGCGGCGGAGCGGCAACCCAGCGATCGATTGCCTGCGCCAGCGCCGCCGCGCTGACCTCGCCGGCCAGGATCGCACCGGAAGCATTGCGCACAATCTCGGCGGTGCCGCCGCGCGCCGGCGTGGCGATGATCGGAGTGCCGCAGGCCAGGGCCTCCAGCAGCACATTGGGGAAGCCTTCGAAACGCGAGGACAGCACGAAAGCGTCGGCCCTCGCGAACCAGGCGTAAGGGTTGGCTTGAAAACCAGCGAAGCGCACCCTGGACGTGAGCCCCCTCGCCCGCACCAGATTCTCGAGCTCGGCACGCAAGCTCCCCTCGCCGAGAATGGTCAGCTGCACCGACTGATCCCTAAGCAGCGCGATCGCTTCGATCAGCAGGTCGAAACCTTTCTCACGGCCGAGGCGGCCGGCGGCGACCAGATGCAGCGGCCCTGCATCGAGCCGGCGGCTGCGAAAAGTAGCGTCCGCGGCAGGTTGGGCCGCGAGGCGGCGAATGCGCACCACGTCGACCGGATTGTAGATGACGGTGGCCCGGTCGGCAGGATAGGCGAAGTTCCCCGTCAGGTCGTCGCGCATGGCCTGCGACTGGCATACCACGATATCGTGGTTCGCGTAGAAGAGCCGGTACAGCAGACGCCAGAGCCATGGCCAGCCCGCGAACTGCAAATTGTCAGTCGGAATCGAGGTTTCCCGGGCAATGTAGAGTGGATGACGCGGCAACACCGGCATCAGCATCGCGAGGGCCAGGTTGAGGTGTCCCAGCGTGGAGAACACCACGTCCGGACGGTGACGCCAGATCAATGTCACCAGCCTGGGCAGCGCGTGCAGGACCCGCCGGCACTTGAGATCGACGAACTGTATGTCCTCGGGCACCTCTCCCCCGAATGCCGCGTCCCGCCCGTCGACGACCAGCAGGGTGACATCGAAACGATCGCGCGACAGATGCCGGGTCAGGATGGTAATCACGCGCTCGGCGCCGCCGCCTCGCAGCGAAGGGATAATGAACAGAACAGTCCGGCGAACGGCGCCCGCCCGTGGCGCCGCGGGTGTCTGGATGGACGGGGTCACAGAAGCTGCTCCATCGGCCGGCTCCGGCCCTGCAGCGCTGCGCGGATCCGCCCGGCAAGCGGCCTCTCGAAATATCTGCTCACGCCGTACGACGCCAGCAGCATGAGGCCGACAATCCCCGCAAGCAGCACGTACCGGTTCAAGTATCCGTCGAGGGCGTTGAACAGAATGTAGCCTGTCACTTGATGCAGCAGATAAAGCGGATAAGTCAGGGCGCCAAGCGCCACGAAGACCTTGTGCTTCGCGTCGAGTTTGCGCAGGGCGACCAGCAGCATAACCGCGTAACTTGCGCCGACCACTCCAGCCACGACGCCCTTCGAGAAGCTCGTATGGAAGTGGGCCGCCATCTGCTCGAGACGGGAGAATTCCTGCCACACCGACATTAGTAAGCAGCCCGCCAGCAGCAGCCAGTGACGCAGCCTGGCGCCCTGGGAATAGATCAGGTAGGCCAGCTGCCCGGAGATGAAGTAGCTTGAATACTCGGTGACGAACCAGGTCTGCAACTTGGAAACGGGATGGATCGCCATCGCTACGGTCAGGGCAAACCACAAGCCCACGAACCAGTCCAAGTACCGCAGCATCCCGAACAGCAGGATAAGGATCATCAGGAAATAAAAATGGATCTCGACGAACAAGGTCCAGTACACCCCGTCAATCGATGGGACATTGGAAACAATTCCACTCAGCATGGTCATGTTCAGCGCGTACTCCGCGGAAGTCGCGGTGAATTGCGGTCCTCCCATTGAGACGATCAACAAGAACGTTGCCGTACAGCAGACCCAGAACGCCGGATAGAGCCTAGCGATCCGCGAAATCACGAACAGCCGCGCCGACCCGCTCTGAGCCGTCATCAGGATCACGAAGCCGCTGATCAGAAAGAACAGCTGCACGCCCAGGTACCCATACCTTGCAAAGGCGGAAAGTTCCGAAAATGCCACGGCCATCAATCCATCCGCCGCAGTGCCGCGAAAGCAATAGTGGAAGAACACGACCGAAAGCGCGGCTATGAACCGCAATAGATCAAGCTCTCGCAGACGCGGAGGGGAGCTGGACATGTCGAGCTGCTGCAGTTCGATCAGGTTGGGACGGATCCGCTGGCGGCATGGCACTTGTCGCACGTCGCTGCCCTGCAGTGGCCGCTATCAAGGCCACGACCAGCATCAGCGGGACAGAATCAAATACGTTGTGGGAAAAAAAACCGTTGACTGCAAATGCGGCGACGACGCTCTTGTGCTGAGGCCGCGCCGACCGCCACAACCCCAGGCACCACCACACATAGCCCAGCACGACGAAAATTCCGAACTCGACCCCCAGAGCGAGATAGATATTGTGTGTGCCCAGCCGGTATTGGCCAAGATTGTAGGAAGAGCCGATGCCATTCCCCCAAAGCGGACTTTGGGCAAACTTGTCGAATGCAACGGTAATCAGATCCAGCCGGCTGGCTGCTGACTCGTCCTGACCGCTGTACCGCAGCAGCGCTGCATCACTGAAGATCTCGTCGGAAAACGTGCTGATCAATCCGGCGGCCAATAGACAGCCGAGAATTGCGTAGGGAATCCTGCTCCGCTGGCTCGACAGCGACATCGCGATGACCACGGCGAGCTGCACCATCCCAGATCGGCTGTTGGTGAGCACAATGGCAAACGCACCCATCGCCATGAACAAGGCGACCCCTAGGCGGATGCGCGACAAGGCCGAAAGTCCCAGACCGAGCAGCATGGCCACGGCCGCCGCCGCCGCGTTCGGATTTATGAAAAGGCCGCCGGCTCGCCCCCCTTCCCCTTCATCCGGTACGTCTTCAGGGGGATGCAGTTGGATATCCAGGAAGAAGTCGGCATAGATCGACAACACCACCACAACGAAGCTGATCGCCACTGCCCAACTAACCAGGCGCAAATCCTTGTCCGGATCGACCAGCTGCACGATCGCCAGCGAGACGGTGAATGCATAGACATAGTCGAAAAGCTCACGGCCAGATTCCTTGCCCACGCCATCGACCACCGCGTAAAGCAGGAAAATCGTCAACAGCACCGCGCGCCACGACCAGAAAGAGACCATGGCGCGGCTGCGCCAGTTCACCTTCATTCCGAACAACAAAAGCGCGAGCCCGTTGAACACGACCACGGCTATGCCGAAGGGTGTGTACGGCACGGCAATATTGGTCAGAGACAGCACGATCTCGAAGGCCAACAACAATCGGACGAGCATTCCGATCATGATGCTGTCCCCAAATCTTCCTTGACCCGCGTGGGCGCGCCACGCTTCAGGTTTTCGTAGAGCGCGACATACTTGGCGGAAATCGCATCGACCGAGTAAACCTGCTGCGCCCGCCGCAGCCCAAGCTCGCCCAGCTGCGCGGCCAGCGCTTCACTTTCGGCTAGCTGCTGCATGCACGCAAGCAAGGCGTCTTCATCGCCCACCGGCGTCAGCAGTCCGACCTTACCGTCTTCGAGCACCTGGCGATTCGGTGGGATGTCGTTGGCTATGCACGGCAATGCATAGCTCATGGCCTCCAGCAAGGCATTGGACAAGCCTTCATAGCGCGACGGCAGGACGAAGGCGTCGGCCCACTCATACCAAGATTGCGGCGGCTGCAAGCCCGGCACCTGTACGAGATGGGCATGCCGCATGTCGCTAACCATCGCTTTGGTCGAAGCAAGCAGGTTGCCATGCCCTACGACCGCCAGTTGTACATCGCCGCGCTGATCGGCCAGTCGGTCGAACGCCTTGAGCATCGTCGGGACATCTCGTTCCGCCGTGGTCGCAAGACGTCCCAGGTACAGGAATTTCCGCACCGGCCTGCGCTTCAACTGTACCTTGGGAATTTCAACCCCGTTTGGAATCAAGGCCACGCGCTCGGCGGGGATGCGCTCCTGGGCCAGGGTATCCTGAACCGCCGGCGTGGTAGCGATCCACCGCGCGACCTCGTTTCTCATGCCTTTAATAAGCCACTGACCGACAACCGGCTTCCTACGCATCGACACAAAATCCGACTTGTGGCCTGCGGAACCGACCTTGCAGATGCACGGCACTCCCATGCGAATCGCCGCCGATGCCGCAAACGCCGACATTTCCGATGCCATGTGCGCATGCAGAATATCAAATCGCGGCAAATGAACACGCAGCGCCCGCCTCAGGCAGATTTTGAGCAGAACCAGGTTCACCGCTCCCGGCACGTACAGCTTGTTGGGGAGCACTGCGGCGGGCATGTGGCGAACGACATCAAGCAGCGGAAACCGATGTACGATCAGTCCGGACAGGTCCTCCGTCTCGGGCAGCTCCAGGGAACGCCGCGGAGTCAATATCTCTACCCGGCAGCCCTGCTTCAGCAGGGCTCGGCCCAACTTCTCAGCCTGGCGCTCGGCTCCGCCGATCTCCGGATAGAAGTAGGAACACAACATCAACACCGAGACGGTCACGATACTGGCCTTTGGTTACGGAGGGTGGCTCAAGGCGCGAGCAGCCATCAGTGACCGGAGGATGGCCGATGAACCATCCTGTGCGTCAGCCCGCGCACCCACTGTGGAGCCATGGTGAACAGCACTGCGACGACCAGGATGATCCCCGCCGGAACCTTCATCGCAAGGCTGATCGCCGGCGTGGCGCTCCAGGGCGGAAACATGATCAGCCCGGCCGCCACCAACGGCGTTCCGACGATAACCGCCTTCTTGTAGTCCATCGGCAGCGGGAAGTAGTGCTGCGCGAACAGAAACGTCACAAGAAAAGTCAGGAAAAAGGCCAAGCTCTGTGCGCAGGCCGCGCCAAGCAGGCCAAACTGCGGAATGAGCGCCGCATTGAGGCCGACATTCAGCACGACGGCTCCGATCCAGCCGTAAATGCTGTACTGGGTCTTCTTGGCCACCCACAATCCGGTGTTGGCAAGGCTGGCCATGCCGTAGAAGAAGCACCCCGCGGCCACCAAAGGCAGGCAACTGATGCCGGCATAGAATTTTTCGGTGGCAAGCAGCCTCACGGCGTCGCCGCCCGCCGCACACACCGCGACCCAGGCGAGCGCTAGCAGCAAGGCCAGTCGGCCCACCGTCGTCCCGATTTCTTCGCGTGCCTCGGCCCCTCTGCTGGCATAGAGGCGGGACAGCTCGGGGAACCAGGTTTGCGTGAGCGCAGTGCTCACCATGATGCTCATCATCCCGATGGTGGAAACGAAGGAGTAAATTCCAACGGCTGCCACGCCGGCATAGTTCCCCAGCATCCACCGATCCACCGAGCTCAAGGCCCAGTACGCGGGCGCATTGAGGGCGCCCGACAGACCGATAACCAGCACCGGGCGAGTCCTTTCCCAGGTCATCCCGGCGCCGGGTTTCAGGGCATGCACCGGCACCCCTCCCAGGAGGACAATATTGAGCGCGACCGAAGCGAGGGCGCCCAGCAGCATCGGCCAGGCGTCCTGCCGCCAGTACAACGACAGGCCGACCGCAAGTCCGACGGAACTGGCTGCAGCCACCACTTGAGCCACCGCGATCCGCAAATAGCGGCCGGCGAGCCTGGCGCGCATCTGCGCCATGACGTTGATCGCGCCCAGCACGATGCTGGGCCCGACGACGGCAACGCACATCGCGCCGTTGATTCCTACCTCCGCTCCCACGAAGAAGAAGCACACCAGCGCCGCCGCGGCGCCGGCAACGACGCCACCAAGCAAGGCAATGCGCCAACAGAGCCGCTCGACCTCCGCATTTCCCCGCTCGGCGTCGAGCGGATAAAAACGGGCGTAGCCGATGTCGATGCCCGAAATTGCCAGGGTGCTGCCCAGGGAAACCACCGTAGTCACCAGCGCCGAGACACCGTAGGCGCCCGGGCCGAGTTTCTGAGTCAGGATCGGTGCGGAAACCAACGACAAGAGCCGTCCCATCACGGCGGCGGCCGAGAGGACGGAGCTCCCCGTCAAAATGCGCTTCTGTACCGACATAAACGTGCTGCCGTTCAACTCTGCCGATAAAAACCCAGATACCATTCCACGAAACGGCGCACTCCCTCCCGCACCGGCGTCGCCGGCTTGTACCCGACCACCCGGGACAGCTCGCTGACGTCGGCGTAGGTATCCGGCACGTCGCCTGCCTGCAAGGGCAGCATTTCCTTGATCGCCTTCTTCCCCAGCACTTGCTCGATCGCCTCGATGTACTCCATCAGCTTGACCGGGGAGTTGTTGCCGATATTGAAGATGCGGAACGGAGCGTTGGAAGTGGCGGGGTCGGGATCGGCACTGTTCCAGACCGGGTTGGGCTGGGGGACCTGGGCGCTGGCGCGCCCCCAGCCCTCGACGATGTCCTCGGCATAGGGATAATCGCGGGGATGGGTTGCGGTGTTGCATACCTGGGATGGATTTGCCTCATGGGTGTTTCGGGTGAACAGGAACAGCGCCATGTCGGGCCGCCCCCAGGGACCGTACACGGTGAAAAAGCGTAGGCCGGTAGTGGGCAGCCTGAACAGGTGGCTGTAGGCGTGGGCCATCAGCTCGTTGGCCCGCTTGGTTGCCGCATACATCGCCAGCGGATGATCGACGCCGCGATGCTCGGAAAACGGCATATTGGTGTTGGCGCCGTACACCGAGCTGGTCGACGCATAGGTCAGATGCGGCACGCTGGAGTGGCGGCAGCACTCGATGATGTTGACGAAACCGTCAATGTTGCTTTCGGTATACGCGCGGGGATTTTCCAGCGAATAGCGCACCCCCGCCTGTGCTGCAAGATGGATGACGCGGTCGAACTTGTGTCGGCCGAACACCGACTCCACGGCGCCACGATCGGCGAGGTTTGCGCGCACGAATTCATAGCTGCCAGTGCATGAACCGGCGATCTCCGCCTGGCGCTTCAGGCGCGCCTCCTTCAGCAGCGGATCGTAGTAGTCGTTGACGACGTCGAGACCGACAACCGAGTCGCCGCGCTCCAGCAGCTTCAGCACGACATGGGAACCGATAAATCCGGCGTTGCCGGTAACCAGAATTTGCATGGGTTTTCTCAGAGCCGGCCGTCGGTGGCGTTGCGCGGCAGGACATTCTTCACGTCGTAGAATACCGCCGACTCCTTGCCGAGCGAGCGGATTCCCGCCGCTCCCATTTCACGGAACTGCCGGTGGGCCACGGCCAGCACGACCGCATCGTAGGTTCCCGGCCGCGGCCGTTCGATCGGCTCGATGCCGTATTCGTGGCGAATCGCCGCGCTCTCGGCCCAGGGATCGAATACGTCAACCTCGGCGTTGTAGCGCTTCAACTCGCTGACGATGTCGATCACCCTGGTGTTGCGCACGTCAGGGCAGTCCTCCTTGAAGGTGAATCCCAGGATCAGAATGCGCGCCCCGACGACGTGCATGCGCTTGCGCATCATCAGTTTGACCAGCTGCTCGGCGACATAACCACCCATGCCGTCATTGATGCGGCGCCCGGCGAGGATGACTTCAGGGTGGTAGCCAAGGGCCTGGGCCTTGTGGGTAAGGTAGTAGGGATCGACGCCGATGCAGTGCCCGCCGACCAGGCCGGGGCGGAACGGCAGGAAGTTCCACTTGGTGCCCGCCGCGAGCAGCACCTCCTCGGTGTCGATGCCCAGTCGCTGGAAGATCAGGGCCAGTTCGTTGATCAGGGCGATGTTGACGTCGCGCTGGGTGTTTTCGATGACTTTCGCAGCTTCTGCGACTTTGATCGAGGAAGCCTTATGCGTGCCGGCGACGATGATCGAGGCATACAGGGCGTCGACAATATCCGCCGCGTCCGCGGTGGAGCCCGAGGTGACCTTCTTGATCGAGGTCAGGCGATGACTCTTGTCGCCAGGATTGATCCGCTCCGGACTGTAGCCGGCGAAGAAGTCACGGTTGAAGGTCAGTCCCGACGCTTTTTCCAGCACCGGGACACAGACCTCTTCGGTGGCGCCGGGATAGACGGTGGATTCGTAGACCACGAGGTCACCGCGCTTGAGCACGCTGCCCACGGTCTCGCTGGCACGGACCAGCGGCGTCAGGTCGGGCTGCTTGTGTTCGTCAACGGGGGTCGGCACCGTGACGATAAAGATGTTGCAGGCCTTGAGGTCGGCAGCGTCACAGCTGAATTGCAGCGCGGATGCAGAGGCGAGCTCGTCCGGCGGAACCTCGAGCGTGTGATCCCTGCCCTGCCTCAGCTCCTCGATGCGCAGCCTGTTTACATCGAAGCCGACGGTGGGGTAACGCTTGCTGAATTCGACCGCAAGAGGCAGCCCCACATAACCCAAACCGATCACTGCCAACTTCGAATTCTTCAATGCATCCTGCAGTTTGCTTGTCATCACCATGTTCCGGAATGTTGAGAGACTGGCTGAGTGGCACACAGCAACGGCGAAATCATTGCGCGGATCGCCATGGCGACGCTCGCTCCGCGTACTCGCACCGGCGCGGCACGGCTACGCCCGCTCCGTCGATCGGTCCGGAATCAGCCGCGCTCCGAAGACCGATAGTTGGACCGATAGTCGGCGTCATACCCGTATTTGCCACCGTAATAACCGTAACTTCCCATTCGACCACCGACCTGGTTGAAGATCGTTCCCTTCAACTCGACGCCGGCCTGCCGCAGGCGCCGCGCGCTTTCCTCGATGGCGCGCATGACGTGCTCCCCCGACTTCAGCACCATCAGAGTGCTGCCCGCCAGTCGGCCAACCACGGCCGCATCTGTGACCAGCAACACCGGCGGGGTGTCAATCAACACATAGTCATAGCGCGCCGCAAGGTTGTGCATCAGCGTGCTGAACCTCTCGTGCATCAACAATTCGGAGGGGTTGGGGGGGGTGGTACCGTTGGTCACGAAGTCGAGCCCTTCCATGCCGCCGTTGCGCACAATCGAGGCCTCGTCCGCATCCCCCGCCACGTAGTCGCTGATTCCCGGCACCGCCGGTGCGCCGAAATACTGGTTCAGGTGTCCACGACGCAGGTCGCCATCGATGATCACCACCTTCTTGCCACCCTGCACCAGCACGGCCCCCAGATTCACCGTGATGAACGACTTGCCGAGCCCAGGAGTGGGACCGGTCAACATCAGGATGTTGTTGCGGGCTTCCAGCAGGGCGAAGTGCAACGAGGTGCGCAGGCTGCGGATCGCTTCCACCGCTGAGTTGTATCCCGCCGTTCGGGCGAGAATGAAATCGCCCTTGCTTTCCCGCGCCATGGTGCGGGTCAAGCGCCCCTGCTCGGGGGAAAATGGAATGGCCGCATAGGTGGGTAGGCCCAGCGCCCGCTCCACTTCATCGGGCTTGTCCACCCCCTTGAGCAGAACGCTGCGCAGCACCACGCTGCCGCATCCGAGCATCAGGCCCAGCAACAGGCTCATCGTCAGGGTCAGGGCCACCCGCGGCTGTATCGGACCGATCGGCGGCAGGGCGTATTCGATGACGCGGACATTGCCGGTGGTGCCGGCCTTGGCGACCTGCAGCTGCTGCGCAGAGTTCAGCAAGGCGGTGTAGAGCTGGTTGTTGACTTCGAGGTCTTCCTGCAGGCTCAGGATTTCTTGCTGAGTCTGGGGGAGATCGGACGTGCGTTTTTTGAGCTCGGACTGTTGCCGGTCGATTTCGGCGATCTGCGAGTTGAGAGCCAGGACCACCGGATGCTGGCTGGTAAAGCGCTGCAGCGCCTCCTGGCGCTGCTGCACCAGCTGCAGCCTGCGGGTCTCCAGCTCGACGCCTTGCTGGAGCACCACCTGGGTCTCGCTGCTGATGTCCACCGATCCCTTCTTCATCTGGTAGGCATTCAGCGCCTGCTGCGCGGCGTCCACCCGGCCCTTCAACTCCGGCAGCTGCTTCTGCAGAAACTCCAGCGATTGCTGCGCTTCTGCCGATCGGCGTTCGACGTTCTGCCGCAAATAGGCGTTCGCAATGTGGTTGACGATATCGGTGACGTCCTGCACCGAGCTGCCGCGGAAGCGGATTCCGATAATGCCCGACTTCTTGCCCCGCTCGGCCACGACCATGCGCGCCTGCAGGTCCTCCAGCACGAGCTGGTGGGACAGATGCGCCACCGTGAACTGGGTACCCGGACGAGCGACCAGGTCGCGGACGAACATGCGGACCGGTCCCTTCGGCGTCTGCGCGTCGACCGTCTCGCCGACCCGGCCGTCGAGCAGATGCTCACCCTTGTTGTCAGCGAGCGTAAAGCCGTCGCTTCCGGTCGCACGCAGTCGCAGCGCCTTGTCCACCAGTTCTGGCGGAACCTCCAGCGTCGTCACGTCGATCTTTTCGCCACCCCAGGCGTAGCTTGAAAGTCCGAGGAAAGCGGGGGCAAGCCCATCGGCAGCCTTGTGGTGCCTGGCGATGGTGGCACCGATCAGCGGGAAGTACTTCGGCCCGGCGGTGACGGTCATCTTGAAATCGTCGATGACCCGATCAAGCACCATCCGACTCTGCAGAATCTCGATCTCCGCCTCAGTCTTCATCGGCGAACCGAGGAACGCACCGAGGTCCCCGCCTGCCAGCGTATCCGCGATGCTCTTGTTTTCATCTTCCACCTGGACCACCGCGTTTGCCTCATAGATCCTGGTGGCGGTGACGACGCGGAATGCGCCGAACAGCAGCACGATCAGCGTGATGATCAGGATGTAGTTGCGTGCCGCCCACAGCATCCCCACTGCCTGCTGCAGGTCAACTGTATGTTCGGGGTTCTGGGAAGTGGTGTTCACGTTGGGTTGATCAGACAGGGGGATCATTTCGGCGAACCAGAAGCCGGTACATACCGATGTCGGGCCACGCCGGGATTTTCGGTGCGCGTAATGGTCGCTACGGGTGGCTGCGCCCCAGATAGTCCACGTAGGTGAGCTGATAAATTGCCGTAATGGTCGGGGCGATCTGCGCGATCAAGCTATTGTACTTGGCAAAACCGGTTTTCTTGACGTACACCACATCCCGCGGTCGAAGCTCGAATTCTCCGGCGAGCAACAACCCGGCGGGAGTGGACATGTCGAGCTTGAACACGCGCGGCGGGACGCCCGCGGACGAGGGGCGCCGGAACACCAGGACGCCGGAATCGTCCGAGGTGAGACGATCGAGGCCGCCGGATCGGGTCAGCGCTTCAGTTAGCGTCATACGCTGCTGCTCGATCACGACAGGGGCCTGGCGCTCGACCTCCCCCAGCACGAAGACCTGGTCCCCGGATTTGTCCGGAACCTGCAGTATGTCCCCGGGCTTCAGGCCCGGGTTGAACGCCGGACGGTCGCCGGAGAGCAGGCCTGCAAGATCGATTTCGTAAGTCTGCCCGCCACGCGACAGGAACACGTGCCGGCGGCTCGCGACGTCGGTCAATCCACCACGCTCGCTGATCGCCTCGATGATGCCCTTGGAAGTGTCGTCGAGCGTCACCACCCCCGGCGCCTTGACCTCGCCGAACACCTGGATGCGCTTGGCGCGGAAACCGATCACGCGGACGTCGACCTGCGGCTTGGCAATGACCTTGGCGATGCCCTGTGTAATCGCCTGGCGCACTTCGGCTGTGGTCATGCCCTCGACGTGCAACTGTCCGACGAAGGGGAAGAATATGGTGCCGTCGGAAGCGATCAGGCGGCCCAGGCTGGAAGGATCCTGCGTCAGGCCGATGGGATTGTTGAGCTCTGGATGGTCCCAGACGGTGACTGAGACCACGTCTCCGGGTCCCAGGCGGTATTCCGGAGGGACCAGGCCGGGGCCGACACTGGCCAGCTTGGACTGGAATCCCTGGTCTTCCTGCAGCCAGATCGTCCTCTCGCTGGCGATGACGTCCGGTGTGATGTCGACCACTTCAAGCGGATTGCCGCTGCTGTCCTGAACCACTTTGTAGCCAGGCTCATCCGACGCCTTCTCGATTCGGTACTGATGTTGCCTGGCAACATCCTTCTCCGAGACGTTGAGCCCGGGAAAAACCGTGCACGCCGACATAAGACTGCAGGACATCAACAATGCAATTTGGCGGCAACTCTGGCTCAGCACAAGCGCTCCTTAAGCCCGATCCGAAACATCCCAATAACACCAGTTTGTGCGCGGCCTGACGGCGCGCTGGAAGTCAGCCTTATAGATCAATAAAATTTCAATTTGAAGCCATGAAGCACAAGCATCAACGGTCAAAACCAACCGTCCCCCTCGATCTGCGGTCGCTTCGACCCGGCGACGGCGGCTTTTTTATTCAGAACCCTCAAACCCAAGGCAACTGATTGATGTTCCAGAACATAGTTATCGTATGCACAGCAAATATCTGCCGCAGCCCTATGGCCGAGGCAGTTCTCGGGGCCAAGCTCCTCCACAAGGGTTGTATTGTAACATCCGCTGGTACCCGTGCCTTGGCAGGCGAGGAGGCCGCCCGGTATACGCAAGAAATTCTTTCGGAACATGGCTACGATATTTCCCGCCATCGCGCGCGCCAAGCGAACGAATCTATTCTGAAATCTTCAGATTTGATCCTCACCGTGGACGCGACCCACACGTCTTGGATTGTTCAGAATTTCCCCTATTTGCGCGGCCGCGTCCACAAACTTGGCAAATGGCGCCAGAATGCGGACATCGCGGATCCCTACGGCATGCCTAAGGAAGCATTTGCGCAGACCTATGAATTGATTGAAGGCTGCGCACAAGACTGGGCCGCGCAGGTGTCGGGCACGCAAAAAGAAACTTCCTGATCCCGGCGCGCGGTCACGCGCCCAGGTTACCTGACCATGGCCCCCGCGGTTCCAGCCAGTGGCGACAGCTTGATCAACGTAGTCGGCTGGGTGCGGCTTGCCGCGACTTCGCGGTTGTTAACGGGATCGTTGGCCACCGCCTGGACGCACGGAACCACCGGCACCGGGGTTTCGATCACCTCGTTCATCAGCTTTGCAGCCACCTGCGCGTCGTCCCGATCGACCGCAGCCCGCAGGCGGACCAGCCATTCCTGCAGTGTTTCCCAGGAAACATGGCCCTCATGGGCCAGAAAAATGCGCTGATGCTGGGTCTGTTCCGGATCGTTGCCGATCAGCAACTCCTCGTAGAGCTTCTCGCCCGGGCGCAGCCCGGTGAAGCTGATCTCGATGTCCCCCTCGGGATGGTCGACGCTGCGCGGAACCAACCCCGAAAGGCGGATCATGCGCTCGGCCAAGTCGCGAATCCGCACCGGCTCACCCATGTCGAGCACGAACACTTCTCCGTTCCCGCCCATCGCCCCAGCCTGCACCACCAGCTGGGCAGCCTCCGGGATCGTCATGAAGTAGCGAGTCACGTCGGGATGGGTCACCGTTACCGGTCCGCCGCGGCGGATTTGTTCACGGAACAGGGGCACCACTGAACCGCTGGACGCCAGCACGTTTCCGAAACGCACGATCGACATCCGCATGGTTTTCTTCTGCGCGGCCAGCGCCTGCACCACCAGCTCACACACCCGCTTGGACTTGCCCATGATGCCCGTGGGCCGCACTGCCTTGTCGGTGGACACCAGCACGAAGTTTTCCACGCCCACGGCCTGCGCCGCGAGCACTACCGCGAACGTGCCGAAAACATTGTTGTTCAGCGCCGCAATGACATTGTGCTCCACCAGGGGCACGTGCTTGTAAGCAGCCGCGTGATAGATGGTCTGCACCCGATGTTCAGCCAGGGTGCGTGTCACCTGCTTCTGTATGCATACGTTGCCCAGCACCGGCGTCAGCTGGCAACCATAAGCCTCGGCCACCGGCCGCAGCTCGCGCTCGATCGAGTACAGCGCAAATTCGCACATCTCGAACAGGACGAGTTTGCGCGCGCCACACCGCAGGGCCTGGCGGCACAGCTCGGAGCCGATGGAGCCCCCCGCACCCGTGACCATCACGATCTTGCCCTTCAGGTAGCGGTCCAGCAGAGGCTGATGCGGGCTCACCGGATCGCGGCCCAGCAGATCCTCGATCTGCACCTCCCGCAGGTCATCCACCTGGCGCTGACCGGAAACCAGCTCATCGAGCGGGGGCATTACCATCACCTTGATTGCCAGCGTCTCGAGTTTCTCGAAAATCGCCCGCTGCCGCGCGCGCGCCGCCGACGGCATCGCCAGCAGGACCCGTTCGAACGCCAGGGCCTGCTTCAGGCGCTGCAGGTTTTCCGGGGAGTAGACCCGCAGGCCGAAGATCATGCGGCCGTGATTGTCGGCACGGTCGTCGATGAAGCCGACCGGACGGAAGTGCTTGTTACGCATCAGGGCGCTGGCAAGCTGCACGCCGGCGTTGCCGGAGCCGTAGATCAGAACGGGCTTGGCCGTACCGCCGTTGAGGTGAGGGCGCAACATCAACGCCACCACCAGACGCCAGGCCGACAGCATGAATCCGGCTGTAAACGGTGCCAGTACGAGTATTTTCCAGACGTGGGGCAAGATGCCGATCGCTTCTAGCATCAGCGCCAGCACGGCGAAGCCGCAGATGATGCCGCGCGCGATGCGCAATACGGTATAGACGCTGACGAAGCGGACCACCGCTGCGTAGGAACCGCTCAGATAGAGCGAAGGGGCCAGAATGACGGCAGTCCACGGCGCCAGGGCGCGGAAGCTCGCTTCGGACGAATACAGTTCGGGATAGATGATCCAGCCGACCACCGTGGTGGCAGTGACCAAGGCCAGCACGTCCAATGCCATCGCGATCAGGAATTTCGCAGATCGCGGGAGCGCGATGATTTTTGCGATTCCGTTCATGAACCAAGCACGCTGTATCATCAGCATAATTCCCGAGCCCTAAAGTCCTTTCTCAAGTAAGGGCAGGTATCTTGGACAGATCTCTTATTGCCTTGGTGTTGCATTGCCAAAAAGCGAACCCCCAACCGGTCCGGAGAGGCGACGCATCTTATACAGGTCGACTATGACCCCACACCCCCCCAAATCCGGGGCACGGCGCGCCATACTAGCGCCAGCCCCAAGAAGAAAGCGTGAACTATGTCGACATTTTTCTTCCGGCCCGATCTGCACCTCCTTCCTTCAAGAGTAGCCCCGCGATCCAACCTGAAAGCTCGCTCAGGAAATCGCCTCCTTGCAGCGCCAGGGGCACCCCTGCAGAAACCAGGGAGAGGGATTGTGCACCGCGCCAAACGCAGTTGCAAAGGGGCGCCCGCCCGGTCTGGCTGACAGTTAAGAAATGTCAAGCGGATGCAGCATTTACAAAAAGCCGTGGATATGGCCCTGCATCCCCCAGCGGCCTGCTATTTAAATAGTTCGGAAGCCCCGTGTGCGAAGTCCGGGGGCTGGCTGTCCGGAAGGGTAAAGTAAAGCTCCGGACCGTCGTACACCATTTGGCCGCCATCGCGGGTCAGCGGCCGAAACGCGAAGGACGCCATCCGGCGCGTTGAGCGGGCGAAGAACAGGTCGAGCGGCAACACCAGATAGAAGCCCTTGTCGAACGAGCCTTCGCCGAATTGGGCAGCGGACACATTGGTCTTGGTGGCGAACACGCCGGCCCTGATGCCGCTATCGAACTGGCGCGAGATGTCCAGAGTGGCGCCGCGATCCCCTGCCAGGTACTGCCCTCCGCTCAGCTTCACTAGGACGTTGTGGAATCCAGTCTGGTAGTACACCGCGACGTGGCCGGTGGTGACTTGATAGTCCTGGAAGCCGAAGCCGCCATCGAAAGCGCGTTTCTTGACCCGATTGATGTCTGCGCCGATTGCCCAGGAACGGCCGTAGGGGCGATACAGTAGCTCGGTGGCCACACCGCCATACATCTCCTCGAAAATGCCGAGGGACATGCGGTGATACCAATCAGGGGATGGCGACCAGATGTAATCGGCTTCCAGATTGATCAGGCTATCCTTGCCCTGCTGCAGGTACTTGACGATGTCGCTGCGCACATGTGGCAAGGTGCTATTCGATTGCAGCTTGATCTGGTCGAAGTTGTTGATGATGTTGAAGCCCGCCGCGGTACTGAGGCTCAGGTGATCGGTCACGTCGAGCGATCCTCGAACCTTCCAATAGAGTTGGCCGAAATAGAAACCGTCAGGCCCGCCGACGCTCTGCCTTACCGCCGGTCCCATGTCCCAGCCGAACTTGGGCAGGTAGGTCTTGTCAACGTACTCGGCGCTGTCGTACCCATCACCAGGCCCGCTCAGGACGACCGAATGCAAGCCAGTATCCTGATCGGCTTCCCCGCGCGCTGCCCGCGCAAAATCGGCGCGCACGATTTGCGCACGGAATGTCTCGACGCCATGATCTACGTTGACGATGATGAACTTCGAAACGTCCGCAGGAGCAACGGCGCACAGTACGCGCGCAGCCCGTCCGACCGTCTTGGCCGGATTGCGATACCGGTCCTGGCTCAGCCAAACCCGGATTTCTCTCTGATACCGATCATGGTCCAGAGCGAGCATGGAGAATCCCTGCTGCTGCAGCGCGTCTTTCAGCTCCGGCACGAATGCCTCGCCCCCGGCGGGCCCCACGAGGCCAGGCTGGGCTGAGGCGGCGCCGTCCGGGACAGTCACCGCGGGCAGCTCCGGGTTGGAGTTGGTCTGGGGAGGCGGTGCGGGTTGCAACAACGCAGGCTCGGCTTGCGTTGCCGTGTAATCGGCTGGCAGGACAGGGGGCGGCGGATCAGCGGACTTCTGCACTCCCCGCAAGGTCTGGAAGTCGGTGTAGATGCCGATGCGTGCCATCACCATGTTGCCACGCTCCAGCCCGACCCCGAGGTCTAGGCCGCGCAGGCCCCGGTACGAAAGCCCATAGTTGACGTGCGTGTTCTGGTGCAGGTCAATGT
The DNA here is from genome assembly GCA_964458725.1 of uncultured Nevskia sp. Lineage (GTDB taxonomy): Bacteria > Pseudomonadota > Gammaproteobacteria > Nevskiales > Nevskiaceae > Nevskia. Next base: position 11,148 of record CAYWPB010000006.1, on the reverse strand, counting down.
GCGCTTCGTGCTGGAAGTCATTACCGTCGTACTCGACGCGTAGCGCCAACCCCTTGATCGGCGTGTTCCAGGCCAATCCGCCGAACGCGCCGATGGTCTTGCCGGTAAACCAGGTGTTGAACCCGAGATTGCCGCCCTGCCCGACGCTGCGGTCCCCGGCACCCCTGACTCGATCGAAATGATGTCCGAAGACACCGAACGGGTTCGGAATATCGCCGCCGCTGCCTTCCCGACCCCAGGCCAGGCCGGCGGACAGATCGAAGTCGTAGTAGTGATAGCTACTGACCAGATATTCGCTCGAAAACAATCCGGTGCCGCCGACGTCCTGAATGCCCAACGCGATCGCCGGCCAGTAAGTGCCCTCCTGCAACAGCCGCACCTTGAAGTCAGCGCTCTTGTCCTTGTCCTGCTGGTTGCCGCTGAAGGATGGATTATTGCTGTACTTCAGATTCGTGATGCTGGTGTAGCGCAGGGTCGTTTCGAGCCAGGGCAGGACCTGGAGGAAGACTTGGAGCTGGTTGTAGGGCCGCACGGTGGAGATGCCGGCGCCGAACTCGCCGTCCGGGCGCATGCGCGCTGTCGGCGTCTGCAGCAAACCGACATCGCCATAGTCGTTGCTGCCGGCGAACAAACTGTCGAATTCTGCCGCTCCGGCGGACGCGGATCCCGCCAGGCAGACGAGGGCCAGGACACGGGCGATACCAGGGGCGAAAACCGGCGTTCCTGAACGAAGACTCAAAACGGACTCCCGCGATTCCTGTTGACCGGAGGTTCGCCGCGCGGGCGACACCCTCGCATGAACCGGCACGCCGGTGCGCTGTAAGTAGTTGATTCGACGAAACCGCACCAAGCCGTTGCCTTACTTTTCTGCCCCTCGGGGCCGGGCTACGGCAGGCCAACGGTAACGCCCTTGAGTGGAGCCATTCTGTCACGCGGGTCAAAAAAAATCTTCCGGGCGCAAGAAAACGCTAAAGGCAGGCGTCCATTTGGGCCGGTTCCGTGAGACAGCGCACAAAATGGCCTGAAAACAGCCCATGAATTCTGGGTGGCACCCGCTGTCCGATGTGTTGGCAATGAAAGCCATCGGGTATACTCTCTACGGGTTCGCGGGAAAACTTTTGGACTTCCCGTCACTTGAAACTGTCCACGAGAATGGAGAGGCGTTATGAAGACGGTACTTAAAGCGGCCCTGGTGGCCACTGCGGTTCTGAGCACCCCGGCCATTCTTGCCGAAGACAACGATAACGGCGTCGCTGCCGGCAGTCAGGCAACCGCCTCGAGCGCCGCCAGAGGCTCCACGGCCACCATCGTGGCCGCCGGCGTCGGCACCGCAGCCGTGATCGGCGCCGTCATTGCCGGTTCGTCGGACAACGGAAACGGTGGCGCCAGCACCACCACCACCAGCACGACTTCGACTCACTGAGCGGGCGCAAGGCTTAAAAAAAGCCGCCCGATGGGCGGCTTTTTTGTGGTTACGCCGCCGGTGGCTTGAGCAATTCCATCCGGATTGCCGGCATCTCCGGGCAATACTGCTGGACCGCACGCCAGACGCGGCTGCCCTGGGCGTCGACCCAATAGCTGTTGCGTGCCTTCCAGCGCCACGCCGGCATCGATGCCACCTCATCGATCCGCCGCGTCAGGCGCTCGTGCCCGAGGATCACCAGGGTTTCCTCGCCTACCAGATCGAAGCGCGACTCGACCACGACCGCCTTCTCGTCGGCGTGCTTCAGATCGATCTCGTAGTAGGTCCCACGCGGGGGCACCGTCCCGGTCCTGGCGAAGTCGGCCAAAGGATCGCCACCGGCCAGCCAACGCGTCGCAGCCAGGTCGCGGTCCAGGCCGCGGGTGCGCACCAAGCGCCCGCCGCTGGTAAAGAAACTGACATGATCGGCCGACACCCACTGCAGGTCGCCGCCCTCAATGGTCGCCAGCACCACTACTGCTGGCGCCAAGTCGCCGACGCGCAGCCCCAGCGTGGCATAGGGGATGCCGCGGATCTGCTCGGCGCTCAAGGGATAGTCGCCGCTCGAGGAACTCCTGCTGCTGACCGTACTGGAGAACAGGTTATAGACCGAGTTCGAATCCGACGCACAGCCGGCGGCCCCCGAGGCCAGCAAACCACCCAGCACCTGCCTGCGACTCAGCATCCGCTCCTGCTCCTAATCATGGTTATAGGCCCGGTTATTCGGACCGCGGACACCGGGCACACCGGTTCGCGTGGCTTTATCATGTCATGAAACGGCGGCGCCCTGAGAGGCTTTCACCAGCCTGAAGATCCGCATCCTATTCCCACCAATCTCGCGGAACACGCTTGGCGCGGACTGCGACTGCTCCCCGAATCGCATGGCCGCATCCGAACCGATCAAACTGTTTCTCAGCTGCGCGCGCGGCCTCGAACCCCTGCTGGCCCAGGAAGCCGCCGCCCTCGGCGCAACCGAGACTCGCGAGCAGAATGGTGGGGTGGCCTGCCAGACGGACTGGACCAGCGCCTACCGCATCTGTCTGTGGTCGCGCTTGGCCAGCCGCGTGCTGCTCCCGGTAAGCCAGTACGAGGCGGAAAGCGCCGAACAGCTCTATGAAGGTGCCAAGGCAGTGGACTGGCCGGCCTGGTTTTCGGCCAACCGCAGCTTCGCGGTCGAGGTGGCCGGGCATTCCAATGTGCTCACCCATACCCACTTCGCCGCGCTGAAGGTCAAGGATGCCATCGCCGACCGCTTCCGCGACGACCACGGCCGCCGCCCGGACGTGGACGCCAACGATCCGGACGTCGCCGTGCACCTGCACCTGAATGCCTCGCGGGTGAACCTGAGCCTGGACCTGTCCGGCGGCAGCCTGCACCGGCGCGGCTACCGTGCCAAGGGCGCTTCCGCCCCGCTCAAGGAAACCCTGGCCGCGGCAATCCTGCTGCGCGCCGGCTGGCCCGAAGTGGCGCAGCGCGGCGGCGCGCTGATCGACCCGCTGTGCGGCTCCGGCACCCTGGTGATCGAGGCGGCGCTGATGGCTGCCGACAGCGCGCCGGGGCTGGCGCGCGAGCGCTACGGCTTCCAGTCGTTGCGCAACTACGACGGTGCTGCCTGGGAGGCGCTGCTGGCGGACGCGCAGACGCGCCGCGAGGCCGGCCTGAAGCAGCTGCCGCCCCTGCTCGGCCAGGACATCGACGGCGCCACCCTGCGCGCCGCGCGGCGCAATGCCGAGCTGGCCGGCCTGGCCTCACACACACGCTGGACCCAGGCCGACGTTTCCACCGCCCGCCCCACCGGTGAAGCCGCGGGACTGCTGGTAACCAATCCGCCCTATGGCGAGCGCCTCGGCAGCGAGGCCGAGCTGATCAAGCTCTACAGCCTGCTCGGCCATGCGCTGAAACAGCACTTCGGCGGCTGGCAGGCGGCGGTGTTCACCGGCCGCGCCGACCTGGGCCCGCGCCTGGGCCTGCGCGCGGAGAAGATGTACGCGCTGTACAACGGCGACCTGCCCTGCAAGCTGCTGCTGTTCGACGTGCCTGCTGCCGCGCCCGCCGAAGCGGCAACGGCCGGACCGGGCGGCGGCGCGGAGGACTTCGCCAACCGCCTGCGCAAGAACCTCAAGCACCTGGGCAAGTGGGCCAAGCGCAGCGGCGTCTCCTGCTACCGCGTCTACGACGCCGACCTGCCGGACTACGCCCTGGCGGTGGACCTCTACCCCACCGCCTCGCCGCAGATCCACGCCCAGGAATACGCCGCACCCAAGACGGTGGACCCGGTCAAGGCCGAGAAGCGCCTGCGCGAGGCGCTGGCGGTGATCCAGCAGGTGTTCGAAGTGCCTGCCGCGGCGATCCACTTCAAGATCCGCAAGCAGCAGAAAGGCAGCGAGCAGTACACGCGGCAGAGCGAGCAGGCCAGCTTCCAGCAAGTGGAGGAGCATGGCTGCCGGCTGTGGATCAACCTCGACGACTACCTCGACACCGGCCTGTTCCTCGACCACCGGCCGCTGCGCCGGCGCATCCAGGCCGAGGCCGCCGGCAAGCGCTTCCTCAACCTGTTCTGCTACACCGCCACCGCCACCGTGCACGCGGCCAAGGGCGGGGCGAACGGCACCGTCTCGGTGGACCTGTCGGCCAACTACCTGGAATGGGGCCAGCGCAACCTCGAGCTGAACGGCTTCAAGTCCAGCCTCAAGGCGCGACGCCGTAACGAGGAGGGCCCGCGCGGCCGCAGTCCCTGGCGCGAGCCGCCGGCACGCCACGAACTGGTCCAGGCCGACTGCCTGGCCTGGCTGCAGGAGCAGGCGCAGAACCCCGCCGGCGCGCGCTTCGACCTGATCCTGTGCGACCCGCCGACCTTCTCCAACTCCAAGCGCATGGACGGCACGCTGGACGTGCAACGCGACCACGTCGAGATGCTGCGCAACGCGGCGCGCCTGCTCAGCCCGCAAGGCGTGCTGTACTTCTCCACCAACCGCAAGCGCTTCAAGCTCGACCAGGAAGCGCTGGCCGAACTGGACATCGCCGACATCACCGCCCAGACCCTGGACGAGGACTTCAAGCGCCCGCCGCCGCCACATCGCTGCTGGGCGATCCGCCGCCGCCCGGCCTAGACCGGCCGGAAGGGGACACGCGCAGTCACAATTCTGAAAACCCGACGCCTTATCCTTTTTGGTTTTGAGTGTTCGGGGATTCCAGATGAGCAAGCCTTCCGGCGACGACGGTCGCTTCAATCCTGCGCGCCGCAAGCTGCTGGCCGGCTTTGCCGCGTCGGCGGCGGGCGCCGCTGTCGCCACTGGCTGCGGTGATTCCTCCGCAGTCGCCGAAAACCCCTCCAACGCCAGTCTGCCCGACCCGGCCAACTCCGGCATCGACCACGTGGTGGTGGTGATGATGGAGAACCGCTCGTTCGACCACTACTATGGCTGGCTCCCCGGCGCCGACGGCAAGCAGGCGGGCCGCAGCTTTGTCGACACGGCCGGCAAGACCCAGACCAGCCACCATCTCACCGACTTCCAGAACTGCGCCAGCGCCGATCCAGATCATAGCTACGAAGGCGGCCGCAAGGAGCTCAACGGCGGCGGTATGGATGGCTTCCTGCTGCCTTCCACGCCCGGCGATACCTTCCCGATCGGCTACTACGAAGAGGCGGACCTGCCGTTCCACGGCCCAGCGGCGCGCAACTGGACGGTGTGCGACCGCTACTTCTGCTCGATCCTGGCCGAGACCTACCCGAACCGCTTCTACATGCACTCGGGCCAGACCAGCAAGCTGCACAATTCGGACTCGCCGACGACCACCAGCCTGCCGACGATCTGGGACGCGCTGAAAGCCAAGGGCGTCAGCGGCAACTACTACTACAGCGACCTGCCCTTCACCGCCGAGTACGGCAGCACCTACCTCGGCATCTCCCTGCCCTTCGCCACCTTCCTGCTGCAGGCAGCCTCCGGCACCCTGCCGGCGGTGTCCTACATCGACCCGACCTTCCTTGGCGAAGGCCAGGGCGTCTCGCACGACGATCACCCACTGGCTGACATCCGCAACGGCCAGGCCTTCCTCAACCAGGTCTACAACGCGGTGCGCACCAGCCCGCAGTGGGACAAGACCCTGCTGATCATCAACTACGACGAATGGGGCGGCTTCGCCGACCACGTCGAGCCGGGCTTCGCGCCGATCACCGATGCCGAAAAGGCCCTGGGCAACGACGGCCGCCTCGGCTTCCGCGTACCGGTGGTGGCGATCGGCCCGCGCGCGCGCCGCGGCCACGTCGAGCACACCGAGTTCGACCACACCTCAATCCTCAACCTGCTGGTGTGGCGCTTCGGCCTCACGCCCTGGTACCCGCGCGCCGGCACCTCCAACAACTTCGCCCTGGCGCTGGACTTCGACAACGCCCCGAACACCGACGCGCCGGCCTTCAACGTGCCCACCGGCCCGTTCGGCCAGGTCTGCGGCCTGCCGGCGCTGCTGCCCAATGGCAGCTCCCTGGCCCAGGTGGACGCGGTGGCGCGCTCGCGCGCCGCCCACATCCTGGAGATGCAGATGCTCAAGACCAAGGCGCAGCGCTTCGGCTTCCCGGTGTACTGAGCGGGCGGCTCAAAAAAACAGGGCGGCCGCGGCCGCCCTGCTTCATTTCATCCGGACGGACTCAGGTCTTTGGCAAGGTCACGCCGCGCTGGCCCTGATACTTGCCACCGCGGTCGCGGTAGCTGGTCTCGCAGACCTCGTCGGCGCCGAGGAACAGCATCTGCGCCACGCCCTCGTTGGCGTAGATCTTCGCCGGCAGGGTGGTGGTGTTGGAGAATTCCAAGGTCACGTGCCCTTCCCACTCCGGCTCCAGCGGCGTGACGTTGACGATGATGCCGCAGCGGGCGTAGGTGCTCTTGCCCAGGCAGATCACCAGCACGTCGCGCGGGATACGGAAGTACTCCACGGTGCGCGCCAGGGCAAAGGAGTTGGGCGGAATCACGCAGCACTCGCCCTTGAAGTCGACGAAGCTCTTCGAATCGAACGCCTTGGGATCGACGATGGTCGAGTTGATATTGGTGAAGATCTTGAACTCATCGGCGCAGCGCACGTCGTAGCCGTAGCTGGAGACGCCGTAGCTGACGATGCGGCTGTCGCCATTGCTGCGCACCTGGCCGGCGGCGTAGGGCTCGATCATGCCGTGCTGCTCCGCCATGCGGCGGATCCATCGATCTGATTTGATGCTCATCGGTTCCGGCTGTTTGAGGGAATGCCCGCCCGGATTATCGCAGTTCCACGCGCTTCACCCAGATCACCTCGCAGGCGCCGGCGCCGGTGTCCTCGCGGGTCATCGAGCTGCGGATGCTCCAGCCCTTGGGCGACTGGACTTCCACCAGCTCGCCCTCGAGGCGGATCACCGAGCCGGGCCGCACGCGCTTGAGCAGGCGGGCGACCTCGCGATTGGCCGGGATCAGGTGCATGTTGGCGCTGTGGGTCTCGATCTCGCGGCGCGGGATGGGGAACTCGGGCTGGGCCAGGGTCCAGGAGTAGAAGCGGTCGCCCTGCTCGATCTCCATCCGGTCCAGCACCGCCGTATCCGACATGCGGCCCCAGCCCAGCGCGAGGTCGGTGGGGATCAGGCCGGCCAGGCGGTCCCAGCGGTAGTCCTCGCGCGACAGTACCCGCGCTTCCAGGCCGAAGGCGGCGAGCGGCTGGATCCGGTAGCCGCGCTCGGTGAAGGCCGGCGGCAGCGGCTGGTAGTTCTCCTGCACCGGCTCCTCCGCCACCAGCACGCCCGGCGGCTGGTGCAGGGTGCGCAGGGTCCAGCGGTGCCAGCCGTCGACCAGGCAGAGCAGCAACAGGATGCCCAGCCCGAGGGCGCGGCGGCTGGGCATCGGGGCCTGCCCTAGTCTTCGGCGATGGCGATGCTGGGGAAGCCGATGTCCGCGGCCTCGCCGTAGGCGAGGCGCGCCGCGGCGAGGCGGGCGATGTCGCGATAGCGCTGCGCCAGCGGGCTGTCCGGATCGGCGGCGACGGTGGGGTTGCCGCTGTCCGCCTGCTGGCGGATGCGGATGTCCAGCGGCAGCTGGCCGAGCAGTTCGGACCCGGCCGCGCGCGCCAGCTTCTCGCCGCCGCCGGCGCCGAAGATCGCCTCCTCATGGCCGCAATGGGAGCAGACATGGGTGCTCATGTTCTCGACGATGCCCAGCACCGGGATGCCGACCTTGCGGAACATCTCCAGGCCCTTGCGCGCGTCGAGCAGGGCCACGTCCTGCGGCGTGGTCACCACCACGCTGCCGGCCACCGGCACCTTCTGCGACAGCGACAGCTGGATGTCGCCGGTGCCCGGCGGCATGTCGACGACGAGATAATCGAGCGCGTCCCAGGCAGTTTCGGTGAGCAGCTGCCACAGCGCCTGCGTCGCCATCGGCCCGCGCCAGATGGTCGGCTGGGCCTCGGAGTCGAGCAGGAAGCCGATCGACATGGCCTGCAGGCCGTGCGCCGTGATCGGGTGCATGCGGCGGCCGTCCGGCGAGGTCGGCTTCTCGCGCGCGCTGCCGAGCATCAACGGCTGGCTGGGCCCGTAGAGGTCGGCGTCGAGGATGCCGACGCGCGCGCCCTCGGCCTGCAGCGCCAGGGCAAGGTTCACCGCCACCGTGGACTTGCCGACGCCACCTTTGCCCGAAGCCACGGCGATCACGTTCTTCACGCCCGGCAGTGGCTGCAAGCCCTTCTGCACCGCGTGCGGCTGGATATTCCAGTCCACGGCGACTTCGACCGCCAGCCCTGGTTTCACCGCCATCATGCGCTGCTGCACCGCCGCCGCCAGCGCGGCACGGTAGCCCGCCGCGGGGAAGCCGAGCTCCAGCCGCACCCGGACCCGGTTGCCGTCCAGGCTCAGGCTGCGGGTCACGCCGGCGGATTGCAGGTCGCGGCCCAGCAGGGGATCGACAGTGCCGCCCAGGGCGGCTTCCAGGAGTGCTTGATCGGACATCGGCAGGGGCTTGGAAAAGAAGGGGATTGCTTCAATCTTGAGGATCAAAGTCTAGCATCCAAGCCCTGCCGGCCCTTACCGGGGCGCAGGCGGGCCTATGCGATAATTCGCAACCCGCTTTTCCGTCCTTTGCACATGACCGCCCCCGCCGTCCGTAAGATCTTCGTCACCAACGCCCTGCCCTACGCCAACGGCCCGCTGCACCTGGGCCACCTGGTGGGCTACATCCAGGCCGACGTCTGGGTGCGCTTCCAGCGCATGCAGGGCCACGCCGTGACCTATGTCTGCGCCGACGACGCGCACGGCACGCCGATCATGCTGGCCGCCGAGAAGGCCGGGCTGACCCCCGAAGCCTTCATCGCCGGCATCAAGATCGGCCACGAGCAGGACTTCGCCGCGTTTCACATCCGGTTCGATCACTACCACTCGACCCACTCGGAGGAAAACCGGGTGCTGTCAGAGCGCATCTACAACGCGCTGGACCAGGCCGGCGCCATCGTCACGCGCGAAATCGAGCAGGCCTACGACCCGGTCAAGCAGATGTTCCTGCCGGACCGCTACGTCAAGGGCACCTGCCCGAACTGCGGCACGCCGGACCAGTACGGCGACAACTGCGAGAACTGCAGCGCCACCTACTCAGCGCGGGACCTGAAGAACCCCTACTCCACGTTGTCCGGTGCCTCCCCGGAGGGTCGACCCTCGGAGCACTACTTCTTCGCGCTGTCGAAGCTGCAGCCGGCGGTGGAGGATTGGCTGGCACGCGCCGAAATCCATCCCAGCGTCAAAGCCAAGCTGAAGGAGTGGACCGACGGCGGCCTCAAGGACTGGGATATCTCGCGCGACGCGCCCTACTTCGGCTTCGGCATTCCCAACAAGCCGGGCAAGTTCTTCTACGTCTGGCTCGACGCGCCGATCGGCTACTACGCCAGCCTGCTGGCCTTCCTCGGCGGCGATACGGCGAAGCTGGAGCAGGTGATCGGCAGCGGCTCGCCGTACGAGATGTGGCATTTCATCGGCAAGGACATCGTCAACTTCCACGGCCTGTTCTGGCCGGCAATGCTGCATGGCGCGAAGCTGCGCCAGCCCACCGGGCTGTCCGTCAACGGCTACCTGACCGTGGACGGCGCCAAGATGAGCAAGTCGCGCGGCACCTTCATCAAGGCGCGCACCTATCTTGACGTCGGCCTCAACCCGGAATACCTGCGCTACTACTTCGCCGCCAAGCTCGCGCCGGGCGTGTCGGATCTCGACCTCAACCTCGAGGATTTCGTCGCGCGCGTCAACAGCGACCTGGTCGGCAAGTACGTCAACATCGCCAGCCGCTGCGCCGGGTTCGTCGAGAAGCTGTTCGGCGGCAAGTTGGCCGATAGGCTGCACGATGCTATTGACTATCAGCGCATCGCCGATGCGGCACCGCGAATCGCAAGTTCTTTCGAAAATCGGGACTATTCGGAAGCACTTCGCATTGTGATGAGCCTTGCAGACTTCGCCAATGAACGCATTCAAAACGGTGCGCCTTGGCTTGCCGCAAAGGATGAAAAAGCGCGCACTTGGCTTCACGAGTTCTGCACCACATACATCAATGTCTTCCGACTACTAACCCTGTACCTCAAGCCGGTGCTGCCGCAGCTGGCGGCGCAGGCCGAGAGCTTCCTCAACATCCCGCCGCTGGCCTGGGCCGACGCCGCGCAGCCACTGCTCGGCCACGCCATCCGCCCCTACCAGCCCCTCGTCACCCGTATCGACCCCGCGCAGACCAAGACCATGGTGGAAAGCTCCAAGGAAGACCTCGCGCCGGCTGAAAAAGCCGCGGCGAAAACGACCAACCCCTCCCCTCAGGCCCTTCCCGCAACGGGAGGGGAGGCAAAGGCGAAAGCCGCCGCTGCTCCCACGCCTGCGGCGCCGGCCGCCACCTACGCCTCGATCGAGGACTTCGGCAAGATCGAGCTGCGCATCGCCCGCATCGAGAATGCGGAAAGCGTGGAAGGTGCCGACAAGCTGCTCAAGCTCACACTGGACCTGGGCGAACTGGGCAAGCGCCAGGTGTTCGCCGGCATCAAGTCGCAGTATGCGCCGGAAGCCCTGATCGGCCGCCTCACCGTGGTCGTCGCCAACCTCGCGCCGCGCAAGATGCGCTTCGGAATGTCCGAGGGCATGGTGCTCGCCGCCAGCCATGGCGACGGCAAACCCTTCCTGCTGTCGCCGGACTCCGGCGCCGAGCCGGGGATGCGGGTGAAGTGATCATGCGCAGCATGATCATCCCGGCGGAAGCCGGGATCCAAGGGCGGCGCAAGCCGCCTCAGCAAACCCGCAGCGTGGTCATCCCGGCGAAAGCCGGGATCCAGGGGCGGCGCAAGCCGCCTTATCTTGTCGTTCCCGCGTAGGCGGGAATCCAGTTTTCGGCCCGTGTCCGCTGCTCTCGCCGACCGCATCGATGCCCTCCTGCCGCAGACGCAGTGCGCGCGCTGCGGCTACGACGGCTGCAAGCCCTACGCGGACGCGATCGTCGCCGGCAGCGCCGGCGTCAATCAGTGCCCGCCCGGCGGCAAGGCGACCATCGCCGCCCTGGCCAAGCTGCTCGGCTGCGCGCCACTGCCGTTAAATCCTGCCAACGGCGTCGAGCCCACCGCCGATCTCGTCGCCCTGATCGACGAGCAGGTCTGCATCGGCTGCTACAAGTGCGTCCAGGCCTGCCCGGTGGACGCCATCGTCGGCGCCCCCAAGCGCA